>MNYK01000130.1 GCA_001873115.1 Desulfobacterales bacterium CG2_30_60_27 | reverse complement strand
ACCTCCCGCGCATCCTGCGCCCGGTCGCGGACGAACCCGCGAAAAGCATTTCCAGTCCGGGAACTCCCCTGGGTTGCGGTTCCACTGGATAGTTACTTATCAAGAAACATTGTACCCCCTCAAGGGGGTATTGAACCGAATGCCTTCTGCCTCTGTGCCCTTGCGCCTTCTTATGCCATGGTGTGCCTGTGCCCGAGCCGCTGTTGCAGGATGGCCCGCATGACCTCGATTGGCGCTGGTTGCCCGGTCCAGAGTTCGAATTGGGCCACCCCCTGGTAGAGGAGCATGGTCAGCCCGTCCACCACCCGGCAGCCGGTTGTCCTGGCCTCCTTGAGCAGTCTGGTTTCCAGCGGTGCGTAGACGATGTCCATGACCACCGGGAAATTGGCCAGGGCGGCCATGGGCACGGGCGTGCGGTCACTCTGGGGCGTCATGCCGACGGCGGTAGCGTTCACCAGGGCGTCGGCCGTGAGGTCTGGCGCCTTCTCCAATGGCTGCCAGGGGCAGCCGAGGTGACTGGCCAGGGCGGCGCCTTTTCCCTGGTTGCGGCTGGCCAGCAGCAGCCGGGCGCCGGCCTCAAGCAGGCCGAAGCCGATGGCCCGGGCCGCGCCGCCATCGCCTATGAGCAGCACGGTTTTTCCCTTGAGGTCCATGGTCTCGCCTAAGGCGCGGTTGGCCCCCAGCCAATCGGTGTTCAGGCCGTGGATAAGGGGGCCGGTTAGCACCAAGGTGTTGACGGCGCCGATTTTCCCCGCCACCGGATCCAGGGAATCCAGGTGGGGAATGATAACCTGCTTGTGGGGAATGGTGACGCTTACCCCCTTGACGCCCAAGGCCCGGAAACCCGCCACCGCGCCGGCCACATCCGCCACCGCGAAGGGCAGATAAACCTTGTTGAGCCCCAAGGCCTGGAAGGCGGCATTGTGCATGGCCGGGCTCAGGCTGTGGGCCACGGGCTGGCCCATGATGCCGTATATGTCCGTGCTTCCGTCAATGGCCATGGCCGAGGCTCGCAAGAATGGTGCGCATAATGCTGGCCGGCAGTTGGCCGGGCGCGGTGGCCGAGCCGGTATCCGGCGCGGCATAGGTCATGAAGCCGCCCAACTCCAGGGTGGCGATCCGGCTGATCAGGCCGGCTTGCCCCATGCAGAAGGCGATCAGGGGAAAGCCAAGGGCCGCGGCCTCGGTCTGCAGGTTGAGTACCCGCAGGACATCCTGGAAGGTGTGGGCCGTGGTGACGATCTTGCCGATGGTGGCGCCTGCTGCCTGCTGGCTGCGCAGAATGGCGGTAAGCTCTTTGGTGTCGGGCGTACCTGCGAAATCGTGCCAGGAGGCGATGACCGCGGTAGAGTCGGCGGCCGTGCGGACCTGGTCGAAGAGGCGGCGCTCGCTACGCAGTTCGATATCCACATACGCGGCGCCCGCCTGGGCCGCGGCCACCAATAGAGCCACGCGGTCAATCTCCTGCCCGGCGGCCTGGCCGCCTTCCCAGACCGGCCGGTTGGTGAACAGCAGCGGTGTGCCCAGGGTGGCCAGAAAGGGCGCCAACGCCGGGTCGGCCAGGCTATCCAGCCGGATTTCCAGCACATCGGCAACCGGTTCTGCCGCTCGGGCCGCGGCCAGCGCCAGGGCCGTGGTTGCCGCGGCAATGGAAACGCAGATTTTCGGGGTTCCGGCCCGGCAGTGGAAGGCAGTGGTCATAGCGGCCCAATTTGCGGAGTGCTGGTTACGGTCCTTTAAAAAGCCCACACTATTCCATGCCACGGCGGATGTCAATCGGCAGGCAGGGGGCAGGGCCGACGGAATGCGCTGGCATGGGCGGTTCTTTCCGGGTATGTTGAGGACCAGGGCCGGGAAAGGAGGTTGGCGGCTGCTGGCAAGGTATGTTTTGGTGAACCGATGGATATCAGGCTCTTTGTCGCGGTGGATCTTCCGGAATCGGTGCGGCGGCAGCTCGCTGGCCTCTGTTTCGGCGTGCCCGGCGCCCATTGGGTGGCGGCGGAACAGATTCACCTGACCCTGCGTTTCATCGGCGAGGTGGATGGCGCCATGTTCCGGGATGTCCGGGAGGCGCTGGCCGGGGTACGGTCCGGCTCTTTTGCCATGCAGGTGCAAGGCCTGGGATATTTCCCGCCCCGGCAACTCCCCCGCATCCTCTGGGCCGGGGTAGCGAAAAATGAGGCCCTGGTCCTGTTGCGCAACCGGGTGGAGGCCACCCTGGTCCGTTGCGGCCTGGAGCCGGAGGGGCGGAAGTTCGCGCCCCACATTACCCTGGCCCGCCTCCGGGAGACGCCGCTGTCCCGGCTCACCAACTTCCTGGCCGGTAACGGCCTATTCACCACCGAACCTTTTACGGTCACGGAATTTCACCTTTACTCCAGCCAGGTTAGTGCCAAGGGCGCTATGCATCAAATCGAGGCAAACTACCCGCTTGCCGTTGGGTGAGGTGCGGGCGGCAGGGAAGAAGAATGGCCATGGCACCCTCATCCTGCCGAGCGGTGAAATTTTTGCCGGTCAGTTCGACCAGGGCGTGTTCCAAGGATTGGGCACCTATGCCTCCCCGAACGGCGACAAAGATATCGGCCGTTTAAAGAACGGCAAGGAAAGATGGCTACGGCATCCGCATCAGCCCCGGATGGCTCGAGGTACGAGGCCGGTTCTTTTACGCGTTTCTCCCCCGGCTGACCGGGCCAACTCTGGGGGGCAAGCGGGGCGCCGTTAGTGAATTATCGTCAGTCCCTGGAAATGGGGGTGCCTTTCTTCTTTGCAGGCGTCTCAGCCTTGCCGAGTTGCTTGCGCTGTTTGGTCTCAATCTTTTTGATACTTTCCGCCACCGGCAATTCCTCGGGCATCGTGCCGCCCAATTCCTGGATGGTTTGTCGCACCTTGGCGCCGACTTCACGATGTGTCCGGTTTGCGGCGGCTTTCCCCTTCACCTCTTCCCGGCGCAGCTTTTCTTCTGCCTGGGTCGCTCGAAATAGGTTTGCCGCCAGTTCCGTGCTACCCATGTGATCCAAAATCTTCTGGCTCTTGTTCAAGCCTTTCCGACGATGAATGTCTTCCTGTTTCAGTCCGCCATAAAGCCCCATATACCCGTGATTTTGAAAGATGGCATAGTCCATGGGTGCGACGACACCCGCATCCTTGGCCGCATCGGCTAACTGGACGTTATGGCGGCGCATCTCTTCACGCAACAGAATCCGCCGATCTTCCTCAATGCGCCCGTCCGCCATTTCCTGCCGCCGCGTCTGGGTCGCAAAGTAGGTTTGGCCTTGTGCCACGATCTCTTTTTTGGGATCGGCGTTTTGAATGATCAGGTAGCAGGCGTATCGAGATAACAATGTGACATCGATCTCGCGTCGGCCGCCTTTGCCGATTTCGATCATTTTGCTGACGTCAGCAAAATGATCCTCAATACGATGCCCGCTATTGAAACACGCCATCTTCGCCTTCTCGATCACGGCCTCGAAATTACGGTATTGGGTATAGTCCAGTACCTCGGCCAGGTCGCGGCTCTCCCAATACTCATTGCCCGCCTCATTGACCTCGCGGATCCGCTCGAAAGGCGACATGTGCCCGCCGGTTGGCTTCGCAATTTTCTTAGCCATTAATCCTTCCCTCCGTTCGTCCTCACGCTCTTTTCGGCAAGCGGCATCGTGTCGTTGCCGAAGCTGTCCGCCAACCTGGCTATCGTACACCGTAACAGGGTCAGGGGCAAGAACGAGAATGCAGACGGCTGCTGAGAGGAGTCGCAGGGTATGGTATTCATTTGTCCATTATCGCCAGCAGCGCCGGATCGTTATTCACCATTTGTTCCCCTCTGCTGGCGGCAACGCTGACGCCTGAGCGAAGCAGATTCACCTGTCGGCCGACCTCGACGCCATTGTGCCCTGCCTGGCGGGCGGCGAGATAACAGATGACGCCGCGGGCATCCGCTATCCCAGCCCTTCTGGTCTTCAGGCGCAGTTCCTCGGGATCAATCCCGAAGTGGTGGCAAACCTTGGCGACAATATCTTTGATTTCCATAGCCAGTGGGAATTTCGCGTTGAGCTCCCTCCGCAGCCGCAGTTCATCGATGAATTCACCGCTGCCGATAATCCTTGCGTCGTAAGACGCTTCGCCCCGCTCTTCACTTAGCGTTGTCGCCATCCTTCGTCCACCGCCGAGGTCTTCGCGCTTGCCCAACGCGACACCGTCGGCAACGAAAAGTCGATACCGTCTTTTTGATTCGCGTTTCCCCTTGGAAAAGAGAGCAAGAACCTCATCCGTGACCTGCCCTGCCAAGGTCCCTTTGCCCATTACGGCCGAGTGGCCGGACCAGTCGTAATTGTCAAGATCGTCGAGATCTTTAACTATTCCCGCGCGCAGAGGATTCAGGTGGATGTAACGCACCAGCTCCAGAAGATAGGCGTCCTCCTCGCAGACCATGGACTTGTATCGATTCTGGAACAGATGGCCAGAGCGTTTGTGCCGGAGGTTGAAGTAGATGGCATACCCTGTGAGCAGCCTGCGCATGAACGGCGCAAGATGGGACTTGCGGGGGCGAAGCAAGAGGTGAAAGTGGTTGGTCATTAACGACCAGGCGAGGCATTCGGTATCGGTCTGGACAAGAAGCTTCGCAAAGCTTTGGAGGAATCGTCTCCGGTCGGCATCGTCGCGGAATATGTCGCAGTGGTCCACCCCGCGGACGATGACATGCTGCAAAAGGCCTGGTATATCTAGACGGGCTGATCTTGGCATGCGGAAAGGATAGCAGACGAACGGTAGTTAGTCAACTAATGAACAACGTCCCGCTTGCCTCCGCTTGCCTCCCCCATGCCCTTGTTGGTGAGATGCAGGTAAATCATGGTGGTTTCAATGTTGGAATGACCAAGATTTTTCTGGATGACCCGCAGATTCACCCCGGCCTCCAAGAGATGCGTGGCATAGGAATGGCGCAGGGTGTGAATGGAGGCCCGTTTCTGAACACCGGACTCAACCACTGCCCGGCGGAAGGCGCCTTGGACGCCTTCGATGGACATGGGTATGTTCGCGACCGGCCCTTTGTTCTGCCCCCTGCCGACCGCCGGGAAGATGAGTTTTGGATTTTTATGGGTAACCCAGTATTTTCGCAGCAGATGATAGGTGGCCCGCGGCAGCGGCACATAGCGATCCCGGGCGCCCTTGCCGCGATGCACATGGATCATGTTCCTGGTGCCGTCGATATCGGAGACTTCGAGGAAGAGTGCTTCCTGGAGCCTGAGGCCGCATGAGTAGACGGTCTGCAGGTAGGCATAATTATGAAAGGTGGTAACCCGGGAAAGGATTGTGCTCACTTCTTCCCTGGAAAGGACGGCGGGCAGGCGTTTCTCCCTCTTGGCCTTGGCGAGTTTGAGGGTGTGCCACTTTCGTTTGAGGACATTGATAAAGAAGAATTTGATACCGGAGTAGCAGATCCGCATGGTGGCCGGACTCCACTCGGTGACCTGCTGGCGATGGATAAAATAATCCATGAGTTCTTCTTCGGTGATTTTGTCAGGCGTTTTGTTGTAAAATTCGGTAAGCTTGCGCATGGTACGCGCATAGGTTTCCTGTGTCCGATCACACATGCCGGCCACCTGGAGGGCCTTGACCATTTTCTGATGCCAGACCGTTTCAAACCACCAGTACCTGTTCTTCATGATTCTCTCCTTGTTTTTGAGGTTAGTAATGGGGATTACAAAACCTTTCGGACAAGGAGAGATGATTGATTTCTGGAAATGTAGTTTTTGATCAGGAAGGGCCAGGAGAAAGGAGACCTGCCGCGTAGCGGCTTACTTGAACCTGCGCATCAAGACTTTCTACGGCACTTCGGAAAACGCGGTCAAAGCCCAAATCTGGATTGCAGTTTCCGTCTATCTGCTCGTTGCCATCATGAAGAAACGGCTCAAAATCAAGGCAAGTCTCTACACAATGTTACAGGTCGTAAGCGTCACCGTTTTCGAGCGAATACCATTATTACAGGCACTTACAGAAGAAGATTGCACAACCAAAACCATCAGCAATAGTAACCAGTTGTTTTTGTTTAGCTAGTTTCCATCCGGAAACTGCAAAATGTTGATATTTATGTAAAACCCCGCATATTTAGCTACGGTTTTGCGGCGCGCCATGGTAGAATACAAGCCCAACAGGTTGGTATGATTAAGCAATTTTCCTTGGGGGCTCCCATCATGCGCCAAAAATTCAACCCGCAACTGAACCTCTTCACCAACATGGCCCGGAACCAGATCGCCAAAGAGCTGCAACAGATGTCCCAAGTGCTTGATGCCACCCCCAAGGTATTGGATCTGGC
>MNYK01000052.1 GCA_001873115.1 Desulfobacterales bacterium CG2_30_60_27 | reverse complement strand
TAAAGCTGAGTTGAGCAGCTCGTCTGCTCATACGAAACTTATGCCCTTGCGGTATAAAGCTGAGTTGAGCAGCTCGTCTGCTCATACGAAACTTATGCCCTTGCGGTATAAGTCGTACTGTGTTCCGCATACGCTCCGTTTTTTGCCTAACAGTCTACAGCCTAACGGACTAAATAATCTGAGCAGTTGCCTGATTGACAAGAAAACAAGTTTCCTTCAGCCCGGGCGTCCCATTCGGGATGCCCAGACTAGGCTTCGTCATCCAGGCCGGATAAGTCGCGGCGGACTTCCTCAAGATGCCGCCGGTAGCCCTCGGCGTCGCCGTACTCCAGGAATTTTCCGTACTGACTGTGCATGGCCGCCAGTCGTCGAGCGTGTTTGATCGGGCACCAATACAGTTCGGTACGACCGGCGATTTCACCGACATAGGCGATCAGCCCGTTGACGTAGCCGCAGTACACGCAGTTGAGCTTCTCTATAAAGTTGAGATAGGCCAGGGCATGGCGGTCGATCACGATGTAGCGCCGCCGTTTCACCCTGGGGATGCCGTAAGCCCGGAAACAGACGGCCTGGAAAATTGTGACCGACAGGTCCAGCAACAGGGCGGGCAGCAGCATGAACCAGATGAAAGGCACGGTGAGGATGTTGCGCAGGGAAGCCTCGGTCAGATACCGGGCAACCGTCTGCATCATCTGCCGGTGCCGCTTGCGGATCTCTTTTGCAAAGCGGACCTTTTTACCGATTACCGTATAGTAGAACTCGGTTTCTTTTTTCTCGATTTCCTGGAGAAGCTCTTTTTCAAGTTTTTTAATCGCCTCAAGCAGGTCCGCTATTCTGGTATCCATCATTCTCCCGTGCGCCTTGCGAGCGTCGCGTTGTACGCCTTGAAATGGCCTGGTTGATGCAGGCCAGGTTGTATCGGGTCGCAATCCCTCTCTCTTCAACCCATATCATGCCCGCGGCACAAAGCAATCTGAATTTGGGGCAGAGGGGCCAGACAGGTCCGACAGGTCGGACAAATCAGACAGGTCGGACGGGTCGTTGCGTACCCTGCTCTTGCCAGCCGCTCGATAATCCCTTGCATTGAGTCACGTTTACGATATAGTTGTCACGCTTTATGATACGGCGGCTGCTTTTCGTCTGGCTGCATTGTCCTCACCCTCAAGAGATAACGGGTTACCGTTTTATTTTTCCCATAACCTATTTCAACCCACAAGGAGCAGCCCATGAACATTCTGGTTTTCGGTCCCAACGGCAGTGGCAAAGGCACCCAGGGCGCCATTATTCAGAAGAAATACAACATGCCCCACATCGAATCCGGGGCCATCTTCCGGGTCAACATTGGCGGCGGCACGGAACTCGGCAAGAAGGCCAAGGAGTATATCGACCGTGGCGACCTGGTGCCGGACGCCCTCACCATCCCCATGATTCTGAACCGTCTCAAGGAGGCCGACTGCAAGAAGGGCTGGATCCTGGACGGCTTTCCGCGCAACAAGGTGCAGGGCGAGACCCTGGCCAAGGCCCTGCGGGACGAGGGCATGAACCTGGACTATGTCATCGAGATCGTGCTGCCCCGCGACGTGGCCAAGCTGCGCATTACCGGCCGCAGGCTTTGCGTTAATGACAACAATCATCCGAATCATGTCGCCTTCGACGCCATCAAGCCGGTGGAGAAGGACGGCAAGCTGGTCTGCCGGGTATGCGGCGGCGACCTCAAGACCAGGGCCGATGACCAGGATGACGCGGCCATTGACAAGCGGCACAACATCTACTACGACGACAAGACCGGCACCATGGCGGCGGTCAATTTTTTCAAGACCCTGCAAGGCCCCAAGGTCATCTCGGTGGACGGGCGGGCCTCCATCGAGGTGGTGAGCGCGGCCATCATGAAAGAGCTGCAATAAGCTCAAGGCGCAAGGCGGAAATTCCCATACGTCCTATAGCTCACATAAGTCCCATCCTGCGAAAAAGAGCGGCGCCGCTTGTGCGGGGCCGCTCTTTTTCGTCAAGGGCCCAGGGTGTGATTTTTCGTAACTATCCAGTGGAACCGCAACCCAGGTGAGTTCCCGGCCGGAAAAGTATTTTCAGGCCGGGAACGCTTGACTGCCGACACAAGCTGGATAGTTACCATTTTTCTTGTAATTTGCCCATGATCACTTAATATCATTGTCCGTTTGCTTATATGGATGTCATGAGAGGAGGTTGCCATGCCAGGCTTCGAGGTCTTCGGGGACGAAGAAAAGCAGGAGATATTGGCGGTGCTGGACACCGGCGTGCTCTTTCGCTACGAGTTCGGCGAGCAGCGCCGTGGGATTTACAAGGTCCGCACCTTCGAGGAGCGCTTCGCCGCGTATTGCGGGGCAGCCTATGGCCAGGCGGTGACCTCGGGCACCGCGGCCTTGAAGGTAGCCCTGGCTGCCTTGGGCGTCGGGGCGGGTGACGAGGTTATCACCCAGGGGTTCACCTTCGTGGCCACCTGGGAGGCCATCTTTGAGGTGGGGGCCGTGCCGGTCTTTGCCGAGATTGATGCGACTCTGAACATGGACCCGGCCGATCTCGAACAGAAGATCACGCCGCGCACCAGGGCCATCATCCCGGTGCACATGCTGGGCGCCCAGGCCCGCATCGAGGAGATCAAGGCCATTGCCGATCGCCACCGCATTCCGGTTATTGAAGACACGGCCCAGGCGTCCGGCGGCGCCTTGCACGGCCGGCGCCTGGGCACCTTCGGGGCCTGCGGCACCTTTTCCTTTGACGCGGTAAAGACCATGACCACCGGCGAGGGCGGCATGGTGGTAACCGACAGCGAGGAATTGTGGAACCGCATGAGCGAGTACCACGATCACGGCCACGACCATGTGCCCAATCCAGGCGGCCGGGGCGGCGAGGGCCGCCGTTTCATCGGCACCAACTATCGGATGATGGAACTGCAGGGCGCCATGGGGCTGGCCCAGCTCGCCAAGCTGGATGGCATGATCTCGAGCCAGAAGCAGCACAAGTCCGACCTCAAGGAACTGGCGGCCCGCATCCCGGGCGTAAGCTTCCGCACCATCCTGGACGAGGCCGGTGACACCGCCACCTTCCTGGCCTTCCTGCTGGATAGCCCCGAGCGGGCCCGGGCGGTGAACGGGGTGCTGCGCGAGGGCGGGGCCGGGGCCATCGCCTTTGGCGAGAACACCTGGCATTATTACCCGAAGTGGGAGCATCTTTTGGGTGGCAAGACCATGGCCCAGTCGGGCTGGCCCTTCAAGGAGGGCGATGGCCGGCGCCGGGTGTTTTACGACGCCCAGGCCCTGCCCATGTCGGCCGCCATCATGGATCGGCTGCTGGTTTACCAGATCCCGGTGAAGCTGCCCGAGGCGCGGCTCAAGCAGACGGCCGAAGCCCTGACCAAGGCCGCGTTGCTGTAGCGCGCTCCTGATTACCGCCAGCGGCTGGCAGCTAGCGGCTCGCATTCAAGACCGGCAGGTTTGGGGTGACGATAGGAACCCCAACATGATGCCAAACGCTGATTGTTGGGGTTCGCAGGCTCACCACCAACCTACCAAAAATGCTGCAATTGCAGTCCTATTTGGTCAGATAGATATCAAACCGGCTGCTGCGGCCGGTGACCGCAAAGTCGGGCGCAGGACCGGCAATGGCCGGTGCCAGCCGCGGCCGTTTGACCACCACCCGTTTGCTGGCCGCGGCCAGGGAGGCGGCCAGTAGTTGCGGGGCATCCTGGTCCGGCCCTACCAGCAGGCGGAGCAGCCGCATGTCCTTCTTGACCAGGGCCGGTTTTTCCCGGGTCGGGTGCATGGGATCGACGTAGACCACGTCGGGAGTAAGCCCCAGGGCCTTGGTCTGCATGAGGTCAACGCTGTCGCCGGTCAAAAGGGTCATGCGTTCCGTTACCAGAGGGCCGATAATCGGGTCGGCCGTGGCGCGGGCCAGGCCGTCGACCAGGAGTTCGGCCAGTACTGGTGAGCGTTCGGCCATCAGCACCCGGCAGCCCAGGGTGGCCAGGATAAAGGCGTCGCGGCCCAGGCCGGCGGTGGCGTCGAAGATCACAAGTTTTTTCCCACCCTTGAGGCCCACGGCGCGGGCCAGGGCCTGGTTCTTGCCGCCACCGTGGCGGCGGCGGTAGTCGAGGGCGCCAGCGACAAAATCGACCCGGACCGGCCCCGGGCTGTTCGCTCCGGTCTGCCGCACCTCAAGGTGGGTGGGGGTCAGGACCAATAGCAAGGGCAGCGTGGCGTCGCTCACCTCGGTGAGCGACAGGCCGAGCCGGGCGGCCAGCGCCGCTGCTTCCGAATGCTGGGCGGATTCCGCGGCGGCTACGGCAGGCTGGCACATGTTGGTGAAAAGGTCCATAGCTGGTGAAAGAACAATAATGGATTCAAACAAGAAAACCCAGCCCGAAGTGGTGGCCATTATTCCGGCCCGCTATCATTCCAATCGTTTCGAGGGCAAGCCCCTGGCCTTGATCGACGGCCGGCCCATGATCCAGCGGGTTTACGAGCGCGCCCTGGCGGTGCCGCTCTTGCAGCGGGTGGCGGTGGCCACCGACGATAGCCGGATCGCCGACTGCGTGCGCGCCTTTGGCGGCGAGGTGGTGATGACCAGGCCGGATCACGTCTCGGGCACCGATCGGCTGGCCGAGGCGGCCACCATCATGAACATCGATGAGCACGCCGTGGTGGTCAACATCCAGGGCGACCAGCCGCTGTTCGCGGCCGAGGTGGTGGAACAGGTGGCCAGGCCGTTGCTGGCTGACCCGGCCTTGCCCATGGCCACCCTGATTTATAAGATCGTCCGGCCCGAGGAGATCAACGATCCCAATCACGTGAAAACCGTCTTCGACCGCCAGGGCCTGGCCCTGTATTTTTCCCGTTCGCCCATTCCCTTTCAGCGCAATCCCGGGGAGTTCCCCGCGCCCACCTATTATAAGCACCTGGGCTTTTATGCTTATCGCAAAGGGTTTCTGCTGACCTTCGTGGGCCTGCCCGAGGGGGAGTGGGAGCGCTTTGAAAAACTTGAACAGTTGCGGGCCTTGGAGTATGGCTATGACATCAAGGTGGTCCTCACCCAGCACGATTCCATTGAGGTGGATACCCCGAAGGATCTGGCCCGGGTAGAGGCCATGATCATGGCCAGTAGGGCTGAACTATCAAACGGAGTGATTCATGCGAAATAAGATTACCATTATCGGCGCCGGCAACGTGGGCGCCACCGCCGCCCACTGGGCCGCCGTTCGCCGTCTGGGCGATATCGTGCTGCTCGACGTAGTGGCGGGCATTCCCCAGGGCAAGGCCTTGGACCTTTCCCAGGCCGGGCCGGTGGACGGCTTCTGCGGCCGGCTGACCGGCTCAAATGACTATGCCGACTCGGCCGGCTCGGACGTGGTGATCATCACCGCCGGCCTGGCCAGAAAGCCCGGCATGTCCCGCGATGACCTGCTGGCCAAGAACGTCACCATTGTCCGCGCCTGCGCCGCCGAGGCGGTGCGCCATTCGCCGGACTGCGTCATGATCGTGGTCACCAACCCTATCGACGCCATGGTCTACACCGCCTTCAAGGCCTCCGGCCTGCCCAGGCAGCGGGTCATCGGCATGGCCGGGGTGCTCGATTCGGCCCGTTACCGCACCTTTCTGGCCGAGGCCCTCGGGGTGGCGGCCAAGGATGTGCAGGCCCTGGTCATGGGCATCCACGGCGACAACATGCTGCCCCTGGTGCGGCTGGCCAACGTGGCCGGCGTGCCGGTCACCGACCTGCTGACCGAGGCGGAGCTGGCTGCCATCGTCACCCGTACCCAGCAGGGCGGCATGGAGATTGTTAATCACTTAAAGACCGGCAGCGCCTTCTATACCCCCGGCCTGGCCGCGGTGGAGATGGCCGAGGCGGTACTCACCGACAGCAAGCGCGTCCTGCCCTGCGCCAGCTATCTCGAAGGCGAGTTCGGTTTTTCCGGCTGCTTCCTGGGGGTGCCCTGTGTGCTGGGCACTGGCGGGGTTGAGCGGATTTTGGAGTTTAGCCTCACCGAGGCGGAGCGGGCGGCGATGCGGGCCTCCGAGGTGGCGGTCCGCAAGCAGATGGCGGCCACGGGACTTTAATGAGTTAGGTGAATAGGCTGTAGGCGTTTAGACCATAGTTAAGCCTAACAGTAACTATCCAGTGGAACCGCAACCCAGGTGAGTTCCCGGACTGGAAATGCTTTTCGCGGGTTCGTCCGCGACCGGGCGCAGGATGCGCGGGAGGTCGCGGA
>MNYK01000139.1 GCA_001873115.1 Desulfobacterales bacterium CG2_30_60_27 | reverse complement strand
CAAAGGTTTTGACTAAGGCGGGACAGTATGGTATTTTCGTGACCCTTGGAAAATGAATGAACCATGGAAACTATCCAGCGGAACCGCAACCCGGGTGAGTTCCTGGACTGCTAATGCTTTTCGCGGCTTCGTCCGTGACCAGGCGCAGGATGCGCGGGAGGTCGCGGACGCCTCGAAGGCGGGCAGGACGCCCGCCGAGAATGAGCGAAAGGCATGGCCAGGCCGGGAACGCTTAACTGTCGACACAAGCTGGATAGTTACTTTTTCTCAAGCTCGGCGCGCTTCCGGCGGCGAAACCAGATGGCCGCCCCGGCCAGCCACCGGTAATTGACACCCCATCCTTTTCACGATACTGTGGTGTCGGCCACACCCGGCCGGGCGCACTACCGCCCCACATTTTTCTCACCATGCATTTAAAAAGGACCGACATCATGCGGAAAAAAATCGTTATCATCGGCGGCGTGGCCGCTGGCCCCAAAATCGCCTGCCGCGCCAGAAGGCTCATGGCCGAAGCGGAGATCACCATGGTGGACATGGACACCCTTATCTCCTACGGCGGCTGCGGCATTCCCTACTACGTATCCGGTGACGTATCCGATGAAAAGGAATTGCGCACCACGAGCTTCCATGTTACCCGTGACGAACATTTTTTTGAGAACGCCAAGGGCGTAAACGTCCGCACCGCCACCCGCGCCACTCGCATCGACCGGCAGCACAAGATCGTGCACCTTGAGGAAATCAATACCGGCAAGACCGACGAGCTTCCCTACGACCAACTGGTCCTGGCCACGGGCAGCCGGCCCAACATCCTGCCGATCCCCGGCGCTGACCTGGCCGGGGTGTACACCGTCGCCGACCTGCACAAGGCCATGGCCATCAAGGCGGATCTGGCCCAGGGCAAAGTCGGCCGGGCCGTGATTATCGGCGGCGGCGCCATCGGCATCGAGATGGCCGAGGCCTTCGGCGATCTCTGGGGGGTGGAAACCACCATCCTCGAATTCATGCCCCAACTGTTGCCCCGCCTGGTGGATCGGACCTTTGCCAGCATGGTGGAGAAACACCTGCGCGACAAGGGGGTGCAGGTGTTCACCAGCGAGGCGGCCCAACGCCTTGAGGGTGACGCCTCCGGCCGGGTCTGCCGGGTGGTTACCCCGCAGCGTACCCTGGAGGCCGAGATCGTCATCATGGCTGTCGGGGTGCGGCCGCGCGGCGAGCTGGCCATGGAGTCCGGACTTATGGTCTCGCCGCAGGGCGGCATCGTGGTCAATGAGCGGCTTCAGACCTCGGACCCCGCTATCTACGCGGCCGGCGACTGCGTGGACATCCGCCACCTGATCACCGGCCGGCGGGGTCCGGCGCCCTTGGGCTCGCTGGCCAACCGCGAGGGCCGCGTGGTGGCCGACAACCTGGCTGGCCGGCCCAGCACCTTCAAGGGTTGGATCGGCACCTTCGTGCTCAAGGCCTTCGACATCTGCGTCGCCGCCACCGGCATCTCCCTGGAAACCGCCTTGAGCGAAGGGTTCAAGGCCGCGGCAGTCATCACCGCCCAGTCGGACCGCGCCCACTTCTTCCCCGGCCAGACGGTGATGCCGCTGCAGATGGTCTTTGACCGGGAAAGCCGCCGAGTGCTGGGCGTTCAGGGTTTCGGCCCGGCGGGCAATGACGGCGTGCTGGCCCGCATCGACACGGCCGCCGCCTTGATCGGCCGGGGCGCCACCATCGAGGACTTTTCCGACCTGGAGATGGCCTACGCGCCGCCCTTTGCCACGGCCATCGACGCCTTGAACGCCACGGCCAACGTCGCCGAAAACCTGGCCGCGGGCCGGCTGCGCACCATTTCCCCGGAAGACTTTCTGGCCTGGATGGCAAACCTGGCCGCCCAGCCCGGCTGGATGGCCCTGGACATCCGGCACCAGAGCGCGACCGCCGGCTTTGTGGAAAAATTCGGGGCGCGATGGCTGGCCATCCCGTACCCCGAGTTCCGGCCGCGAGCCCACGAACTACCCGCGGACAAAACCTTTATCATCATCTGCGACGCCGGCACCCGCTCCTACGAGGTGCAATGCATATTGGACAGCATGAGCCGCGACAGCCTGGTGCTGGCCGGCGGTTTCAACTGCATCAGACGAATAGGTGCGGACTGGTGGCCCGCCTAGTGCGTCGCCCCGGCAGCCTGCCAGCCGCGCTGGCCTTCCTGCTGCTTGTGGTGCTGCCCGGTGCCGGCATGGCGGCCGGGCCCGTTGGCGCCGACGAGGTTCGCGGCCAGCCGGCCGCCATCCGCCTGCTGCCCGACGCCACCTTCCATAAAGAACTGCTTAACGCCATCCAACGGGCTGACCGGGAAATCGCCATGGTCTACTTCCTGGTCAAGCTGACGGACGCCAAAAACAACCGGCCGACCCAGCTTATCCGGGAGTTGATCAAGGCCCGGCGACGGGGCGTCCAGGTCTCGATCCTGCTCGAACGTTCAGGCTATGCCGAGGACGTAAATGTGGCCAACAACCGGGCCGCCGACCTGCTGACCCAAAACGGGGTAACCGTGACCTTTGACTCCCCCCGCACCACCACGCACGCCAAGCTTACCGTGATCGACCGCCATCTCTGCTTCATCGGCAGCCACAACCTCACCCACGCCGCCCTGGCCTATAACCACGAACTCTCCCTGCGCCTCGACAGCCCGGAACTGGCTGGCCAGTTGCTTGATTATATGAAGGAGATCAGGTAACGGCCCGGCCACCCCGTTTTTTTAAGCTGACCATTCAGCATAACGGCCCTGTCAGGTTCGTTTAAAAGTGTCCTCGCGCCCATCCCCCTGACCACACGCCTGGTATTGAGTCGGTCAAAACGGATGGAAACCGACTCTTTTTTGTTGTCTTTTGCAATTCCTTACCATACAGTATAGATATGAGATTAATGTAAGGAGGAGAGAAATGGCTACCGCGACGATAACCAGCAAAGGGCAGATCACCGTTCCCAAAAATATCAGGGACCACATGCACGTCGATAAGGGCGATCGGGTTGAATTTTTGCTGGACGACCAAGGGGTTGTCACCATCTGGCCGGTCACTGCTGAGGTGATCACTCTCAAGGGCATGGTGCCGAAACCACGGAAGCCGGTTTCCATCCAAGACATGAACAGTGCCATCGAGGAGTCGGGAGGCCGCCGATGATTGGCATTGATACCAATGTTCTTGTCAGGTATATCGCGCAGGATGACCCGCGGCAAAGTCGCGCGGCCGTCGAGTTCATAGAGCAGAACTGTTCCCGGGACACTCCTGGTTTTATTAACCATATCGTCCTCTGTGAACTGGTGTGGGTGCTGAAGCGATGCTACAAGGTAAATCAGGCCGAGGCCTTGAAGGTGCTCGAGCAGATTATGCGTACTGCCCAATTGCAAATCCAGGAGCCCCAGGTGGTTTGGCAGGCGTTGAAAGAGGCCAAGGCCGGCAATGCCGACTTTGCCGATTACCTCAGCGCCAAGATTAACAAGGCTGCCGGGTGCGAGGAAACAGTGACTTTCGATGTTGAGTCTGCAAAAGCGATCGGAGTGCGCTTGTTGGCAGGGTAGTCTGGTATGGGCGGCCACCTTCGACTTCTCTCTGCTCGAGCGTTATCATCGATCGCGTCGCGAAAGGGAATTTACACTTGCGCTGGCTATGGTAGAATAAGAGTATGTTACAGAAAGTCGTTACCAAACGCTCCATTCATGAATCCTCCGCCATGGACGACCTGGCATACTGGTTAGGCCGACCATCCGCCGAGCGTGTCGCCGCGGTGGAATTTCTCAGGAAACAATACGTTGGAAGCTCAGCAAGACTTCAAAGATCTGCTCGCGTTGTTCAACGCCCACAATGTTGAGTACATCATCGTCTGGGCATATGCCATGGCTTTCCATGGTGCGCCGCGTTTCACGCAGCAATGACATGTAGCATGCAATTGCTTTGAGATATGCTATCGCATCTCGCCCTCGGGAGATAAAAAGTCAGGAGCCTCGATCATGTTCGACTTCACCTTCCATAATCCCACCAGGATCATCTTTGGCAAGGACACGGAAACCCGGATCGGCCAGGAGCTGAAACAGGCCGGCCTGGGCCGGGTGTTGCTGGTCTACGGCCGCGAATCCATCAAGCGTTCCGGCCTTTACGACCGCGTCACGCAAAGCCTTAAGACCAACAACATCGCCTGGGTGGAGCATGCAGGGGTCAGTTCAAACCCCCTGCTCTCTCATGTCCGGGCCGGGGTCGAACTAGCCAAAAAGGCCGGCGTTGACGGCCTGCTCGCCGTGGGCGGCGGCTCGGTGCTCGACGAGGCCAAGGCCATTGCCGTGGGCGCCCTGGCTGCGGACGACATCTGGCACTACTTCATTGGCACGGAAGTGACCGCCGCCCTGCCGGTCTGCACGGTACTGACCATAGCCGCCACCGGCAGCGAGATGAACGGCAACGCGGTGGTCACCAACGAGGCCACCCAGCAGAAATATGCCATCCACAGTGAGCACGTCTACCCTCGGTTCTCCATCCTCGATCCGGCCCTAACTTGCAGCGTGCCCCCGGACTACAGCGCCTACGCGGCCGTGGATGTCATCGCCCACGTCATCGAGGGTTACTTTACCGGCCAGGGTGACAATCTTCAGAACCGGCTTGTGGAAGCCATCATCAAGACGGTCATGGCCACCACCGATGTGATCATGGCAGAACCCGACGACTACAACGCCCGGGCGGAATTCATGTGGGCCGCCACCCTGGCCTTGAATGGTCTTACGCCCGCCGGCATCGGCGAATACAGTTTCCCGAACCACATGATCGAGCACTCCCTGAGCGCCATCTACAACATCCCCCATGGCGCCGGGCTGGCCATGGTCATGCCGGCCTGGATGCGCTGGTTTGCCCCGTGCAATCCTGAAAAATTCGAACGGTTCGCCCGGCAAATTTTCGGCCTGCGGACGGCGGCCGAGGGCATCGAGGCCCTGGAGCGCTGGTTCGTGGCCATCAAGGCCCCCATTCGCCTGGCGGAGATGGACATCCCGGCCAGCGATATCGACAGGATCGCGGCCAACGCGGCGGCCCTGGCCGAGGCCTGGTCCATCTCGGAAACCTATACAAAAGAGGCCATCGCCAATATCCTGCGGCTGGCCGTTTGAGGCCGCCAAATAAATCAGGTTGGCAGCCGGTGCTAAAGAAAGTACTTTGAGTGCCAGGCAAGTCACGGCATCGCGCACCCTAACTTGAGTGGGGGTTTGATGGATCTCACCCTGCAATATCCAATTTCCACCCTGGACGGCCTCATACTGCTGCCCGCCGATACCAAACTCACCGCCGCCACCATGGATCGCCTCATGGAGGATGGGCGCGCCAGGGCTTTCCCGACCAAACTCATCATGAACCACGGCACGGTGCGCCAGGACATCCACCGTTTTCTCACCCTGCCCCCCTACAATATTGTCTTCGCCGACCCGGAGCAGACCGGGTATGTGCTCACTCTGTTCGAGAAGGTCACCCTGCCCGTACCCCTGCTGAAAATCATCGACTACTTCAAGGAGCACGATTTCCACACCTACCGCCACAGCCTCATGGTTTATGCCCTGGCGACCCTGCTGGCCAAGGTGCTGGGCGCGGCCGACGAGGAGGTGGCCAAGGAGTCCATCGCCGGCCCAACTCATGACTTCGGCAAGATCAATGTGCCGCTGGCGATCCTCATGAAGGAGACCCCTCTGACCCCGGCGGAAAACCGGCTTTTGAAACACCACGTCCTGGCGGGCTATGTGCTGCTCTGCTATTACCTGCACGAGAAAGACAGCGCCACTATCCGGCTGGCGCTGAACCACCATGAACGGAAGGACGGCTCAGGCTATCCGCAGGGCATGAAGCAACAAAGCCGGTTGGTGGAGATCATCACGGTGGCGGATATTTACGATGCCCTCATCTCGCGCCGGCCCTACCGTCAGATTGCCTATTCAAACCGGACAGCCCTGGAAGAACTATGCGGCATGGCGGAACGAGGTGAAATCGGCTGGAAGGTGCTGAGGACGTTGATCGCCCTGAACCGGGCGAGCAAACCCAACCCTGAAGAGCTGATCGTTTCCGCGGAAAAGCGGGGCGCCCCGCCGGCCGGCAACATGTTTGGCTTGCTGACGGACTAGTAGCAGGCGGCACACGCGCCCTTACCGGCGCCGCACCACCACGCGCCGGGCGCCGGCCGTGCCTTTTCTGACCACCCGGCGTACCAGCCGCTTTTTCGGGCCAGCCGCCGCGTCCGGGGCGGCGCTGTCACCGGGTGCATCATCAAGGGGCTCCATGTAGTTACAGCCGGCCCGGGGGCAGCGCAACAGCCGCTCACCGCGGATGTTCTTCTTCTCGACCAGATAGGGGGAATGGCAAACCTGGCAGGGCACGGCATGGGGCCTGGCCCAGGCCATGAACTCGCACTCCTCGGCCGGGCAGACGAAAAAATCCTTGCCCGTTGGTGTCCGTTTATTGATGATAACGGCCTTGCCGCAGACCGGGCAGATTATGCCGCCGCTTGCCGCCGCCACTACCGGGGACGACGCAACGGTCACGACCGGCGCCGCCGATGGGCCGGCAACAGCGGCCGCCTCGGAAAGAGGCAACGGCTCCTGCTCAAAAACCTCGACAGGCGCGTCATGTGCCGCGGCCGATTCCGACTTTTCCTCGCGGCCCAAGGCCTGCGCCTCTTCCACAGCCATGCTCTCTGCCATTGCCTCTGGCTCGGCCGTCTCGGCGACCGGCGGTGCCTCTGGCTCGGCAGCGGCGGCCAGGGCTGGCGACTGCTGGTACGCCTCCGCCTGGGGGGTAACAATGATCCGGCTGGAGGCCTGCTTTCGCTCCCTGAGCTTGGCGGAGATATCGTCCTGCACCAGGGGTTTGCCCTGCATGGCCAAGGTCTGCTCGAACTGCCGCAGGGCAAACCCCAGTTCCTTGCGGCCGCCGACTACCTCCGCAACCGTCTGCTTCAGATAGGCAGAGAGATTGACGCTCCGCATGGTGGGAAAGACGCGGCCCAGGACCGCCGCCACCTTGAAGGCGTTGTCGCCGGCCCGCAATTCGCCATGTGCGCCGATGGTGAGATAGCCACTGGCGGCCATGCTCTGGAGCATGAGAACGGCCGTGCTATCCAGCTCCATGGCGAGATCGGCGAGGTCGGCAAACAGGCTTTCAAAGGTGTAATATTCCGGCGGGCAGCCGGCGGTGTGCTCCGGGGTAATTTTCACCAGCGAGGTGGTTCTGCCGACCTCAAGGACGGCCAGGGAGCAGGGCGTCAGCAGCTCCCGGTCGGCCGGCTCCTGGTAAGCGAGCAGAAAGCCCTGCTCCCGCAGGGCCCGGCCCCTGGCCAGGAACCGGCATGACGGGCCAGCCTTGAGTTCCACGGCCACGGCTTCTTCTTCGGCTTCGGCCATCTGGCTCGCCAGGGCCCGCAGCCGGATGAGCTCGTAAACTCGGAGGACTTCCTCGGGGAGCTTGCCTGCCAGTGCCGCCGCCGTGATTTCCGGGGCCAGCGGCAGGATAAAACCCTCGTCGCCGGGCAGAGGCTCCGCCCCGCCCGGCCCGGCCTCTTCGCCATATTCCTTGACGACCTGGTCTCTGATTCTGGCCTCCAAATTTTCCAGACTGCCCGCCTTGTCTTGGGGCAGAAAGGACGAGATCAGGCCCATGCTAACGCCATTTAACTCCACGCCATGGAAAAGCAGGCGGACCGCGGCCAGCACTGCCCGCAGCTCCATGCCGAAGCGGCTGACCACGTCCGTAAGCAGTTCACTCAACCGGAAGGGCGCGGGTGGCGCAATGAGCACCGCTTCCCTTGCCACACTAACCACTTCAAAGAGCAGATCCTTGAAAAGATTCACCGCCTCCTTGCCCTGGGCCGCTTCCTTGAAGAAGCCGTCCGGGCCGCTGCCGGGGGCGCTCTGAAGCCGGGCGACGAATTCACCCGCCCCGCTGGCCAGGGTCACCTGGATCTGCCACTTCTTGACCGGTGAGTTGGCACGAATTTCCTCTTCCCGTTCCACCAGGAAGAAGATGGTAGTCAGGCTGTCAAAATTCAGGGGCAGATTGTTCGGACCTCGCTGGGTGCCGAGCAGTCGCAGGATATGGCTGCCCAAGGCGGCGTTGAAAAGCATATGGATATGATAGGCCTCTCCGGCTGCCGTGTCCACCGGGCCGGCCTGGCCAAGCCCGGCCAGCACCTCGTCGCGACGCAAGCCAAGCAGACGCAAACAGCGTGGTGGCATGCCGGCTCCGCCGGTCAACTTGGCCAGGTAACCGTTGATCATCCATGCCCAGTATTCTCCCTGCCGGTCAGGGGGCAGGGCGAGAAGGATCTCCCTGCCCCTGGCGTCTTGCAGGGTCTCGATCAGGGCCTTTTCCTGGGGCAGGGGTGAAAAGTCAAAAGATGCCCCGGCGTGGCCGGCGCCATTGCCGGAGGAAACCTGCATGGGCGGCGAGGCCACCACGACGAACTCCGCCTCGCCGCCGTACTGATCTATTAATGTCCTGGCCGTGGCCTGGGATTCAACGATCACCAAGGGTGCTGCCATCTACCTTCTCCTCCTGGGCCCTCGGTTGCCGACAGACGACAGCAACCATTCTTCCTGAATAAAAAGGCAAACCCGCTCGTCGCAAGGTATAGTAATCCAATTGGCCAGGCCATTAAACAAAAACCTTTCAGGTCGCGGCCCCTTTGACGATACGTTGCTTATGATTAACCGGGCAAAGGGACAGAGTTGCAAAGTGGCAAAGTTGCAGAGGGGCAAAGGAGTTTCCGCGTTTTTTTGTTCTGTCCCTCCGCCCCTCAAGCTAACACTTACAGTCTAAACAATGTCTAACCTCATTTCCCGTCAGGGGATTCAAGACATAACGCGCCATCTCCCCTTCAAGGATGACACCTTGAAGGCCAGACTTTTCCACGCCATTGCCTCCTGCTACGCCGATGATGACGCCTTGACCCTGGAGAACATCCCTGCAGAAAAGCTCATCGCGCAGCTCTGGGAGGTGGACAGCCCGAAGGAAATTCAGGCCAGGCGCAAAAATCTGAGCAGCCTGAAATCGTCTCTCAACAAAAACCTGAAGGATCTGGAAAAGCAAGGCAAGAACCCCGAGGCCCTGGTGATCGGGCGGGACAACACCTTTGTTGTTTCCGAGGAGCGCAAGGACAGCCTGATCGAAAAACTGGGCATCACCGCGGGCGACGGCCAGTCCATGGTGGACCTGTTCTCCTCCTTTAAAAAAATCATAGCCGACCTGGCCCGGGAACAGGGCGGCGGCGATATACAGGCCCTGCTTGAACAACTGGAGGAGACCCGGCAGTTTGTGCGGAAAATTTCCGGCCCCGGCACGGCCGTCCCCCGGTCCGCGGAGGGAGAGGCGGGAGGATCGCAGGCCGGTATGGCGGCCGGCGGAGCAGAGGGCGGGATCCCGGCGGCGCGGGGGGCGGGGCTTGATATAAGCGAGGAGTCTCCCGCTAAGACCGGTGCGAATTTGGGGGCAGAGGCCGGACCACTGACCGGGGGGAATGTCGAGGCTGAAGACGTTCAGACCACCGGCTTGTTGTCCGCGAAATCATCCGGCGCGCTGCCGGTGAGTGGGGCATGGACAGGGGCCGGGGTTGTCGAAGAACTGGCGGGCGGCGGGCCTGCGCCCGGCATTGGCCAAGGAATTTCCAGGACCGGTCAGGCTGGTGACCAGGCGGCCGAAGCGGGCGTATCCGTTCCGGAGGAGGTCGTTGAGGAGATTGAAGCGGCCGAGGTGCTGCCCGAGGAAGAGATCGAAGAAATCGAGGAGGAGGAACTGATTGAAAGTGCCGTTGTCGAAGATGAGTCAGCGGCAGAGGAAGCCGAGGAAGTAGTAGAGTCCTTGCCGGAAGGCATGGCGCCAGCCCTCGAGACGCCGGCCGGGGAGATTGGCGGGGCTGGAGGCGGTCAGGCGGTTGGTTTGCCGTTTGCGGCAGCGCCCGGCGCTCCTCCAACTGGTGAAGCAGAGGCAGGGGTCGGGGCCGGACAAGCCGGCGGCCAGGCGCCAGAATCATCGGCAATGTTCCTGAAAGAACAGGAATATGAAGAGGTTGAGCCGCCTCTTGAGGAGATGGTCGAGGAAGAGATCGAGGAGGAGGCAGAACTGCTCGAGAGTGCTGTTGCCGAAGAGGAGGCAGCGGTCGAGGCGCTCGCTCCGACCGTGGAGGTTGTTGAGGAGGCGCTCGAAGCGGCCGAGGAGTTGCCCGCGGAAGAGATTGAAGAAGTTGAGGAAGAGGAACTGATTGAGACTCCCGCTGAAGTCGAGGTCTTGCCGGACGACCTGGCGCCAGGCCCGGAAACGCCGGCTGCAGAGATTTTGGCGGATGAGGGATTGCCAGCCGGTGTGCAGGCCGAGGAGTTGCCCGACGACGAACTTGAAGAGATCGAGGAAGTCGAAGCCTTGCCGGAAGGCATGGCGCCAGCCCTCGAGACGCCGGCCGGGGAGGTTCCGGCGGGGGATGGTTTGCCATCGGCAGGTCAGGCAGGCTTGGCCGGTGCGGTGGGAAGCAACGAAGAATCGGCCGGCGGCGGGACTTCATCCGGCATGGGGCCGGGAATTCCAGAAGTCGAGCAGGCTGACGGTCAGGCAGGACGCCGGCGCACGCCAAAGATGCTGGAAGTGCTTTCCCAATACCTTGAACCCGAGGAGGCACTGGCGGAACAGGTCGATACCCTGGCGGAAACCAATGAGGAGTATGTCGCCCAGCTTCTGGAGCGTTTTACCCCTAAATTTATCAGGATACCGGCGGGCGATTACCCGGTCGGCAGCAGTCACCCCAAGCCCCCGGAGCAGCGACAGAGGACCGTGCATCTCGACTCGTTTCATATCGGCCAGTTCCCGGTGACCAATGATCTGTTTGAACTGTTTGTTCGCGATACCGGCTATGAGTCCGAGGCCGAGGCAGCGGGCTACGGGCTGGTCTACCTGCCGCGCTGCCAGGAAAAAATCAACCCGGCTAACGGCCGGGCAATCTTCACTTTGACCCGTGGCACCGAGGCCGTGGCCACCGAGGGGGCCAACTGGCGCCATCCTGCTGGCCCGGGCAGCGCCCTGGAAAACCGACACCATCACCCGGTGGTACAGGTCAGCCACAACGATGCGTTGGCCTTCGCGACTTGGGCGGGCAAGCGGCTGCCCACGGAAGATGAATGGGAGGCCGCGGCCCGCGGCAAGGACGGCCGGCTTTTTCCCTGGGGCAACCTGTGGGTGGCGACCCGTGGCAATTTCGCCTCCTCCTTCGCCGGAACCACCACGCCGGTCATGCGTTACGGCCTGGAGGCGGCCAGCCCCTTCGGTCTGCAGGACATGCTGGGCAATGTCTACGAATGGACCGCCAGCCGCCTTGACAATATAGAACAAAAGGGAGCGGCCAGGCCGCGGCAAGACGCGGTGTACATCCTCAAGGGCGGCGCCTGGATTTCCCATGGCATGATCGCCGCCTGCCACCGGATGCTGGAACGCGGCAGCCACTGGTCCAATATCGTCGGCTTCCGCTGCGTGGCATGAGGCTGGGCAAAAGCCCGGTGTGGACCAAGTGGACGGATCCGCTGGTCCACTCCGTCCATTTGGTCCACCTCGTCCACCTCCATAATATCTGTTGACGGCGGCCCGTTTTTCGCAGATATAACTCCGTACAAGAACCAATGAAAAATATCCTGGTGGTCGCCAACGACCAAGAAATCTTCCGCATCATTCACGCCTGTTTTGAGGGGCCTGATGACGTCTGCCATCAGGTTGACAAAGATGGCGCCCTGCAACTCATCCGCCGGCAGCACGTCGATTTCGTGTTCATCGACCTGAACTTGCTCCGCGAACCAGACCAGGGTAACGGCTTCAAGGCGGTGCTCCTGCCCTTCTGGGTGGCGGCCCCCAACCTGGAGATCATCGTCATGTCGGCGCCGGCCCAGATCCGGGAGGCGGTGATGGCGGTCAAGGCCGGGGCGGGTAATTTCCTTACCTACCCGCTGCACGCCGACGAGGTAAAATACGTCACCGAGAGCCTCTACGAGTCAACCCTGATGCAGTCCGAGCTGACTTATCTCAGGAAAAAATTCTGGCAGGTGGACTCGCTGGAACTGATCCAGACCAAGAGCCCGCTGATGCAGGAGGTCTACGACAAGGTCCGCTCCGTGGCCCCGACGATCAGCACGGTGCTGATCGTCGGCGAAACCGGCACCGGCAAGGGGGTGCTGGCCAAACTTATCCATCAGCACAGCAATCGCAGCAACGACCAGTTCATCAGCGTCCACTGCGGCGCCATTCCGGAAACCCTGATGGAGAGCGAGCTGTTCGGCCACGAGAAGGGCGCCTTCACCGGCGCCACCCGGCGGAAGATCGGCAAGTTCGAAATCGCCAAGGAGGGCACCATCTTCCTCGACGAGATCGGCACCCTCACCGCCACGGCCCAGATCAAATTCCTGCAGATCCTGCAGGACCGGGCCTTCCAGCGGGTGGGGGGTACCGAAACCATCGAGGCCAACGTCCGGATCATGGCCGCCACCAATGCCGACCTGCGGCAGATGTGCGATGCCGGCCTGTTCCGCAAGGACCTGTTCTACCGGCTCAATGTTTTTCCCATCGAGATCCCGCCGCTTCGGGAGCGGCCGGAGGACATCCCCCTGCTGGTGGATGTCTTTTTGAAACGTTTCAACAAGTTTCATGCCAAGGAAATCCACGACATGACCCCGGAGGTCCTTGACGCCCTCACCGCCTACTCTTGGCCCGGGAACATCCGGGAACTTGAGAACCTCATCGAACGGGCCTTCATCCTGGAGTCGTCCTCCATGCTCACCCCGGAGAGTTTTCCAGGCGAGCTGTTCCAGGCACGGCCCGCCCACCAGCCCCGTCTGCAGGTGGATGCCTCCCGCTCCCTGGCCGCAACCCGCGCCATTGCCATTGAGCAGGTGGAACGCTGCTACCTCAAGGAACTCCTGGCCACTTCCAGGGGTCGGATCAACCAGGCCGCCGTGACCGCCAACGTCACCACCCGCCAACTCCACAAGCTGATGACCAGATACGGCCTGCACAAGGAGGAATTCAAACTTCTTCCTGATGAAACCCAGCACCCATCATAAAACAGGAACTCCTGGTTCCGACCAACGCGCTTTTCAGAACTAAAAATTCCTTTTATTTTTAATATGTAAATTCAATTAGTTAGCATGGCAACCAATGAATCGTCGCCCCAGCTACGCCCCTCGTCCACTGCCATCGGAACCCTGAGTTCCGACCCATTACCCCGGCCATTGAACAATACAAGTGATATCAGCATGTTATTCGGTTGGCACGGCAATTGCTTATAAGTATACCAATTAGACATTATCCTGACTGGAAAGATGGAGCTCAAAAGGCATGGCGGCAAAGATCATCACCATAACCGGCATCGTCATTCCAGTGGGCTGGGATGAAGCCGGCCATGTAACCACGGTGGCCATATCCACGGCCGACGAAAAGGAGTATCTGCTCGACGCCGCTGGCGGCGATCTGGCCCTGTCGGATATGGTCCGGCAGGAAATCAGGGTACGCGGCACCCTGCTGGAAGAGGGCGGCAAAAAGACCATCGTCGCCCGCGAGATCCGGCTGAAGAGCGCCTGGGATCCCACCGGCCGCAACTGGATCAAAAACCGGCCCGGCAAATAACGCCGCAAGGGAGCTATGCCTCCTGCGTCGCGCCAAGCCAGGGCCTAACTTATAGGATATGGCCACCTCCCGTGGCCACGGCCGGAGCAAAATTCCGGCCCCACGTTTGCAACGTCATAACGATTAAGGAGAAGATCCATGCAAGAAGCACTGCTGCTCGCCGACGAAACCGAACCTCCAAGCCCGTTGTCCCTGCGCCAGGTTCCGGACCAGACCATCTACAACCTGCCATTCTTTGTCGAAAATCCACAATCCACCGCCTTCCGAAAACAGTTCTTTCCAAAAACCTCCCTTACCCAGTGGAATGACTGGCGCTGGCAGCTCCGTAACCGGATCACCGATATTTCCCAGTTGGAAAGATTCATCCGCCTTTCGGCTGACGAGCAGGAGGCCCTGCGCGGCGAGCGCGGCGGCCTGCCCATGTCCATCACCCCGTATTACGCCAGCCTGCTGCGTGCCGACGATCCGACCCAGCCCGTCCGGCGAACCGTGGTCCCCACCTGCGGCGAATACCTGTGCTCCCCGGGCGAACAGCAGGATCCCCTGAGCGAGGACAGCCACAGCCCGGTTCCGGGCCTCATTCACCGCTATCCAGACCGGGTCCTCTTCCTGGTCACCGACTTCTGTTCCAACTACTGCCGTTACTGTACCCGTTCCCGTTTGGTCGGCCGGGACCGGCATCAACATTTCAATATGAACCAGTGGAAAAAGGCCATTGCCTACATCGCCGGTAACCCGGTCGTCCGCGACGTGCTGCTGTCCGGCGGCGACCCCCTGACCCTGCCGGACGATAAACTGGAGTGGCTGCTCGGCGAACTGCACCGCATCCCGCATGTGGAGATGCTCCGCATCGGCACCAAGGTGCCGGTGGTCCTGCCCCAGCGGGTCACCCCGGCCCTGGTGGCCATGCTCCGCCGCTTTCACCCGCTGTGGATTAGCATCCACGTCACCCATCCTGACGAACTAACTCCGGAAACAACCCAGGCCTGCGAACGGCTGGCCGACGCCGGCATCCCCCTGGGCAGCCAGACCGTGCTCCTGGCCGGGATCAACGACTCGGTGGCCACCATGACCAGCCTGTACCAGGGCCTGGTGCGGCGGCGGGTCAAGCCTTACTACCTTTACCAGTGCGACCCGATCCTGGGCTCCGCCCATTTCCGCACCCCGGTGTCCAAAGGGCTGGAGATCTATCAGGGCCTGCGGGGCCACACCACCGGCTACGCCGTGCCCACCTATGTGATCGACGCCCCCGGCGGCGGGGGCAAAATTCCACTCCTGCCGGAAACCGTGGTGGGCCGGGACCAGGACAACCTGCTGCTCAAAAACTATGAAGGCCGGATCTTCCGCTACCCGGACGTGATCAAGGGTTATAATTAGGTGAATAGGCTGTAGGGGTTCAGGCTGTAGGTAAATCTGTTTGCTACAGTCTAACTAACCTGAGTAGCTAGAGAAAAACCATGAAAATTGGCATCACCTACGACCTGCGCCAGGACTACTTGGAGGCTGGCTATGGCGCTGAAGAGACCGCTGAGTTCGATCAGCCGGCGACCATCAACGCCATCGACGAGTCCTTGCAGAGCCTGGGCCATGAGACTGATCGCATCGGCAACATCCAGAACCTGGTTAAGAGATTGGGCAACGGCCAGCGTTGGGATCTGGTTTTCAACATTGCCGAAGGTCTGCGCGGCTTCGGCCGGGAGGCCCAGGTTCCTGGTCTGCTGGAGGCCTACGGCATCCCCTATACCTTTTCAGACCCCATGGTCCTCTCCCTCACCCTGCACAAGGGGATGACCAAACACGTCATCCGTGACCTGGGCATCCCCACCCCGGATTTTGCCGTGGTCGAAAGCGCGGCCGAGCTGGCCGGGGTTGGACTTGCCTTGCCGCTCTTTGCCAAGCCGGTGGCCGAAGGCACCGGCAAAGGGGTGACCCAGGCCTCGAAAATCAAGAGCCGCGAGCAATTGCAGCGCGTTGGCCAAGAACTGCTGACCAGCTTCAGTCAGCCGGTGCTGGTCGAGGAGTTTCTGCCGGGCCGAGAGTTCACCGTGGGCGTCCTCGGCACGGGCAGCGCCGCCCGGTCGATCGGGGTCATGGAGGTGGTGCTTCTGCCCCGGGCCGACGCCGAGGTTTACTCCTACCGCAATAAACAGGAATTTGTTGATCTGGTGGAATATCACCTGGTGGACGACCCGGAGGCGCGGCAGGCAGCCGCCGTGGCCCTGGCCGCCTGGCGGGGCTTGGGCTGCCGGGATGCCGGCCGTCTCGACCTGCGCTCCGATGGGGCCGGGGCGCCCTCCTTCATCGAGGTCAATCCCCTGGCCGGCCTGCATCCGGTCCACTCTGATCTCTGCATCCTCGCCAACAAGGTTGGCCTGCCCTATCGCGGCATCATTGAGGCCATCGTGGCCTCGGCCCGCCAGCGCCTGTCCTCCACATGACCCGGCTCGCCATCGTCTATAATCAACCGCTGGCCGCAGGCCACGCACGGTACGATTCCTCGGCCGATGTCCTGGTGCAGGTAGAGGCAGTTGCCGCCAGCCTGGTTAACCTCGGCCATACGCCGGTGCGCATTCCCTTTACCTTGGACCTGGCTGCCTTTCTCAAGGCGGTCCAGCGTGCACAAACAGAGTTGGTCTTCAATCTCTGCGAGAGCGTCGACGAAGACCCGCAGTTGGGCGGCCATCCGGCGGCGGTCCTTGAACTGCGGGGCCTCCCCTATACCGGCTCCCGCCCCTTGGCTCTCATGCTCAGCACCGACAAGCTCCTTAGCAAGCGGGTGCTCATGGCCAGCGGCATCGACACCCCCAACTGTCTGGTCTATGACGGGACGGCCCCCTTCGCGGGCCAGGGGCTCACCTTCCCGGTCCTCGTCAAGCCGCGCTTCGAGGATGCCAGTATCGGTATTGACCAGGAATCGGTGTTTGTCGATCCCGGCCGCCTAAGCGCCAGCATCCAGGACATCTATCGCCAATACGGCCCGCTGCTGGTCGAGGAGTACATAGAGGGCCGGGAGTTCAACATCGCCCTGCTCGGTTTTCCGCGGGCCCGGGTATTACCGGTGGCGGAGATCGATTTTTCCGCCTTCCCGGCCAATCTTTTCCACATCGTGGGCTATCGCGCCAAGTGGGATGACTCTTCCTTCGAGTACCATAACAGCCCGCGGTGCTTTCCCAGCGAAACCCGCGGCGATGACGCCTTTGCATGCATGCGGCGAATCGCCTTGCAGTGCTTTACCCTTTTTGGGTTGCGGGATTACGGCCGGGTCGATATGCGGATGGCCGCCGACGGGCGGATTTACGTGCTGGAGGTCAATGCCAACCCCTGCCTGAGCCCGGATGCCGGCTTCGCCGCCGCGGCCCGGCAGCAAGGAATCAGCTATGACGAACTTGTTGAAAAATTCTTGCACTTCTTGCAGGCCCGCGCCGGACAGCCTGAAGGTACGCCCTCTGGCCAGCGAGGCTGACCGGGACCAGATCCTGACCCTTCTGGCCAAACGCGAACTGTTCACCGCCGAGGAGCTGGCCGTGGCCAGGGAACTGCTCGACGATATCCTGACTAATTCGGATAGCGACTATCAGGCCCTCTGCGTGGTGGAGCAAGATAAGAGAGTGCATGGCTATATCTGTTTCGGCCGGATCCCGATGACCGACCGCTGCTATGACCTCTACTGGATCGCGGTGGACCCGGCTCAGTCCCGCCGGGGCATGGCTAGGCTCCTGCTTACCCACATGGAGGCCGCCATGCGTGCCCAAGGCGGCAGCCGCATCTATCTGGACACCTCGTCCACCGGCCCCTATCAAGCGGCCAAGGCCTTCTATCTCAAGAACGGCTTCACCGTGGCATGCGTTCTCACCGACTTCTATCGCCCCGGGGATGACAAGGTCATCTATAAAAAGGATCTGGGTAACTGATGAGGCAGACAGGCTATAGGTAGTCAGGATGTTTTGCGTCGATTTTGCGCATTGCTGACAGACTACAGGCTAAGCAACCTGAGTATTACGGTAAGAACATTATTGCCCCCTATCCATGGCGGGCAATAATGTTCTGGAGAGGCGCGCCTGGCCCGTGCTCAGCTCTGGGACGGCGCCACCTTGATTTCCACGCGCCGGTTCATCTGCCGTCCCGCCTCGGTATCGTTGGTGGCGACAGGCATTGACTTTCCGTAACCAATGGCCTCGATCCGGGCGTCGGCAATGCCGCGCTGGACTAGCAGGGCCTTCACCGCCATGGCCCGCCGGTTGGACAGATCCAGATTATAGGTTTCGGAACCGACGCCATCGGTGTGGCCTTCCACCCTGATAACTGTCTGCGGATACTGGGTCAGCACCGAGGCAATCCGGTCGATCTCGGCGTATAATCCCTGCCTGACCGTCGCTGAATTAGTGTCAAAGGAAACATCGCCCTTCAGGGTAATGGCCAGCAGATTGCCCTCCCGCTTTACCGCGGCTGCGTTCGAGTTGGCCAGGGCCTGATTCATCTGCTGTTCCTGCTTGTCCATCATGTTGCCAATGCCGACGCCGCCAAGACCGCCAACCGCGGCGCCAATCGCGCCGCCTACCAGGGTCGAGGTGGTATTGTGACCGATTGCCTGACCTAGAAGAGCACCCACAACCGCGCCGCCCCCGGTGCCGACCATGGCGCCCTGCTGGGTTCGGTTCTGCGGCACACAACCAGCCAGCGCCATGAGGCCGACGCAACACAACACTTGCATTTTTTTCATCTTGTTCCCTCCTGTTCGGAACTTATTCATGCCGTGACAATACCGTAACCTTCCATCAACTATAAGATGTTCTCTCAAATAATTCAACCTTACCAGGGAGTGCCGGCGGCAGCTAGGCCAAGACCTGATCGATAAGCGCTGCAGCAACCTCGTCGGTGATCCGCACCTTGCCGATCCCCTCCGGCAGCACGAAAAACGGCCTGCCGCCAATAGCCTTCTTGTCCGTTGACAAAAAGCCCTTGATGGCCCGCCGGTCAAGCGCGGCCGGGATCACCGCGGGCAGGCCGAAGTCCGCAATCAACCGACGCACCTCGTCGGCCGCGTCTCTGGCACAAATGCCCATGGCGACAGCAAGCGCCATGGCCGCCACCATGCCTATGGCCACCGCCCGACCATGACCGATGGCAAACGCCGAGGCCGCCTCCACGGCGTGGCCAATGGTGTGCCCGAAGTTCAGAATGCGCCGAAGATCGGACTCCCGCTCGTCGGCCGCCACCACCGCGGCCTTGATCTCGCAACAGCGGCGGATGACGGTCGCCAGCGCATCGCGGTCCAGGTTCAAGATGGCCGGCCGGTGCTGCTTGAGAAAGGCGAAGAACTCGGCATCATGGATGACGCCGTACTTGATGACCTCGGCAATGCCGTTCAGCAATTCACTGGGTGGCAGGGTGGCGAGGACCTGGGTATCGATGTGCACGCAGGCCGGCTGGTAAAAGACGCCCACCAGATTCTTGCCTTCAGGAATGTCCACCCCGGTCTTGCCGCCCACCGAGGAATCGACCTGGGCCAGCAGGGTGGTAGGCACCTGCACAAAAGGGATGCCGCGCATGTAGATGGCGGCGAGAAAGCCGGTGATGTCGCCGGTTACCCCGCCGCCCAAGGCAATGAGAGCGTCCTTGCGGTCCGTGCCGAGGCGGGCGAGGCGGCTGGCCAGGTCGGCGATGGTCGTCAGGTTTTTGTTGGCCTCGCCGGCAGGGAAGGTCAGCAACCGGGCGGAAAGTCCTGCGGAGGCCAAAGACGCCAGCAACGGCTGGCCATACAGTGCGGCCACCTGGCTGTCCGCCACCACCACATAGCGCTTGCCCACCCGCCGCTGGCCAAGGTCCTGACCTATCGTCGCCAGCCCCCCCTCGGCAATGAGGATGGGATAGGCTCGCTCCCCAAGGCCGACGTCTACCTGGTGCATCATCACCCTCCTGTTGCGTACCGCGCGGCAAACAAAAAAAGAGGGGAGGCCGCACCAGGCGTCTCCCCTCTCTGTTATCAGCGCAACTTACGGACAAACGCTACTACTTCATCTTCTCGCCGGAGGCAGCCTTCTGCATCTTGACCTCAACCTTCTCGGTCAGGCCGGCGTAATACTCACGCAGGATAACCAGAACTTCCTCACGCCCGAAGTGGTCAACCACCTCCTTGCCCTCGGACAGCGCCTTGCGCAGCTTGGTGCCGGAGAGGATAACGCGATCTTCCTTGGTGTGGGGGCAGGTCCGCAGGGAGGCCATGCCATCGCACTTATGGCAGTAGAAGGTCCAGTCGATCTTCAGCGGCCTGCACTGCAAGGCCTTGCCCGGATCAGCCGGGGTGGGGATATGGTCAAAAATCTCCTGGGCCTCGAAGAGGCCGTAGAAGTCGCCGACGCCGGCGTGGTCACGACCGATGATCATCTTGGTGATGCCGTAGTTCTGACGGAAGGTGGCGTGCAGCAAGGCCTCGCGGGGACCAGCGTAACGCATATCCAGCGGGTAACCGGCCTGGATGATGTTGTCCTTCACAAAGTAGTTCTCGACCAGGCAATCAATCGCCTTGACGCGCACCTCGGCCGGGATATCGCCGGGCTTCAGGTTGCCGATCAGGGAGTGAATCAGCACGCCGTCACACACCTCGACGGCGATCTTGGCCAGGAACTCATGGGAGCGGTGCATGGGATTACGCAGTTGCAGGGCGGCAATGTCGGACCAGCCACGCTCTTCGAACATGGCGCGGGTCTCGGCCGGGGTCAGGTAGACACCCTTGTACTTTTCGGGATACTCGCCCTCGGAGAGAACCTTTACCGGACCGGCCAGATTGACCTCCTTCTGGTTCATGACCATCTGCACGCCGGGATGATCCTTCATGGCCACTTCCCAGAACTTGTCGTCGGCGGAATCATCGCCGTGCCCCTTGAAGACCTTATGGCATTCAAACTTCTTGTTGGAATCGGACATCTCGAACTTCTCGCTGACCTTCATGGTGGCGTAGATAGTGCCTTCATGCTCCAAGGCGATCTCGTCACCCACCTTGATGGCGGCGGCGTCGGCCTTGGACACATCAAGGGTGATGGGCAGCGGCCAGAAGGTGCCGTTGGCCAGGGTGAAGTTTTCGCACACGCTCTTCCAGTCGGCCTTGGTCATGAAGCCATCCAGCGGAGAAAAACCGCCGATGCCCATCATGATCAGGTCGCCCTTGGCGCGAGGGCTGATTTTGATCTTCTTCATTCCAGCGGCTTTCTGTTGCTCGGCTACCCGTTCCTTGCCATGCAGCAGGCAACAAACCAGACCTTTTCCGCCATGGGCGGGGACCAATTTTGACATGATCTTGTCTCCTTTAAATGTTAACTATGGAAAATGTGAGAATTAAACACATAGTCAATGTTTTTTGTTGAACGACGACTCTACGAGGGGGCACGGCAATTGTCAAGAAAAAAGTACCAGCGATCCCGCTGGCATGAATCGCCATAATCGGGTAATTTCATTTTCCTGTTTTATTGCCGAAATCACCCTTTTGCCTGGACTACCTTCGACGGCGAGTTCCCATGGAAATAATGAACGCAAAACAGGCGCGGGAATGCATCGAGCGTTGGCAAGGGGACAGCCGCCAGAGCCAGGCCCGTTCCCTCCGGTTGGCCTTGGAGTCGCAGGAACTTAGCCTGATGTATTATGAACAGAAAGGCAACGATCAAGCTGTCGCCCGCACCACCACAATCCTCACGCTCCTGCGGGAGCGACTGCGCGCCGTGGTATCGGAGTAAAACGGCCCCACAAAGGGGGTTGGCCTCGGTGGCCAGCTTGCCGGCGGATGATCGGGGCTACCTGACCTATTTTTTGCCCTCCACCAGCTCCGCCAGTTCCATGATGTTCTCCCGCAGGAGGGAGATCTGCGACAGCACGGCCTGGGATGACGAGGCGGTTTCCTCGGAATTGGCGGCCAGTTGCTGGGTGCCCTGGTCCATATGGGAGATGCCCGTGTTGATCTGGGTAATACCCTGGGCCTGCTCCTGGCTGGCAATGGATATCTCCCCCACCAGCGCGTTGGCCTTCTGGGTGTCCCCGGTTACGTCATCAAGCTCCTTGGCCACCGTCTCCAGTTGGGCCAGGCCTTCATCGACATGCTGAATGGCCCGTTCAATGAGATCGTTGGAGTTGTGGGCCGAGGTAGTGGTGCGCTGGGCCAGGTTGCGGACCTCGTCCGCCACCACCGCGAAGCCCTGGCCGTGCTCGCCGGCCCGGGCCGCCTCCACGGCGGCATTCAGGGCCAGCAGATTGGTCTGAAAGGCAATCCCCTCGATCTCCTTGATGATGCCGGCAATCGCGTCGGAATCCTTTTTGATGTCGTGCATGCTGGTGAGCATCGCGGTCATTTTCCGGTTGGCGGCGGTGCCGGTCCGGGCGGTCCGCTCCATTAGGACATTGGCCTCGCGCGAGTTGTCGGCATTACGCTGGATCATGGAGGTGATCTCCTCGGAGGAGGAGCTGATCTCCTCGATGGAGGCCGCCATCTCCGAACTCATTTCCGCCACCTGCATGGAGGAATCCGAGGTGCCATGCGACTGGGCGTCCATTTCGTCGGCGCTCATGGTGAGTTCCGCGATGACCGTGTTGATGGTCGAAACAATCATGTGCACCAAGGCCCACGCCGCAATGATGACCACGACGAGGATCACGAAGCCGATCACCGTATAGGCGAGGGTGTAGAAATTTGACTGCCTGACCGTGGTATCCTGCATGAGGGTCGAGGACTGGCGCAGTTCATTGATCATGGTTTTGGTAATGTCCATGCACGCGGCATACTGGCCATCATAGGCGTTCTCGATGACGTCCGAGGCCTGGCCCGCCCCCCCTTGGCTCAAGGCCGGCAGGATGGAGTCTTTTAGCAGGGCCGCTATCCGATGCAGGTTGGCCTTGGTGGTTGCCAACTCGGCCTGGAGGTTGGCCAGCTTGGCCGGGGCGTGACAGGATAAGCAGTCGGCCGACCCAGCATCGCCTCGACCGGCAAGCCCGGCCTGCATTTCCGTGGTAAGCTCCAGAGTCCTGGTTACCAGGTCTTGCAGGCCTTGATCCTGTTCCGCGTCATAATCGATGACCTGGAATTTCAGTTCACTGCTCAGGAAGTTGATGTTGAGCCGCATGCGGGCCAGCTTGTCGATGTAGTCGGCCTTCTGGATTATGCCCTGGTAGTCCTTGCCGCCGATCTGGACCTTGCGGATGATAAGCTGGGCCAGCACCACGCTGACGATCAAATTGACAGTGATGAAGCCGACCAGGACGGCGAGTTTTTTCCCGAGACTCATATTCAGCAGCCAGCGTTTCATGGGTACTCCTGAAATGGATTTAGAACGGCACCAGGCATGCATAAACGGCTATTTTGTGTCAGCAGAACGTGGCCGACGGACATTTTTTTCACATTAAAGTTGGTAAAAGTCAAGGGAAATTATCTTGGATTGGCCTCTAGTTTCAGCCTGCGGTGACCTTGGACGCCCCCGGAACAAGCGCCGCAAGCTGGCTGACGACAGAGCATCTTTATATCAGGCGATCATGGGACAGTACGCCGCCCCTCGCCCACCAGTCGGCACGTCATGGCGGCGTTTCTCTTGTTTTCAAGATGCAGCGGGTATTGTAAGCTGCCGTTGTGGTGAATCCGGCAAAAAAAGAAGGGGTTGCGATTTTCTCGCAACCCCTTGCTATCCGTGGTGGGCCGTCCCGGGATCGAACCGGGGACCTACTGATTAAGAGTCAGTTGCTCTACCAATTGAGCTAACGGCCCGGATACCGCCTAAGGTGATTTGAAGACCCCGTTTATAGCATACGGGAAAAGTAAGGTCAAGGGCTCCCGGCCCCTCAGTGTCACGCTTGATATGCTCATGCCATCATCCGAGATCAGTTCTACTCGACCACTTTCTCGGCGACTCCTGTGGACATCATGATTAACCTCATGAGGAATTACTCTCGAAAATGAGCAAAGTAGAACCCAAGTCAATCCATGAATCCCGACAGTTGATACTGAGGCATGTTATGAATCCATCAGCGAGTGCTGATCAAAAGGGCGGCGTTCGCTGCTTACTGCGAAAGCACACGAAGGTGCTGTATGAGATACTCATCTTTTGTTGCTACCTAACTTGTGTTGTTGCTGCTTTTTGCCTTCTGGTTAACAAGCACGCGACTCTTGCCTTTTGGCTCGGTCTTAACGACAAAGTAGAACTCGACCTTTCATCAATCTCCAGTATTATCGGGATTATGGCTGCAGCGCTGGCTGTGATTATATCAAATAGGCAACAATCCCAAAAAGAGCTGCAGACGACGCGCGACCAGATCTACCAGCAACTGGAACTCGAATCGATTCAACTGTTCCGTTTCGAGATCGACAACACGGCATTGTCGCGAATCACATGGGGAGATACCAAACTCTATACCGAAGTGCAGGACGATCCTGACTTGGCCTACCAGGTGCTCCAGCATATTTGCCAAATACTAAATCTTTTCGAAATGGCCGTGCGCTTTAGGAGAGATGGCATCATACACGAGGACGTCTTCAAAAGCTGGATGGCATGGATGTATGACCTGTGCGCCTCGGAAATTTTTCTTCACTATTGGTACCTGAAAAACCTGAATACGAATTATATCGAACTGTTCCAGGATATCATTGACAGGGGGCTATGCTGCGTACAGAAAGAGAATGTAATCAAGGTTCAGGAAATGTTTGCAAAAGAAACCACTGATAACAGTTCATTTGCTGATTTCAGAGAGTATATTGTGGAGAAAATGAATTCATGAAATCATCTGCGCCACTCAGCGATCAACTGGCTATTATACAAGTCGATGACATCAACTTTGCCACGAAGGCAGCGGATTTCTTTGCGGCGAACGTCGATATTTCATATATATCGCATGGAGAAGTCATGCAGGGCCGCGCCACGGATTTTTCGTCATGGAGTCATAATCTCAAAGAAATTTTTGCCACGGATGCAAGGGAGGCAATTCTGAATGCGCGATTACCCTGTGCAGAAGGACTACATCTGGCGGTGGCATTCTATGGCAGTGAACTTGCCGGGCTCGCACTGTATGAATATGTCCACGGCAGCCGCAACAGGTACGCTGTCCTGCAAGATATTGTGATATCAAGGCACATGAGGGGGAAATCATTGGGATCGGCCATGCTGGGCTGGCTGGAAGAGCAGTTTGCCCGATGCAAAGATATTCGCCAGATATTTTTGGAAAGCGGCAAGGAAAATCACATGGCCCATCTCTTTTTTGAGCATCATGGATACAGTTCATGCTCCATCGTGATGAGTAAGTTTATCCGCAATACCAGCAAGTCCAGGCCAGCATGAAACATCAATGATTGCAAGGTGTTAGTGTACATTTTGCAAACTTTTTCGCACATACAATAAAAAAGGCCTTACGATTTCTAGTAAAGCCTTGCTATCCGTGGTGGGCCGTCCCGGGATCGAACCGGGGACCTACTGATTAAGAGTCAGTTGCTCTACCAATTGAGCTAACGGCCCGGATACTCCATAATGTAATTTGAAGACCCCGTTTATAGCATACGGAAAAAGTAAGGTCAAGGGGATAAGGTTAGCGGCTATGGCCAAGGTGTTGATTGTCGGGGTCGAAGGTGTCGTCACCCATAACTGCGCACAAGTGCCTGGTGACCAATGTCGCTTATCTTGATACGGCCAACTTTGGTCCGCCCGGCGAGGCCATCGCCCTTAATACCGGCGTGCTGGTGGCAAGTGTTCTCGATATTGTCCATAACGAGATGGATATCGCCATCCTCGACACCTCGGCCACCGCCCACATG
>MNYK01000046.1 GCA_001873115.1 Desulfobacterales bacterium CG2_30_60_27 | reverse complement strand
CGACCTCCCGCGCATCCTGCGCCCGGTCGCGGACGAACCCGCGAAAAGCATTTCCAGTCCGGGAACTCACCTGGGTTGCGGTTCCACTGGATAGTTACCACTGATGATCATTACGCTGTTTGGGCGCGCGGCTTGCAGCTAGAGATTGACTGATGGGAAGGTTAGTTGCCAGACATACTTGTTCACCGGTCCGGCTCTGGGCGGTGCTGCTGCTTTTCATGCTGCTGTCCGCCCGGGGCGTCTGGGCCGAGGAGGCCACCATCGCGGACCTGGCCGTCACCAATTCCAGCCATGACCTGCTGCTCTATTTTACCGTTGCCCATGGCTTCAACCCTGAACTGGAAGCCGGCATCCAGAACGGCATGCCGGCCACCTTCAACTTCGAGGTGAGCCTGGCGCCCACCAGCGGCAAGGACAAGGGGGTGGCCGGACTTTCCAGAACCTTTTCCCATACCTTGACCTATGACACCCTGAAGGAGGAGTATCGGGTGCAGCGCTCCGAACAGGGGGACGTTATTGCCCTGGCGGATATTGAGGAGGGTCGGCGGCTCATGCTCGAGATCAACGGCTTGCGGGTCACCTCGCTGCAATCCCTGGAGGCCGGCCGGGAGTATCTGCTACGGGTCAGGGCCAGCCTGGCCAGGAAGACCCTGCCGCTCACGGTCCAGCGTCTTCTGCCCTTCTGGGAGGCCTGGGATGTGGAAACGGGCTGGTCTTCCATCACCTTCCGACTGGAAGCGGCTGGGCCATGATGGACCCGGGCGTCGACAGAAGCAAGAAAAAACGGCTGGTCAGGCTGGTCATTTTCTTCTGCCTGGTCGCGGTGCCGGCCCTTACCTTTCTTGAGACCAGGGTGTCCCAGATCGGCGGCGCCATCCCCTTCCCGGTGAGCGGCAATGTTCTCGTGTTCGCCCTCATCAACATCAACGTCCTGCTGTTGCTGCTCATGGTCTTTCTGGTGCTCAGGAATCTGGTGGAGCTTATTTTTGAGCGCCGTCGCCGTTTCCTGGGGACCAGGCTGCGCACCAAGCTGGTCATCTCCTTTGTTTCCCTGTCGCTTATTCCTACCGGCCTCCTGTTTTTCATCGCCCTGCAATTCGTGTCCAGCAGTATGGATTACTGGTTCAACAGTAATGTCGAGGAATCCCTGGAGGAATCCCTTACCATTGCCAAGGATATTTACCAGGATGCCAGGCAGCAACTGGTGCGTCATGGGGGCCTGGTCGCGGCCCGTCTGCCGGCCACCGAGCTCGCGCCGGCCAGGGGCCAGGCGCTCGCCGTCACCCTGGGCGAGGCCCTTGCGGGGCTGGATCTGGACGGCCTGGAGCTTATCTCCGACCAGCATACGGTGATCAGTCGCGTGTTCTCCAAGGCCTTGGCCGGCGTCCAGGTGCCGGATTTTCCGGCCGAGTTGCTGCGCCGCGGCCTGGCCGGCGAACAGGGGCTCCATGTCATCCAGCCCGTGGCGCCGGGCGAACTGGTCCGCAGCCTTACCCCTATCACGGTGCGCGCCGAGAATGGTGACTCCCTCCACCTGGTTCTGGCGGTGTCCAGGGTCATTCCCAGCGAGCGGCTGGCCCGCATGACCCGAATTTCCAAGGGTCTCGAAGGGTATCGCCAACTGATGCTTTTGAAGGTACCTATCAAGACCAGCCTGCTGGTCATGCTGCTCATCGTCACCTTGCTCATCGTTTTCTGTGCGATCTGGTTCGGCTTTTATGTGGCCAAGGGGCTCACCGGTCCGATCCGCGCCCTTGCCGACGCCACCCGCCGGGTCGCTGAAGGTGAACTGAATTTCGTGCTGGAAAAGGGCTCGGGCGACGAGATGGGCACCCTGGTGGATTCCTTCAACCGGATGACCCGGGATCTGCTTACCAGCCAGGAGCAGCTCAAGGAGGCCAATCTGGCCCTGCGGGAGAGTTCCCAGGAGCAGGAAACCAGGCGGCGTTATATGGAGATCATTCTGCAGAACGTCGCCGCTGGCGTCATTGCTTTGGATCAGAACGGCCGGATTGCCACCATCAATCGTTTTGCCGAAAACCTCTTGCGCATCGACCGGCGGTCGATCGTCGACCGGGATTACCGCGCCGTGCTTCGGGCCGGTCAACTGCAGGTGATGGAGAAATTCGTCGCTGAACTGAAGCAGTCGGTCAAGCCCTCCATCCAGCGGCATCTGCGGTTGCGCATCGGCGATGAATCATTTTCCCTGCGTCTCAACCTCACCCGGCTGGAGGACGACCAGGATAAGCCGGTGGGTATGGTGCTGGTGTTCGACAACCTTACCGAGTTGGAAAAGGCCCAGCGCATGGCGGCCTGGCGGGAGGTGGCCCGCCGCATCGCCCATGAGGTTAAGAACCCGCTTACTCCCATCCAGCTTTCCGCCCAGCGGCTGCGGAAAAAATATTTGGGTCAGTTGGCGGCGGGAGACGAGGTCTTTGACCAGTGCACCAGAACCATCATCAGCCAGGTGGACGAACTGAAACGGCTGGTGAGCGAGTTCTCGAACTTTGCCAGGATGCCAGCGGTGCAGAAGGAGAAAAACCGCCTGGCCGCCATGGTGGAGGAAGCCATCGCGCTCTACCGGCAGGCCCACAAGCATATCGACTTCCGCCTGACCGTGGTCGATGAGGTGCCGCCCTTTTATTTTGACGCCAAGCAGATGAAACGGGTGCTCATCAACCTGGTGGATAACGCGGTGGCCGTCTTGCCCGGCGGCGGGGTGATCGAGGTGCTGTTGCGCTTTGATGCCCCCCAGCGGCTCGTTTTTTTCGAGGTGCTGGACAATGGTCCCGGCGTTCGCGACGAGGACAAGTTGCGGCTCTTTGAGCCCTATTTTTCCACCAAGAAGACTGGTACCGGCCTGGGCCTGGCTATCGCCAGCACGGTGGTGGCGGACCACGGCGGCTATATCCGGGTAAAGGACAATCCCCCCCACGGCGCCCGGTTCATCGTTGAACTCCCCTTCATGGAAGAGCCGCGGGGCTGACCGGCTTGACGCAGGTGTGGATATGGCAAAAAAAATTCTGATCGTGGACGACGAGGCCAGTATCCGGGAATCGTTGGCCGGCATTCTTTCCGACGAGGGCTTCCTGCCGGTTTTGGCCGAGAGCGCCGAGGCGGCCTTTCCACTGCTCGCCGAGGGCGGCATCGACCTCGTCCTGCTCGATATCTGGATGCCGGGTCTGGACGGCATGGAGGCCCTGCAAAGGATCAAGACCGAGGATCCCGGCCTGCCGGTAATCATGATCTCCGGCCACGGCAGCATCGACAACGCGGTCAAGGCCACCAAGATGGGGGCCTATGACTTCATCGAAAAACCGCCCTCCTACGACAAGATCCTGCTCGCCATTAACAACGCCTTGAATCTGGTGCGGTTGGAGCAGGAGAACCTGCTCTTGCGACAGAAGGCCGGCCAGGCGCCGGCGCTTACCGGCGCCTCGGCGGTCATGCTTCGGCTCAAGGAGCAGATCGAGAGGGTGGCCCCCACCGATGCCTGGGTGCTCATCACCGGCGAACACGGCACGGGCAAGGAATTGGTGGCCCAGACCATCCACCGCCTGTCCGGCAAGGCCCGGCTGCCCATGGTGGAGGTGAACTGCGCCGCCATCCCGGAAGATTTGATTGAATCCGAACTCTTCGGGCACGAGAAGGGGGCGTTCACCGGCGCCACCACTGCCAGAAAGGGGCGGTTCGATCAGGCCGACAACGGCACCTTGTTTTTGGATGAGATCGCCGACATGAGCCTCAAGACCCAGGCGAAAATTTTAAGGATTCTGCAGGAGCAGAAGTTCGAGCGGGTCGGTGGCACGCGAACCATTTCGGTGAACGTGCGGGTCTTGGCCGCCACCAACAAGGATCTGGAAATTGAGATGGCGGCCGGTAATTTCCGGGCCGATCTTTACTGGCGGCTGAACGTGGTGCCGCTTGTCGTGCCGCCGCTGCGCGACCGGCTGGCGGATCTGCCGCTGTTTGTGGAGGAATTTTCCCAGGAATTCGCCAGCAAGGGTTTTGGTCGGAAGCAGTTTACCGCCGAAGCCTTGCAGGCCATGATCAGCCACCCATGGCCGGGAAATGTGCGGGAACTGCGGAATTTTGTCGAAAGAGTGGTTATAATGACCCCTGAAGATGAAATTTCCAGGGAAATCATTCTTCGTTTGTTGCCTGTCCGGCCGGCTGGGCCGCAAGGTATCGCGGCCGCGGAGGCGGGCCTCTCCCGGCTGCGAAATTTCAAGGAGGCCAAACGGGCCTTTGAACGTGAATTCCTCCGGGCGATTTTGCAGGATCATCAGGGCAACATCTCACAGACCGCCGAGGCTATTGGCATGGAACGCAGTCATCTGCACAAGAAGTTGAAGGCCCTGGATCTTGAAGAGAGCTGAAGGCCGAAAGCTCAAAGCTGAAGGCTGAAAGTTCAAAGCTGAAAGCTGAATGCTAATAAGGACGGGAAAGGCCAACGGCCTTTTCCGGCAAGGAATATGTCCGATACCAAGAAAAGTCTGCCGAGTCAGAAGGAGCTTGAAAAGGAGCTTTCCGATTACCTGTCGCAGAAGTACGGGGAGCAGGTCAAGATCATCTCCACTGGTCTGTTCCCTCAGGCCAGAGCCGAGGGCAGCCCGGAGAACGATAAGGTCGAGGGGCGGAAAAAAAAGGCCTTCCATTTCAACCTCGCCCCCGAGGAACTGGTGGCCTTTCTTGATGAATATGTGGTGCGGCAGGACGAGGCCAAGGCGGTGCTGGCCACGAAAATCTGTACCCATTTCAACAAGATCCGCTATATGCTCGAACGGACCTGCCTGGGGAAGACCAGTGTCGGCCAGGTGAAGAGCAACGTGCTGCTCATCGGCCCAACCGGCGTTGGCAAGACCTATCTCATCAAGCTCATTGCCCAGCATCTGGGCGTGCCATTCGTCAAGGGCGATGCCACCAAGTTCAGCGAAACCGGTTACGTGGGGGGTGACGTTGAGGATCTGGTGCGGGATCTGGTGCGGCAGGCCGACGGCGACATCGACCGGGCGCAGTACGGTATCATCTATGTGGACGAAATCGACAAAATCGCCGCCAGCCAGAATCGCCTCGGCCTCGATGTCTCCCGCACCGGGGTGCAGCGCGCCCTGTTGAAACCCATGGAGGAGACCGAGGTGGAACTCAAGGTGCCCCACGACCCCATCTCCCAGATCGAGGCCATGGAGTATTATCGCGCCACCGGCAAACGCGAGAAGCGGGTGGTGAACACCCGCAATATCCTGTTCATCATGAGCGGCGCCTTTGACGGACTGGAAGCGATTATCAAAAAGCGCACCCAACGGCAGGGCATGGGCTTTGAAGGCAACATCACCTCCAAGGACGAGGCGGTCAAGCTGTTGAAGCTGGTGAAGGCCGAGGACCTCATCGAGTTCGGCTTTGAAAGTGAGTTTGTCGGCCGCCTGCCGGTACTCGCCATCCTGGATGCCCTGGAGGTGGATGATCTGTACGCTATCCTGACAAACCCCAACAGCGCGGTGATCGTCGGCAAGAAACAGGATTTCAAGGCCTATGGGATCAGCATTCTGTTCGAGGACGAGGCCTGCCGGGAGATCGCCATCCTGGCTGGCCAGGAAAAGACCGGCGCCCGGGGCCTGGTGAGCGTTGTCGAAAAGGTTCTGCTGCCCTTTGAGAAGAAACTGCCGTCCACCGCTATCCGGCATCTGGTGGTTACGGTGGACATGGTGCAACACCCTGCCCGTGAACTGGACAAGCTCCTCGCCAGTGCGGCGACCCGCGAGCGCGTCGGACAACGTTACCAGGAACTGGCCGGCCAGGAACACGACCGGGTGATTGACTTTATCCACCGCACCCTGGGAGGGTATCTCGAAAAGCACGGCGTGGCCCCAACCCGGCAACGGCTGGCCATGATGGCGGAACAATGCCAGCAGGAGGGCGCCGATCCCCTGGATGTCTGCGATTTTTTCATAGCGCTCATCGCCGAGATCGAAAAATGTACTCAGTATATGACCGAGAAGTGCGACATGCCGGTGGAATTCAGTGCGGAGGCCGTTGATTATCTCCTGGCCAGGAAGCCCCGTTCCACGGAAACCCTGCATACCATCTGCGAAACCCTGTATAAGACCTTTGAGTATGGTCTGCGGTTGCTGAGCCAGAGGAAGGAGAGTGAAAAGGTGGTGATCACCCGGGAGGGGGTGGAGCATCCGGCCGCCTTTATTAACCTGAAAATCGTATAAAGCGCACACTTTAAGCCAAAAAATCAACTTAAAAAGCCGGTTTAGTTGAAAAACCGTGCTTTTTTCTTGCCTTTTATACGTGTACGTATTAATATATTACGTACATTTTAAAAGGGGGGGGTTATTCGTGGCTAAACCAACAACAGGAAAAACTCACGTCGGGGAACGGCGTGAGAATCGTCCGAATGGCGATATTTACATCTATGAACGGATTACGGCCTACGACGAAAAGACCAGAAAGACCTATACGGTCAGTCAGAAGCTCAAGGGAAAAATCAAGTCGGGAACACAAGAAAT
>MNYK01000092.1 GCA_001873115.1 Desulfobacterales bacterium CG2_30_60_27 | reverse complement strand
TGAGCAGCTCGTCTGCTCATACGAAACTTATGCCCTTGCGGTATAAAGCTGAGTTGAGCAGCTCGTCTGCTCATACGAAACTTATGCCCTTGCGGTATAAGTCGTACTGTGTCCCGCATACGCTCCGTTTTTTTTGCCTAACAGTCTATAGGCTAACATGCTAAACAACCTGAGCAGTTACCTGTAAAGACCTATAAACTTCCCCGTCTGCCTTCATCTGGCACCCTTGCCGGAAAGCACGATTTTCATGGTCTGCATGATGATCCAGAGGTCCATCCACATGTTCAGATTTTTCAGGTAATATAGGTCATATTCCAGTTTTTTTAAAGCGTCTTCTTCCGTGGCGCCGTAAGGATAAAAGATTTGCGCCCAGCCGGTGATCCCGGGTTTGATGGCGTGCCGCAGGGCATAATAGGGGATATTTTGGTCAAGTTGTTCCACAAAGAAGGGCCGTTCCGGCCGGGGGCCGACCAGGCTCATCTCCCCTTTCAGGACATTCCAGAGCTGGGGAAGTTCATCCAGACGCAGCTTGCGGATAAAGCGGCCGAGCTTGCCTATCCGGTCATCGTTCTCCGCGGCCCACTGGGGGCCGTCCTTTTCCGCGTCGGGCCGCATGCTGCGGAATTTGACGATCTGGAAGGGCTTGCCCCGTTCCCCCACTCTTTCCTGGAGGTAAAAAATCGGCCCGGGCGAGCTGACCTTGATGAGCAGGGCGGTGAGCATGGTCAGCGGCAGGGTAAGGGTAAAGCCGGCCAGCGCCAAGGTGAGATCGGTGCCGCGTTTCATGAGCAGGGTGAAGCGGCTTTTTTTGAAACCATCGGAAAAGATGATCCAAGTCGGGTCTACCTTTTCGACCATGATCTTCCCGGTCAGGCCCTCGTAAAAGGTGATGCCGTCTTCGATGGGGGTACCCTGCAGCTTGCAGGCCATGAGTTCCTTAATGGGCGTCTTGCCGCGTCGGTCGGCCAGGGCGAAGATGATCTTTTCCACTTGGCTTTTCTGGCAGAAGCGGGGCAGTTCTTCTTGGGCGATAACGGGTGCCTGGCGGCCGGGGAGCGGTTGGGTGGCCGCGGGCAGGACGTGCGCGGCGATGTGGTAGCCGGAATCGTGGCGACCGTTGATCTCCGCGGTGATCTCCCCGGCCAGCTTGCCAGCACCCAGGATAACCACCGGCCGGGTGAACATGTGCCGTTCCAGGACCACGGCATAGAAACCGCGCCATAGCGCCACGACGACACAGATCGCCAGATAGGCGAGCCAGAACACCTTGGTGCTGATGATGATTACCGGCAGGTAGCAGTAGAGAACGGCCAGCAGAATGCAGCCGACGCCGAAGGCCAGGGTGATGCGGGAGGCGGTATCCTTGAAAGTGGCCGGCTGCCGCTGGTCGTAGAGGTCGAAATAATAAAGGCAGATCTGGAAGATGACGGTTACCATGGCGCCGCGGTATGCGAAGAGGGCGAGGTTGGCGGTGTAGACCGACCAGCCCTCGGTGAGCAAAAATACCGCGTTCAGGGCCAGAAAGATGAGCACTCCCTCGCCCAGGGCGAAGAAGAGGTTCCTGGCTGGATAATATTTATTGAAGATGTATGGCATGATTTTTGGCTAGGGTTTGCGGTCAATCCTTACGGCCATAGCCGCTGGTGTAATAGTAATCGTAACCGTGGGAGTAGCCTTGGAGTTTGCTCTCCAGCCGGCCTGTTTCGCAGGCGTTGAAGACCACTCCGAGAATTTTTTCCTTGCCCAGGGTTTCCACCAGTTGCTGCACCTGCTTCCGGCCGGAACGCCCCCAGCGCACCACCAGGACGATGCCGTCCACCTGCTTGGCCAGCACCGAGGTTTCCGAGGCCGCCTGCAGGGGCGGGCTGTCGAAGAAGATAAAACGATCCGGGTAGCGGCCGCTGACCTCGGTGATGAGGGCCTGCATAACCTCGGACCCCAGGAGTTCCGAAGGATTCATCGGCGGGGGGCCCGCTGGAATAATGGCCAGTTTGTCCAATGAGGTTTTCTTGATCAACCCGCCGAGATCATCTCCACCGCGCAGATGGTTGACCAGGCCGCGGTCGTTGCCAAGACCGAAAAGCTGGGCCAGGGAAGGCCGGCGCAGATCGCAGTCGATCAACAGGGCGTGTTCCTCCACCCCCTGGGCAAAGGCGATGCCCAGGTTGGCGCAGACAAAACTTTTGCCTTCCGAGGGTACCGAGCTGGTGACCATGATGGTCCGGGCGGGCTGGCCCTTTTTCGGGTGAAGTATGGTGGCCCGCAGGCGCCGGAAGCTCTCCGCGATGCCGGTCAAGACGGAGGAGGCGGCGTCGAGCCGTTCATCCCACCTCTGCCCCTCCGCCGTTGCTTGCGGCGCAGGTCGTTCGGGCCGACGTTCCTTGGCCGTCGGCCGGGCCGACCCGGGCATCGGCAAAGGGGGCGCCGGGGTCTCCTCCATCTGCCGCGTGGTTGGTTCTTCCGCGCCGGCCTTGCTCAGCGCCGTATGAATTTTTCCCACAATATCACTCCCGTGGAGGTTGTTTTTTCGTACATGGCCGAAATCCAGGCCGGGTGGCTGCTCTGATAGAGAACGGCACCGACCAGCAGGGCGATCAGCAGCCCGGCCGCCAGGATTACGGGCCGGGCGGCCAGCAGGGCCTGACCGGTCTTTTTCCAGCCGTCGCCGGTTGCCGGCGTCTGGTTGGTGATCCCCAGTTCATTCAGGCATTCCCGGGCGGTCTTGGCGTCAATGACCCGTTTGTTTTCCGCGTAGCCGGTGATGAGGGCATGGTCGCAGGCTACGTTCAAGAGCCTGGGGGTGCCGTTGCAGCGGGCGTGGATGAGCTCGATGGCCTCGGTGGTAAAGAGGTGGGCATGGCTGCCGGCCCGGCGTAAGCGGAAGGCGATGTAGTCCGCCGTCTCCGCCGCGGTGAATGGTTGGAGATGATACTGGATGCCGATGCGTTGTTTCAGGGGCAGCAACCGTTCCGTGTTGAGCCGTTCCCGCAGTTCGGGTTGGCCCACCAGGAAGATGGAGAGCACCCCGTATTCCTGGTATTCCTGGTTGGAGAGCAGCCGGATCTCCTCCAGAATGTCAATGGGCAGGACATGGGCCTCGTCGATGACCAGCAGCACCTGTTCGCCCTTTTCACGGCACTCTTTGAGGAAGGCGCTGAAGTTGATCAGAAATCTGGCCTTGTTACCATCAAATCCCTCGATACCAAACTTGGCGGCCAGGAGATAGAGAAACTCCCGGACCTCCAAGGTGGGATTGGCGATCATGCAGAGGTGGACGTGGTTGTCCAGGGATTTTGCCAGGAACTGGAGCAGGGTCGTTTTGCCGGTGCCCACCTGGCCGGTAAGCAGCAGGAAGCCCTTGCGCGTCAGCACGCCATACCGAAAGATCGCCGTAGCCTCTTGGTGCGCTTCGCTCATGAAGACCATGCCCGGGTCGGGGGCCAGGTCAAAGGGCTTTTTGTTTAGTAGGTAAAACTCTTGATACATAGCGGGTTCAGATGATGATCGCTCCGGTTTTCCACAGGTAGGCCATGCCGCCAAGCAGGAAAACCATGGTGACCAGGAAAGCCGTTGACCAGCATGCCGCGATGAGTTTTTTTCTACGTTGCTCCTTCTGGGTGGGCAGAACGGGAATGGAGCAGGTGACGGGCAGCCCCAAGGTTGCTTCCAGGTCGGCGGGATCCTTGAAGGAGGTGTCGAGGCTTTCCAGGGCAAAGGCCAGGCCTATCCCGCAACTCATGCCGATGGCCATGGCCATGAGCATGATTTTTTGGAAATCAGGTTTGAACGGCTTGGTCGGCAGGCGGGCCGGGTCGATGATCTTGAATTGGGTGCCCTGCTGCCGGCGTTCGAGGCTCTCGGTGGATTCCGCCTGGATTTTCTGGCCGACCAGTCCCTGGTAATGAGTGGAGAGCTGCTCGTAGTCCCGGGTGAGGGCCGACCACTCCGCCTCACGCACCGGGGCCGCCTCGATCCACTGCTTGCACTGTTTGATCTGGGTCAGGATTTCCTGACGGTCGTTTTGCAAGCGTGCAATGCTGAACTGCATATCCCGGAGCTGGAGCTGCAGTTGATCGATCTGCGGATCCTTGCCCGGGCCCTCCGCGGTCTTGCCCGGGCCTTGGTTTTCCAGCATGCTCTGCAGCAGTTTTTCCTGGCGTTTCACCTCGGGATGGTCGGGGGTGTACCGGGCCTTCAGGGCGGTGAGCTCCTGGCGGAGCCTTTCCACATCCCGTACGCCGCCCGCGTTCGCTGTTGCCTGGTTCTGGCCGGCCAGATTGCCTGCCTCCGCCCGCAGACGGGCCGTTTGTTGGTCCAGAACTTCGCGGCGCAGGGCGATCTGTTCCTGAATCAACAGCCTGGTCTTCTCCAGATCCTGGATGCTGTCCTGGTTTTTTTGGTACTGGGTCTGCAGGGAAGCGAGGTGGGTCATGTTGACCTGCAGTTGCTGGGGCATCTCATTGTAATAGGTGAGCTTGTAGTCCCGCATGACCGCTTCTTTCTTGTCCAGCGCCTCCTTGGCCATCTGCAATTCGTCCTTGACGTAGACCGAGGTTTCCGAGGCAAGCTCACCGCGGAAGCGAAGATTTTCTTCGATAAAGCGGGCGGCCAGGGCGTTGGTGATCTGCATGACCTGCTTGGGCGCAGGGCCCGTGAAGGAGACCCTGAACACGTCGCCCTCTTTCAGTTCGGTGACGATATCCTTCTGCATGGCCGCCACCACGTCCGCCATGGGGAGCTGTTTGCGCAGATCCGGGTACAGGTCGTACTGGTTGATGAGGTCTTCGAGGCTTTTGCGGCTGGTCACCTGCTGGCTCACCGTGTTGACCATGTCCCGGATGCGCGCCTGGGTGTCCAGGGTCTGTTTGGTGGGCGACATGGTGCGGTTCTGATAAATGAGCAGGCTGCTGGACTGATAGACCTTCGGCGTTTTAAGGTAGATGACGAGGCCGGCCACAACGGCCAGCAGGAAGCAGGTGATGATGAGCTTCTTCCGGCGCAGTAAGAGGCCCAGGTAGCTCTGTAGTTGTGATCCGGTTTCTTGTCGCATGAATTGCTTATGGTCAGGGGTTCGGGGTTACCACCGCCAGAGTTCCCTGGAGGTTCGCAATTCCAGGAAAAGGCGATGGTCGTCGTAATCGCCAATGTCGGCGGTAGTGGTGAGGTTATGGAAAATATAGTGGAGCGAGAGGATGGCCCAACGGCTGAGTTTGTAGGAGCAGCCGGTCGCCACCTGGCTTACGTCCTCCTCGATGCCCTGCCGTGCCTCGATAAATTTGTCCTTGCGGTAGGAGGCGGAAAGGTCCGTGGTCAGGTTCTGGGTAAGCTGATACATGAGGGCGGCCTGCAGACGCCAGTATTTCGACAGGCCGCTGTCGGTGCCATCGAAATAGCGGGCCTCGAAGCCTTTTGCCGCCCCGCAGGAAACGGTGGTCTGTCCCAGGGTGGTGGCTACATGGCCCTCGAAGCCAAGGCCGCCCTCCGACCCACCTGCATCCCAGTTGGTTTGTGAATATCCCGCCGACAGGTCGGCCGTGCTTTTTGGACCGAGCTCCTGTCGCCAACCGAGCCGGCTGTCATTTAAGTGGTAACCATCCCTGAGGCCGTTCTGGTACTCGTATTTATCGAAAGAGTATGAGCCAAAGGCGGTGGCATGCAGCCAGGGGTTATAATCCACCTCCAGGGTGGGGTTGTGGCTTACGAGATCATCGGTGGGCGTGGCGGTTGCCGAGAGCGTTTCGGCTTGCTGGAAATTGGCCTTGGTATAGGCGTAGCCAGCCACGGTGCGCCATTGTTCGTTGAAGCGGTGGTCGATGGTGACCGTGGGGTGATGTCGGTCATAGCCTCCCGCCAGATTCGCATCCTCGTTTTCGAGGCGGCGGTTGTCGTAGCCGATGGCCAGACTGCTGTCCTTTGCATAGGCGTACCGCATGGCAAGCGAGGCGGCGTTGGTCCAGTAACGGCGGCGTTCAATGGTTTCGGAGACATAGAGCCCGCGGTCCGGCTCCCACATGAAGTGCGGCCGCAGATCCGGGTCATCGGCTTTGATATACTCCTCCGAGAGGAGGAACTGCAGATCCCTGGCCAAGTCCTTCTCCGCCTTGATGGTCAGGTCATGGTTCACCGAGCGCTCGGCAAAATCGGCGGGTTTGTCGACGCCGGGCTCGGAGGACTCGTGGTCGACCACCTGCAGGCCCGGGGCGTAAGACAGGTCGAGACGGTCGGATTGACCTTGGGAGACGAAGTTTAGCGAGGGGGTGAGAGTGGTGGTCCATTGCAGGACGTGATTCTCATCGGTTCGGTGCATGTTTGAGTCATACCCTTCGCGCACGGCCAGACCGGCGGTTACGCTGTTCTCCCGCCCCTTGGCCGTAATGGGAAGCATGAAAAAGACCGCTATGAGCAACACGGTCTGCCGCCTGAAAACACGAAGCGATGCGCATGGTTTGGTCATAGTCCTTCCTGTATGGAAATAAGTTGAGAGCATGATATTGCCTGCTTTATGGCACAACTATGGTGTCGCCGGGGGCAATGGCGAGGTTTTGGGTGACATCCTTGCCTTTGACCAGGGCGTCATAATCAAATTTGAGTATTTTTTCCTGATTGTTCGCGCGTCGAATCACGGCAATATTGTCGGTTTTGGCCCATTCGCGAAAGCCGCCGCTGCGGGCAATGGCCTGCAATACGGTAATGGGCGTATCCAAGGGAAATTCGCCGGCATTGGTGACCTGGCCCAGGATGTAGTAACGTCGGCTCCGGCTTTCCTGCAGCATCACGGTGACCGCTGGTTCGGCAATGATCTTGCTGTAGCGTTTTTCCAGTTCGGCCGTGAGGTTCGGGAAGGTCTTGCCGGCCGCCTCCAGGTCGCCAAGCAGCGGCAGGGATATCCGGCCGTCCAGGCGCACGGTGACGGGCCGGGAAAGTTCGGGTTCTTTCCAGATATGGACCTCGATGGCATCGCCGAGACCGATGGTGTATTCCGGGACAGGCGTATCCTCGGCCCGGGCAGCGAGGGGGGGCAACATGGCGCAGAGCAGGGCAAGCAGGAGAAGGGCGCCCAGGTTACAAGGCCGGCCGTTTTCTGGGTATCGCATGGTTCGTACCTTTGGCAGCATGAATGGATTGGTTGACAAACCCCGTCGAGGACGGCGTTTTCCGGTAAGCGGCGATCCGCTTCGTCCGGCCAAGGCCGCTCGCTTGAAAATGTAGGCAACCCGGCCAGTTATCGACTATACTACCTATTTACGGCGGGGACAATCAACATTATTCTGGATTATGCCGGCGCCTGGCCGCAGGGAACCGCGGCCAGGCGAGGACGACACAGGGCTGCCATGCATAAAACATTTGTTATCGGCGATATCCATGGTTGCCACCGGGCGCTGGTGGAGCTTCTGGCCCGCATTAACCCGGACCCGGCCAGTGACACGGTGGTCTTTCTCGGCGACTACATCGATCGGGGGCCGGACTCCCGGGGGGTGGTAGCCGAGGTCATCGGGCTTCGCAAAAGGCTCGGGCGGGTGATCACCCTCATGGGCAATCATGAGGAGATGTTCCTGCGCTTCCTCGCCGACGACGAGCCGGAGTTTTTTCTGACCATGGGAGGCCGCGAAACGCTGGCCAGCTATGGGATTAAGCCGCCTTATGACCGGCCGGCCCTTGCCGCCATCCCCGCCGACCATCTGCGGTTCTATGACGATCTGCTCACCTGCTGGGAGGACGAGCAGGCCATTTACGTACACGCCGGTTTGCAGCCCGGGGTGCATCTTTCCCAGCAGTCCAGGGAGTGGCTGCTCTGGGCCCGGGACAACTATCTGGCCAGCGGCCATGACTTCGGCAAGCCGGTGGTTTCGGGACACACGCCCTGTCAGGTGCCGCTGCAGGATGCCCATAAGATCGTTATCGACACCGGCGCGGTCTACGGCGGCCGGCTCACCTGCCTCGTCCTGCCGGACCTGGAATTTATCCAGGTGGCGGGCGAACCGGGTCTGAAACATCTCTTTCGCTAGCAGCAACCAGACGAGTGCTTTGAATATCGAATGTTGAACGATGTTCACTTCGTAATTCAATATTCGGTGTGCGATATTCCTCTGTGCCTTTGAGCCTCGACTTACATGGCCAGGCCGGTACGGGCTTTTTTCACCGCCGTTGCAAGTGCGGCGAGCAACAGCTCCGTCTCTTCCCGGGTGGTGAAACGGCTCATGCTGATGCGCAGGGTGCCGTGCAGAAAGGTTTCCGGGATGGCCATGGCGGCAAGCACGTGGGACGGATCCAGGTCGCCGCTCTGGCAGGCGGAATGGGCGGAGACCGCCAGGCCATGTTCGTCCAGCTCCTGGATGAGCATGGCCGAGGAGCAATGCTCGAAACTGACGTTAATGGTGTTGGGCAGCCGGGGTTGGTTGCGGCCGTTGATCCTTACCCCGTCGATGTCTGCCAGGAGGGCGGCTTCCAGTCCGTCGCGCAGGGCCCGTATCCGTGGCTCGGCCTCGGGCAGGGCCTGCGCCGCCAGTTCGCAGGCCATGCCGAAGCCGACAATGCCTGCCACGTTTTCGGTTCCGGCCCGGCGGCCGTTTTCCTGCCCCGGCCCCATGATAAGCGGGGTGACCGGGGCGCCCCGCCGGACGAACAGGGCGCCGCAGCCCTTGGGGCCGTGCAGCTTGTGGGAGGCCAGGGAGATATAGTCAACCGGCAGGGCGGCGTCCGCCTGTATGGGCATTTTGCCGGCCAACTGCACCATGTCGCTGTGGCAGAGGACGCCTTTTGTCCGGCAGAGGGCGCCGAGCTGCTCCAAGTCCCAGAGCACGCCGGTCTCGTTGTTGGCGGCCATGAGCGACACCAGGGCCGTGTCCGGGCGCAGGGCCCTGGCCAGCCGGTCCGGGTCCAGGCCGCCGTCATTGTCCACCGGCAGCAGTTCTATCTCATAACCAAAGCGGTCGGCCAGGAAACGCAGGGGGCCCAAGACCGAAGGGTGTTCAACCGCCGAGGAGATCATGTGCCGCTTGCCCGGATCGGCCCAGGCGGCGCACCAGATGGCGGTATTGTTGCCCTCGCTGCCGCCGCTGGTGAAAAGGAGTTGGCCCGGGGCGCAACCCGCCAGGGTGGCAACCTGCTCCCTGGCCTGCTCAAGGCCGAGGCGCGCCTCTTCGCCGTAACGGTGGGCGCTCGAGGGGTTGCCGAATAAGTCGGTCAGGTAAGGCAGCATGGCCTCCCGGACCCGCGGGTCCAGGGGCGTAGTGGCGTTGTTGTCCAGATAGATGCCACGCATGATCATTCAGATCTCCAGCATGCGGTCCAGGGCGATTTTGGCCTGGGCCGCGGTTTCCTGATCCACGGTGATCCGGTTGACGATCCGGCCCGCGGCGAGGTTGTCCAGCACCCAGAGCAGGTAGGCGGGTTTGATGCGGTACATGGTGGAGCACAGGCACTGGAAAGGGGAGAGCGAATGGCTGGCCTTGTCCGGGTAAAGCCGGGCCAGCCGGTTCACCAGGTTGATCTCCGTGCCGATGGCCCATTTGGAGCCGGGAGGTGACTCGCGTATCGCCTGAATGATTCTTTCGGTTGATCCGTAGAGATCGGCGGCCCTTACCACCTCGCGGCGGCATTCCGGGTGAACGATGACGCGGATGTCGGGCTCCTTGGCGCGCCATTGGCGGACGTGCTCGGCCTTGAATTGCATGTGCACGGAGCAGCAGCCGTTCCACAGGATGACCTTGGCTTTTTTTAGCGCGGCCACCGGGTTGCCACCCAGGGGTCTGCCTCGCTGCCAAAGGACCACCTCGTCGTCGGGGATGCCCAGGGCCGCGGCTGAGTTGCGGCCCAGGTGCTCGTCCGGGAAGAAAAAGACCTTGTCGCCCCTGGCCAGGCCCCAGGTGAGCACCCGCTCGGCATTGGACGAGGTGCAGACCGAGCCGCCCCGTTGGCCGACCAGGGCCTTAAGGCGCGCCGAGGAGTTGACATAGGTGAGCGGGGTGAGTCGCACGCCCTGGCCTACGGCGCCAAGCAGCTCCTGCCAGGCCTCGGCCATCTCCTCATGGCCGGCCATGTCGGCCATGGAGCAGCCGGCCCGCAGGTCGGGCAGGATGACGACCTGGTCGGCGGCGGTGAGGATGTCGGCCGACTCGGCCATGAAGTGCACGCCGCAGAAGACGATGAAGCGGCGGTCCCGGGCGGAAGCCGCCGCCCGGGCGAGTTTCAGGGAATCGCCGGTAACGTCGGCGTGTGCAAAGACCGCCTCCTGCTGGTAATGATGGCAGAGGATGAGCAGCCGGTCGGCCAGTTCCGCCTTGCGGGCGGCGAGCCGTTCCCGCAGGGCGGATTCGTCGAGATCGGCGTAGGAATCGGGCAGGGCGGCCTGTCTGGGCAGTGTCATGACATTTGATCCTGGAGCGTAAAAAAGGCACAGAGGGGCAAAGGGGCAAAGGCACATAGGCAGAAGGCACAGAGGCACAAAGTTTTATAAGGAGTTTCTGTGCAATTTTTATACTTTGTGCCTCGTCTTATCGCTTATTTCGCCAGCCTCACCCAGGTGGCGCAGGGCCCCTTATCCCCATCAGACTCGCCGAAACGGACGGCATCGCCCTCGGCGAGCTGGGCGAGGGCAACGGACTTCAGGGCGTTTTCGTGGAAATAGACCTCGCGGCCGCTGGCGGTGGCGATGAAGCCATAGGACTCAAACGGGTAAAGGGCCTTGATGATCCCGGTGCTTTGGGCGGCGGCCTCTCCTTCCTCCACGGCTTTGGCGGGCTGCCGACGTTTACGTTGCAGCTCTTTAAGTTGCAGGCCCAAGGTATCGAAGGCCTCGACCAGCATGGGCCGCACGGTTTCGCCCTTGCGTTTTACCACCACCGTGTCATTGGGCACCGAGGCGACGAGGCGCAGTTCGTAGCCGCCGCCCTGGTGATGGGAGGTCTCGTCAATAGTGATCCGCAGGTTGTGGACCAGGCCGGGATGATGGCGGACCAGCCGTTCTTTTTCCTGGTCGATCTTGTCCTGCCAGGATTTGCGCATTTCCATATTGCGGGCTTCAACATGAAGTTCCATAGAATTCCTCCGTTAGGGTTTGGGTATGCGCGTGAGAAGATGCGAAGAGAGGGTATGGCGGGCAGCATTTGTACGGCTGGGAAAATATACATTCATTAGTTAAATACTATATCCTTGGGGGCAGGGTACGCAAGGGAATTTATGCGGTTTTGTCGGGTGGCTGTCGTGGGGCAGGGGTGCTTGAGTCAGGGGCGAAGCGGGCCTGCATCGTCATCAGTCTGCGCAGAGAGCGCTGCAGGCGCCCCTCGGCAAGCCGGCCGTCGGCAAGGGCCTGGCGCAGGGTGGCCAGGCTGGCGCGGACCTTGTGGTGATCGTGGCAGATGAGGAGCAGATCGGCGCCGGCCAGCAGGGCGGCGAGGGAGGCCTCGGCCACGCTCCAGCGGTTTTCGATGGCCCCCATCTCCAGGTCGTCGGTGATCAGCAGGCCGTCAAAGCCGAGCTCGTTGCGTAGCAGGTCTTGCAGGATAAGGGCGGAGAGGGTGGCAGGGTTTGCCTTGTCCAGGGCCGGGTACAGGGTGTGGGAGGTCATGAGGGCCGCGACCCCGGCGGCCGTGGCGTCCCGGAAGGGGACGAGGTCAATCGTCCGCAGGTCGTCAAGCGTGCGGGCGACAGTGGGTAGCAACTTATGTGGGTCCAGGTTGGCACCGCCCAGGCCGGGGAAATGCTTGCCGCAGGCCGCCACCCCGTGCGCCTGCATTTCGGTGATCACCAGTTGCCCAAGTTCGGCCACAAGGTGCGGGTCGCTGCCCAGGGAACGCTTCTCCATGAACAGTCCTTGGTCGGCCGGGCAGACATCCAGCACCGGCGCCAGGTTCAGGTTGATGCCGATCTCTCGCAGTTCGCGGGCGCAGGTGCGGGCATAGGCGGTGAGGGCGGCGACTGGGTCCGTTCCCTCGGCCAGGTCACGGGCATGGCCGAACTGGGTGAAGGGCGGCGCTAGCCGGGTGACGCTGCCGCCCTCCTGGTCAATGGCGATAAGCGGCGCGGCCAGGCCGGCGGCGGCGCAGCGCTCGCGCAGGTCGCGGCAAAGGGTGGTGAGTTGGGCCGGGTCTTTGACGTTGCGCCGGAAGAGGATAAAGTGGTTGACGCCTTCCTCGGCAACCAGGGCGCGGGTGGAATCATCCAGTTCCGGGCCTGGCAGGCCGACCATGCAAAGGCGGCCCAGTTCGCTGGCAGCAAGGGGTGGCATGGCCATGGTGGTTATCTCGGGCCGTAGGGGGCCGGATCAATTAGGCCCGCTTCCTGGAAGCCTTTGAGCCGCAGTTGGCAGGCATCGCAAGAGCCGCAGGCCCGGCCGGCCGGGTCCGGGTCGTAGCAGGAGTGGGTGCGGCCATAGTCCACCCCAAGCCGGAGGCCGGTCTGGATGATCTCCCTTTTCGACAGCCGCAGGAGCGGGGCGTGGATCTTGAAGGGACTGACGCCCTCCCGGCCCGCCCGGGTGCCCAGGTTGGCCACCTGCTGGAAGGCCGTAAGAAAGTCGGGCCGGCAGTCCGGGTAGCCGGAGAAATCCACCGCGTTCACGCCGATGAAGATGTCGCGCGCCCCCAGTACCTCGGCCCAGGACATGGCATAGGCCAGGAAGATGGTGTTGCGGCCCGGCACGTAGGTGACCGGGATGCCGGACGCCATCTCGGCAGGCGAGCGGCCCTTGGGCACCGCCGTGGCGGTGGTCAGGGCCGAGCCGCCGATCTTGTCGAGATCGAGGTTCAGGACCAGGTGGCCGGCCGCGCCCATTATGCTGGCCAGGGCCCGGGCCCGTTCCACCTCAATGGCCTGCCGCTGGCCGTAGGCAAAGGTGAGACAGTAACAACTGTAGCCCAGTTCCCTGGCCATGGCCAGCACGGTGGTGGAGTCCAGGCCGCCGCTGTAAAGGATAACGGCTATGGGGGCATGGGTGGCGTCTGGAGTCATGGCGGTTCTTACCCGGAACGGGTGAATGGTGCAAGGTTCTTTCATCGCCCAAAGGCGATGTCCGCTTGAATTTCATGGGGGCCTGCGCTATTACCAACAAAGATGGACTCGTGATAACCAAAGGCTTTGTCGTCGCCTCAAGTAGGGTGCGCCGTGCGCACTACATGTGCCGCATGGTGCGCACGGCGCACCCTATATTTTTATCTAAGGAGAGGCCATCATGACCGAAAACAAGGGCGCCGGCAAGCAGGGGAAGATGAAAAAGGCGGTGGCGCTCCGCTATGACACGGACAAGGACGCCGCCCCCAGGGTGATCGGCAAGGGCATGGGCGAACTGGCCGAGCGGATCATCGCCCTGGCCAGGGAGTACAACATCCCCATCCGCGAGGACGCCGACTTGGTGGAGATCCTTTCCCGCTTAAACCTGAACGCCCAGATCCCGCCGGAAACCTACCTGCTGGTGGCCGAAATTCTGGCCTTTATCTATCGAACCAACGACAAGTACAAGCCCTGAGCCGGGTTTGCCCTGCCGGGTTCTCCTGGGAAAAAAATGCCGACCTTGCCCGACCGGGTTGCCGTCTAAGCCGGGCAGTGCGTTGGTCGGTTTTTTGCCGTAACTGCCTGAAATTGCTTGCTGTACGTCGTGGTCCTGTTTTTTGGTGGCCATCTTTTTGACGGTTTCCTTGTTCTGGCCGCCACCCTGCCAGATTGCCCCGCTCGATCCATTTCCCTTGCCCCGCAACATGTTCAGGCCATTATTCATTTCTTTTTTCCGCCATGGCACGCCAGTTGCATTTAATTCGTAACTATCCAGCTTGTGTCGGCATTTAAGCGTTGTCGGGCTGGTCATGCCTTGCGCTCATGCTCGGCGGGCGGTCCTGCCCGCCTTCGAGGCGGCCGCGACCTCCCGCGCCCGGTCGCGGACGAACCCGCGAAAAGCATTAGCAGTCCAGGAACTCACCCGGGTTGCGGTTCCGCTCGATAGTTACTTTAATTTTTGATAAACGCAAGAGAGGTGCGCCGTGATCATCAGCAACCGACTGGGAATGACCGAAGCCGCCGAGACCATGCTGGCGCAGCAGAACCGCCTGGATCAGGTGGCCAATAATATCGCCAACGTCGATACCGCCGGTTTCAGGCGGGAGAAGGTCACCTTCTGGGAAATGCTTTACCGGGCCAACGACAACCGGCAGCGGGTGGGCAAGGGCATGAAGCCCGTCACCGACCAGAGCAGCGGGCCGGTGAAGATGACCGGCAACCCGCTGGATGTGGCCATCCAGGGCGAAGGTTTCTTTAAGATCCAGACCCCGGGCGGGGTGCGCTACACCCGGGCCGGCAATTTTCTTTTGAACGAGCAGGGCCAGTTGGCCATGCCCGGCGGCAACCTGGTGCTCGGGGACGGTGGCGCCATCGTTCTGGGCGAGGGCCAGGTGAGTATCGGCCGGGACGGCACTATCGCCCAGAATGGCGCGGTGGTGGGGCAGCTTGCCGTGGTCAGCTTTGCGGACAAGGCGGCCTTGGAGCGTGAAGGCGTCAACCTCTTCCGCCTCAAGGAAGGGGGGGGCGGAGAGGAGCAGTCGCAGGGCTATGAGGTGCAGCAGGGCTATGTCGAGCAGTCCAATGTCCAGTCCATCCTGGAAATGACCGCCATGATCGATTTGGCCCGGGATTTCGAGAGCCAGCAAAAGGCGGTGCGCACCTTGGACGACATTGACGCCATGGCCACCCAGAGAGTTGGTAAATTGACGGTGTAGGGTGAAGATAAGGGGCAGACTGACAGAGGGGCAAAGGGGCAAAGTTTTAAAGAAGTTTCTGTTCGATATACTTTGCTACTCTGTCACTTTGCCACTTTGTCCCTTCTAAATAACCTGAGTAGTTACGACGAAAGAAGCAAAGGCCAGGAACAGGCCATCACCAGCGAGGCTATTATGATTCGAGCGTTGTATACCTCCACCACCGGTATGAGCGGCCAGCAACTGCAACTGGACGTGATCTCCAACAACCTGGCCAACGTCAACACCGCCGGCTTCAAGAAGTCCAAGGCCCAGTTCGAGGACCTTATGTATCAGACCCTCCGCGAGGTCGGGGTGACGACGGCGGGCGGCGGCATGGTGCCAACTGGCGTCCAGGTCGGCATGGGGGTGCGACCCGTGGCCATAATGCGCATCTTTACCCAGGGCGATTTCCAGCAGACCGGCAACGAGCTGGACTTTGCCATTGAGGGCGCCGGCTTTTTCAAGGTGATTCACGACGGTAACGAGTTCTACACCAGGGCGGGCAATTTCACGCGGGATGTCGATGGCTATCTGGTTACCGCCAACGGCGACCGGTTGCAGCCGGAATTCGCCATCCCGGCGGGCACCGTGAGCATCGGCGTTGACGCCGGCGGCATGCTGGTGGCCACGGATGCCAATCAGCAGCAGCTCGGGTCGGTGCAGATCACCCTGGACACCTTCGTCAATCCGGCCGGCCTCAAGGCCAAGGGGGCCAATCTGTATCAGATTACCGAGGCCTCTGGTCCCGCGGTGGAGGCCAATCCCGGCACCGAGGGGCTTGGCACCATCGCCCAGCGGGTGCTGGAAACCTCCAACGTGGACGTTACCGAAGAGATCGTTAATCTAATCATTACCCAGCGGGCCTTTGAGGCCAGTTCCAAGGGCATTCAGACGGCTGACCAATTGCTGCAGATCAGCAACGGGCTGATCCGCTAGGGGGGAAAGGTTGTATGCGGTTTTTCAGGATGCCGGTGGCGTTGGTGGCGACACTGTGGTGTGCCGCAGCCCTGCTGGGATCACATCCCCTGGCCGCGGGCGATACCCAGACGTTGGACCAGGCCCGGCTGGCGCAAGCCTTTCTGGCGCTGGTTACCGACGGCACGCCCTGGCCGGCCACGGATCTGGCGGTAGAGGAATTTTCAGTCACGCCGGCCGACCTCACTTTGCCCGCCGGGGTCCTGGGATTTCGGCCTATAAACCAGACGCATACCCAGTATCTTGGCAAGAAAAAGCTGCGGGTGGCGGTGTTGGTCAACGGTCGAGAAGAGGCCAGGGTGAGCATGACCGGGCAACTCAAGTTGTTCGGGGATGTGGTGGTCGCGGCCCGGCGGATGAATCGCCACACGGTGCTCGGGGCCGATGACCTGCGGGTGGTACGCCGCGACATCTCCCAGCAGGATCCCGACCTGCTGCGGGCCCCGGCGGCGGCAATCGGCTTGCGCGGGTTGCGATTGAAAAATTCGGTCCAGGCCGGCGAGCTCCTGTTCGCCACCATGGTGGAGGCGCCGCCTTTGGTGCGGCGCGGCAGCCTGGTCACCATCCTGGCCGAGGCAGGCCAAATCAGCGTCAGTGTGCCCGGCGAGCTGCGCGACAGCGGGGCCAGGGGCGAGGTCGTGCGGGTGAAGAATCTCATGAGTCGCCGGGAAATCTCGGCCGAGGTCGTGGACGAGAATACGGTCCGGGTTACTTTTTGAGGAGGGCTGTCATGGGCAGAGCGGGCAACATCTTGGTGGTACTCGGCTTGCTGATCTTGTTGTCAGGTTGTCTTACCACCGGGCCCAAGGCGGTGACCCCCGAAGCGGCCGGGGGGTTGCCGCCACGTTACGCCATGCCCGAGGTGGGTAGCCGCGAGGCCGTTCCCCGGCCCGGGGCCATCTATGCCGCGGGCAATGCCCTTGACCTTTATAGCGATCGGCGGGCTCACCGGGTAGGCGATATTCTGCTGGTAAACATCGTGGAAACCTCTAGCGGCACCAAGAAGGCAACCACCAAGACACAACACGACTCAAGCCTTACCGGCGGCCTTTCCGCCCTTTTCGGGGTGGAAAAGTGGCTGAGCGACAACAACTCCCGTTTCACCCCATCGGCCACCAACCTCTCCGCCGGGCTGAAAAATGATTTCAGCGGGTCCGGGGAAACCAAGGACAACAGCACGGTGACCGCCACCTTGTCGGCCAGGGTGACCGAGGTCACCCTGGAAGGCAACCTGATGATCCGCGGTTACCGCGAGGTGCGACTCAACAACGAAAACCAGTTCATTATTGTTTCCGGACTGGTGCGGCCCGAGGATGTGTCCAAGGATAATTCCGTACTTTCCTCCCATATCGCCGACGCCCGCATCGAATACAGCGGCACTGGCATCGTCAGTGACCAGCAGCAGCCCGGCTGGCTGGCGAGGGGGCTTAGTCTGATCTGGCCGTTTTAAGGCGGTCGGGTTTGTGCTAGCGACATGCCATGGTTGCTGACAGTGGGAAAATTTTTCCTGCCCGGTCGGCCCGTCCTGCCTCTGCCCAATTTGCCGGGCCGCTCGGTCATTAAAAAAATATTCAAGATATCAAGTAGTTCATTGGTCAATTGGTTGGCCGCTGGCCAGTGGTGGCCCTCTAAGGTGTAGCTGGCACATGGCTTGCAACTTAGCCAGGATAGACGAACGCAGGCACAGGGAGCGGTGAAGAGAATGACTGTAATGGATGGCATGGCGACACGAGTTTGGCGACGCAACCGGCTAGGGTTGTGGGTGGCACTCTGTTTGCTTGGCTGGGCGGCCTTACTGCCCTTGCCCCGGGCGGCCGCAAGTCGCATCAAGGATCTGGCCTCGGTCCAAGGGGTCAGGGACAACCAACTGGTCGGTTTCGGGCTGGTGGTAGGCTTGAGCGGCACCGGTGACGGCAACAAGGCCGCGTTTACCAGCCAGGGGCTCGTCAATATGCTGGAAAATATGGGGGTGCATGTCAACCCGGCGGACGTCAAGGTGAAGAACGTGGCCGGGGTCATGATCACGGCCACCTTGCCCCCTTTTGCCAAGGCGGGCCAGACCATTGATGTAACCATCTCCTCCTTGGGCGACGCTGCCTCCCTGCAGGGCGGCACCCTGGTCACCACCCCCATGAAAGGCCTGGACGGCCAGGTGTACGCCATTGCCCAGGGACCCTTGAGCATCGGCGGCATCGAGGCCGCGGGCGGGGCGACCCCCGGCGTGCAAAAGAATCATCTTACGGTGGGTCGCATTCCGGCCGGCGCCACGGTGGAGCGGGAGGTCGGGCTTGATTTCAGCGAGCACCGCCCCCTCACCTTGAGCCTCAACCATCCTGATTTCACCACGGTGGCGCGCATGGTGGAGGTCATTGACCAGGGACTGGGCGGGTCGTTTGCCCGGGCCGTTGACGGGGCCACGGTGGAGGTCACGGTGCCGGAGGCCTTTTTTAAGCAAGAGGTGGCCCTGCTGGCCCGCATCGAGACCATGGAGGTGGAGTCGGACACCGCGGCCCGCGTGGTTCTTGACGAACGGACCGGCACGGTGGTCATGGGCGAGAATGTCCGGCTGAAACAATTGGCCCTTTCCCACGGCAAGCTCAGCCTGCGCATCGGCTTGGGTCAGGCCAAGGAGCAGCCGCTGGTCGTTCCGGGCCAGGACAATAAGCTGGTTACCCTGGACGAGGGGGTTTCCCTGGGTGAGGTGGTCAGGGCTTTGAACTCGGTGGGCGTCACCCCGCGGGACATGATCGCCATCTTTCAGTCGATCAAGGCCTCGGGTGCCCTGATGGCCGAACTGGTAATCATCTGAACAGGCACCCTTAACCATGGCGGGTTTTTTCATGGATATCAAGCCAGTCTCCATAATAGGTCTTAAGCAGCAGGCCGGCGCGGCCGATAATGTTAAAGAGGCGAAATTGCACAAGGCGTGCGCCGACTTCGAGGCCATCATCTTGCGGCAGATGCTGAAAACCATGCGCGATACGGTGCCCAAGGACGGGATCTTGCCCCAGAGTTATTCCACTGAAATGTATCAGGGTATGCATGATGCCGCCCTGGCTGACCATCTGGCCCATGGCAAGGGCATGGGGTTGGGCGATCTGCTTTACCGACAGCTCTCCGGCCAGATCACACCTTATAGCAGGAAGTGAGTATGATCATGGAAGCACACGACCCACATGGCGTGCAGACCGAGCAGACCCGGCTGCTCGCGGCCCTGGCCGAGGGCATCGCGCTCTCCGGGCGGTTTCTTGGCATGCTGGACACGGAGCGCGTCGCCTTGGCGGACATGGATGTGACGGTCCTCATGCGCCAGGTGCGCGCCAAGGAGGAACTGCTCGTCGGCCTGCAGCGCCTTGATCAGGAACTTGGAGAGAGCATGGCGGAACTCAGGCGTGCCACAGAGGTCGGGCCGGCGGGGCTCGCCAGCCTTGCTTCCCTGTTCCAGGGCGACGAGGCCCGCCGCTTCCGAACCCTGTGTCAGGAATGGGCCGGTCTGCGCCAGGAGATCGTGGCCGGCAACCTGGTGAATCAGCGTTTCATCCAGGAGACCCTCGCCTTTCTGGGCGATGCCATGTCCCTGTTCGTCGATAACGGCCGGCGACATGAGGGCTACCTGGCGGGCGGCGGCGTTCGGAAGGCCGTGACCGGCCCCTGTGTTCTCAGCCGGGAGGTGTGACCGTGCCCAGTATCAATTCGGTCCTCGATATCGCCAAGGAGGCCCTGCTGGCCCACCAGCTTTCCATCCAGGTGGCCGCCAACAACGTGGCCAACGTCGATACCCCTGGCTATTCCAGGCAGGTTCTGACCCTCGCTGGCCGGGCGGCGAGCCCCAGTGCGGTGGGTCAAGTCGGCAACGGGGTGCTGCCTGAGTCCATCCTGCGGCAGTTCGATCAGTTCATGGCCCAGCGGTTGGTCGGGCAGCAGTCCACCCAGAGTAATGCCGAGGCCCAGCAGGATGCCATGCAGGTGGTGGAGGCCCTCTTCAACGAGACTTCCGGCCAGGGCCTCAATGACCTGATGACCAAATTCTGGCAGAGCTGGCAGAGCCTGGCCAACAACCCGGAGAATCTGTCGGCCAAGCAATCCGTGGTACAGACGGGCCAGTTGTTGCAGGACCATCTGGGGCAGGTCTACACCCAGATTGTCGATACCCGCAACAATTTGGGCGTGCAACTGGACTCCGCCGTTTCCGAGATAAATTCCCTTACCCGGAAGATCGCCGGCCTCAATGTGCAGATTACCACCAGCGAGAGCCCGGGTCGCACCGCCAATGACCTGCGCGACCAGCGGGACAGCCTGGTCAAGGATCTCGCCGGCTTTCTGGACATAACCTATTTCGAGAACAAGGGCAGTGGTGCCTATTCCATTCTTCTGACCGATGGCCATCCCCTGGTGGATGCCACCGAGGCAAACCGTATCGCGTTGGCCAGTGGCCAGCTCCAGTGGATCAACCAGACGTCTAGTGGCCAGGACATACGGCTGGACATCGGCGCCGGGGCGGAGGTGGGCGGCAAGGTGGGCGGCTGGCTTGAGGTCTACAACGACCTGGTGTCGGATAATCCTGACAATATTATGGGTCAGTTGGATTCCTTTGCCACCTCGCTGATCCAGGAGGTCAACCAGTTGCATGCCCAAGGGGTTGGCTCGACCGCTTTTTCCACCACGCTTACCGGCAGCTCGGTGGCGGAGAACGCCGCGGTCCTCACCACCACGGTGGATGCGACCCAGGCTACCACCGATATCGCGGCCGGCACCTTTCAGATCAATGGCCGGGAGATCGGCGTCATCAGCGGCGGGGTGGCGCTGCATGGCCTGGCCATGACCAAGGCCGCCAATGCGGTGGATGCGGTTAACGCGGCGGTGAATTCCGTCACCGCCCGGTTGACCACCCTGACGGCCGGCGGCACGGTGACCGGCCTGGCGGCCGGCGAAACGGTGGCCTTCACGGTTAACGGCATGGCGGTTACCTACACGGCCGGGGCGGCGCCGGAATCGGCCAATACCACGGCGACCAATGTGGTGGCGGCCATCAATGCCCAAATTGCCGCCTATAATCTCGACCCGACCAAGGCGCCGGCCATGAGCCTTACGGCCGTGGTGGGCGACGGGAGCAACGGCGGGGCCGTGGACGCCATCGTCATGCGCAACACCAATGCCGGCGACCAGTCGGCCATTACCATCGCCGGTATCGATACGGCGGAGGATGCGAAGCTGGCCCTGGCCAATGGCATCGCGGTGGCTGACCTCACCCACAACACCGGTCAGACCACCCTGGTTGCGGGCGAGCAATTCTCGGTCAGCGCCGGGCCCACCGACACCTTCCTCACCCAGCTCGGCATGGGCGGCGGGCTCTACAGCGGCGACACGGCCAACGACGGTAATTTCACTTACAGTTACGACAACCCTGGCGGGGTAAGCGCTGCGCTGCTAGGTTTCCCATACGGCCAGGATCTGGCCACCGACAACGGCAGTCTCGATATCTGGCTTTATGGCGAAAACGGCGCCCCCCTGTTGCCGGAGCCGGTCACCGTGCCGCTCGACCGGGTTTATACCTTGCAGGACGTGGCCAGCGCCATCAACGTGGCTATCACCAACGCCAGCGGCGGCCAGGCCTGGCTTACGGCGGCGGTGAACGGCAACAAGCTGCGGATCACCCCCGCCACCGGCCTGCAATTCGCCTTTGCCAACGACACGGCGAACATCCTGCAGACGGCCGGCCTCAATACTTTTTTTACCGGCCACAACGTCGCTACCCTGGCGGTCAACGACACCCTGGCGCAGGATGCATCCAAGGTGACCGCCGGCCGGGTCGGGACGCAGGGCGAGATTTTCGCGGGTGACAATACCAATGCCCTTGGCCTCGCCGGCTTGCAGTTCAAGGAGGAGGTGAAGTTCGCCAACGGCGACACGACCAGCCTCGACGGTTATTACAACTCCCTGGTCGGCAAGGTCGGCTCCCGGGTGCAGAGCCTGAATCGCGACGTGGAGTTGAATACCCTGCTGTCCAAGCAGCTCAACGACATGCGGGACAGCATTTCCGGCGTTTCCCTGGACGAGGAGATGGCTAACCTCATTAAATACCAGCAGGCCTACACGGCGGCGGCCAAGCTGATCGCCACCTCGGACCAGATGCTCAACACCTTGATTAACAGCCTGCAAAGATAGCGAGGTAGCCATGCGCCCAACCCTGCAGTCCATTAACCGCGCCGCGGTCTTCAACCTGAACAATCTGGCCGCCCAGTTGCAGAGCGTGAACCAGAAGATTGCCTCGGGCAAGGAGATGGCCAGCCCTGCGGATGATCCAGTCAACCTGGTCGGGGTGCTGGGCCTGCGCAGCAACATTGCCGAGATCAAGCAGTATCAGGAAAATCTCAACTACGGCCAGAACATCGTTACGGCCTCGGAAAGCGCGCTTTCGCAGATCAAGGGTCTGCTGACCGAGGCCCGCACCCTGGCCGTGGCGCAGGCCAACGACACGGTGAGCGCCGAAAACCGGGCCAGTGCCGCCCTGCAGGTGCAGAATCTCCTGGAACTGGCGGTGACGCTGGGCAACACCCAGAATGGCGGCAAGTATGTCTTTGGCGGTTATCGGACCACCGGCTATACCGACGCGGAGCCGGCCCCCTTTATGGTGGACACGGTGCAGGGGTATCGGCTCAACGGCACGAATGTGTCTCCCACGGCACTCGCGGCTGGCGATCTGGTCATCAACGGTCTGGCCATGGGCGCCACTGCGTCCGACCTCCTCTCCGACATGTGGCCCGACGCCTCGGCCGCGGCCAAGGCCACAGCCATCAACCTTCTGGCCGATGCAACCGGGGTTAAGGCCACGGCCGTGCCTGCTTCCCATCTGGCCGGCGCCGGCGTGGAGGCTGGCGGCATGGGGGTTGGCGATCTGCTTATCAACGGCGTTGACATCTTCGCCGTCCCCACGGCGGTGGTGGCGGGCGACACGGACAATGTAGTGATGGATGCCATCAATGCCCAGCAGGCCACCACCGGCGTGAGCGCCACCCGCGACAGCGAAGGACGCCTGTTGTTGGCCGCTATCGACGGCCGCAACCTTCATGTCGAGACCTCGGCCAATGGCGAACAGCTCACCCATCTTAACGATCCGACCCTGGCCTTCCCGGCCACTGCGCAGGACCAGGTTTATTTAGGCTCGCTGCAACTTGTCTCGGAAAAAGTTTTTTCCATCGTAACGCCGCTGGCCGGGGAGGGGGGGCTTGCGGCCATCGGCCTGGCCGGCGGCCAGGTGGTGAGCGGCGAACCCGGTGACGTGGCCGGCGACGGGCGGATCGTGGTGGATGACGTGGCCCGGCAGGCCGGCTCGGTCCGTTACACCGGTGACCCGGACAACGATCTGGAGATCAAGGTCGGGCGCAGCAGCACCCTGGCGGTGGGGCGCAACGGTCAGGCCGGCCTCATGGACACCGGCCTGTTCGAGGCCTTTACCATGCTTAACAACGCGCTGCGCGCCCAAGACTACACGGCCAGTACCGGCCAGAATCAGGCCACGAACCTTGCTGTTACCCTGGCGGCCGGCGGCACCGGTCTGGCAGCGGAAACCGATGTTGTTGCCGGCAACTTCGCGGTGACGGTTACCGACAAGGCCTATTATCCGCCGCGGCCACTCACGATCCAGATCAACGTCGATCCAACCACCGACACTCTGAACAGTATGGCCCGGAAACTCAATGGTATTCCGGGGCTGCAGGCTTCTTGGGACAGTAACGGTTACCTGCAGGTCGCCGCCAGTGATTCGACACGCTATGGCTTTACGCTGACCGGTGATTCGAGTAATTTTCTGAATGTCGTGGGGATGCGCGAGGATACTCTCCAGGTGGCGGCCATTCAGGGCGCCCTGGCCAATTTCGATGTGGCGTTCAACAGCGTCAGCAACGCGGTGTCTGATTTCGGCGCCCGGTCCAACCGGGTTGACTCGCAGCGGGCGATCTTTACGGACCTGGAGTTGGCGGCCACCGGGAACCTCTCGCAGCGCGAGGACGTCGATTTCGTCAAGGCGCTGAGCGACTTAGCGACCAAGCAGACGGCCTTTGAGGCGGCCTTGAACGCCACGGCCAAGGCCATGAAGTTAAGCCTGATGGATTATTTGTAGTGGTCAGCTATCAGCGGTCAGCTTGCCGTTTTTTGGCTGAAAGCTGATCGCTTCAATTCCGACTGCGCCAGGGAGGGCTCACGTCGTGCTTATTCTTTCGCGGAAGGTCGGGGAGGCCATTGTCATTGACAACGAGATCACGGTTCGGGTCTTGGAGGTCAAGGGCGGGCAGATCAAGCTGGGGGTGGAAGCGCCCGGACGCGTGCGGGTGCACCGCGAGGAGGTTTACCGGTGTATCCTGGAAGAGAACCGGCGCGCCGCCCTGGAAGCCCCGGCCGATCCGGCCGCTCTGGCCGATACGCTGGCTGGGGCTATCTGGCAAGGGGCCGGGGAAGGTGGATTGCTTAGCGGTATGGTGAGTAAGGTTGGCGATAAGGACTCCGGAGAATCATGATGGCTGAGGTAATGCAGGGCAACAGAACCAGGAAGGCCGATGCCGTTAACGTTGGCGACGGGGATATAGCAGCCTGCTGCAAGGTGATGACCAGGCGGTTTGGCGAGATCGAGGTCGAGCCGGAGCAGGTGATCCGCATGGTCAGCCCGGTGCTCGGTTTTCCGGAGTCCAGGCGCTTTGTCCTGCGGCAACATGGGCCGGGGTCGGTATTTCTCTGGCTCCAGTCCCTGGAAAATGCCGATCTGGCCTTTGTGGTGGTCCGGGCCGGTCAGGTGGATGTGGACTATAATCCGCCGCTGGCCGAGGCGGACCGGCGGGAATTGGGGCTGACGGCCGGCCAGGTCCCCGAGTTTCTGCTCATCCTTACCCTGAAGCGGACAGAGAAGTTGAAGATCACCGCCAACCTGCTGGGGCCCGTGGCCCTGAATACGGAAAAGCGGCTCGCCAAGCAGGTGCTGCTTGATCCAGCCCACTACGATATCGCCTTGCCGCTGGAGTAAGGAAATTAAATGACGGAAACCTGTTCGGAGAGCAGATCCGTGAGCATCTTGTCCGCCACCCGATACGGATCGACCTGATAAGCGCCGTTGTTGATCTGTTCCTTAAGATCCTGCACCTTTGCCAGGCGCACGTCCGGGATCTGCCGCAGGATGCCTTGCATTTTCTGAACGTCCATGGAGTTGCTGGACAGTTCCACCCGATCCGTCGCCGCTGCTTGGGCTGCCATGGTGTTGGGGGCAGTCTGATTCTCTGCCTTTTTGACAGGCGTTTGGGGCTTGGTTTCGGTTTTGATCGACGTGAAAAGATTGCCAAGTTTCATAATGTACTCTCAGTGGACCGGCAGGGCGAGGCTGCCTCCTGCGTAACCAATTTAAAATATAGAGAAATCTGTAAGAGACACACTCCTTCCTTAATTTACATATCGGCCGGCGGCCGAAAACCTTTAAAAAAATATTTTTGGCAGTGGATGTCGGCGGCGTTCCCGTTATTCCAGTTATCCAAGAAAGCAATGATTGTAACTACTCAGGTCTATAGGCTGCAGGCATTTAGACTGTCAGTAACAGCGAAACACGAGATATAAAGCTGAGTTGAGCAGCTCGTCTGCTCATACGAAACTTATACCCTTGTGGTGTAAAGCTGAGTTGAGCAGCTCGTCTGCTCATACGAAACTTATGCCCTTGCGGTATAAAGCTGAGTTGAGCAGCTCGTCTGCTCATACGAAACTTATGCCCTTGCGGTATAAAGCTGA
>MNYK01000149.1 GCA_001873115.1 Desulfobacterales bacterium CG2_30_60_27 | reverse complement strand
GGGCCCAGCGCCTGGCAGTTATGGCTGCGCCGCAGCCCGCCCATGCTTTCCATGGTTTGCTCCTTGTTGGAAGTCAGCGTTCAGCTTTCAGCGATGCGTGCAACCAGCCCGGCCGCCCAGTCATGCAGATTGTCGCCCAGGGCCAGGGAGTCCTGGGTGCCGGCACCCATGTTCCGCAGCACCGCCTGGCCGCTGGCCAGTTCCTCGTCGCCTAAAATAAGCGCGTACCGGGCCGCAAGCCGGCCGGCCTGCTTCATCTGGCTCTTCAGGCTCTTGCCGTCATGTTCCATGCTCACCCGCACACCTTGGCCCCGCAGGACGTGGGCCATCTGGAAGCCCCGCTCCAGGGCGGCCGGGCCCAAGGCTGCGATATAGAGGTCCGCCCCGGCCGGGGCGCTCGCCCCGACCTGCTCCGTGAGCAACAGGGCCAATCGTTCCATGCCCATGCCAAAGCCGATGCCCGGCAGCTTGGGGCCGTCCAATTGGGCCACCAGGCCGTCGTAACGGCCGCCGGCCCCCACGGCGCTCTGGGCCCCCAACTGGTCGGTCACCAGTTCAAAGGTGGTGCGGGTGTAATAGTCCAGACCGCGCACCATGAACTTGTTGCGAGTCGCCGGGATGCCAAGCAAATCAAGCCCCTGCTCCACGGCCGCGAAATGGTCGGCGCAGCCCGGGCAGAGGTAGTCGGTAATGGCCGGCGCCGTCTGATACTGGGCCCGGCAATGGCTGCTCTTGCAGTCCAGAACCCGCAGGGGATTGGTCAACCGACGACGCTCGCAGTCCTCGCACAGGCTGCCGGCCCGGTCCGCCAGAAAATTCTCCAGGGCCGCCTTGAAGTCGGGCCGACAGGCCGGGCAGCCCAAGGAGTTAATCTCCAGACGGACCGTGAGGCCCAGCTCGGTAAGCAGCATCCAGGCCATGGCCATGACCTCGGCGTCCAGTCGGGGATGGTCCGCGCCCAGCACCTCCACGGAGAGCTGGTGGAACTGCCGCAGCCGCCCTTTCTGCGGCCGCTCGTGCCGGAACATGGGGCCGATGGTATAGAGCCGCTGCACAGGCTGCAAGGTGTGCAGACTGTGTTCGATGAAGGCGCGCAGCACCGGAGCCGTGCCCTCAGGCCGCAAGCTGAGAGAAACGCCGTTACGGTCGATGAAGGTATACATCTCCTTCTCGACGATGTCCGTGGCCTCCCCGATGGAGCGCACGAAGAGATCGGTCTTTTCCAGGATAGGCACCCGGATCTCGGCAAAGCCGAAGCGGTGAAAGACATCCCGGGCGGTCTGCTCGATCCGCTGCCAGACGCCGCTTTCGGCGGGCAGTATGTCTTTGAAACCCTTGAGGGCCTGAATCTTCACCCGTGTGCTCCCATGGTTACGGCGAACCGCCCCACGGGACGCCCACCGGACAAAATGGTGCGTATCCGCCGGAAAACCCGGCGGATCAACGGTCTGGAAAGGCGCGACTTTATTCCAAACAGGGTAAAAAGTCAAGCAACGGCGGGCACTGCCCTCACGCCCGGGCCAGGATTTCTTGCACGGTTTCGCCGGCCCGGCCATGCTTCTTAACCAGACAGTCAGAAAAACGACCCTGCCAGTCGAAGAACTCGATGAGTGAATCGCCGATAAAGAGCAGCCTCTTTGCCGTCATGGCGTTGGCCGTCGGCCCCCGGCCCGCGGCGCGGCCATGAGCACCACCGCGGCCATGGCCGCCACCTCAACGGTGTCCGAGACCATGGGCACCCCCTGCCCCTCGGCGGCGATATCGCCGGGTGCCGGGGCCGCCGTATCGACCACGCGCAGCCAGCGGCAACCTTTCCGGGCCACCGGAATCTCAAAGGTCCGGGGCTGGCGGTGGCCGTTCAGCATGACAAAGAAGTCGGCATCCGCCGTACCCGGCACGGCCCGGCCGTCCAAGAGAAAGGCCAGCGTCTTGCACTCCGACGACCAGTCCTGCTTGCCCCGCGTCGCCGACTGCCAATGGATCTCGCCGGCCCCCCCACCCTCGGACGTCGGAAAAAAGGTGGTGCGCCGGAATACGGCGTGGCCCTTGCGCAGGGCGATGAGCAGCCGGAAGAAGCGAAGCAATCCCTTGTTCTTCCTGGCCAGGCTCCAATCGACCCAGCCCAGTTCATTGTCCTGGCAGTAGGCGTTATTGTTGCCCTGCTGGCTGCGGCCGAACTCATCGCCGGCCAGCAGCATGGGCACCCCCTGGGACAGGAAGAGAATGACCGCGAAGGTCCGCTGCCGTCGGGCGCGCAGGGCCAGGATCCGGCGGTTGGTCGTATCACCCTCCGTGCCGCTGTTCCAACTGATGTTGTGGTCGCAGCCGTCCCGGTTATCCTCGCCGTTGGCCAGGTTGTGCTTGATGTTATAGCTCACCAGGTCGTGCAGGGTGAAGCCGTCGTGGCTGGTGATGAAATTGATCGAGTTCAGGGGGCTCAGGGTGCTGCGCTGATAGAGGTCGGAACTGCCGGCGATGCGGGTGGCCAGGCGGCGCACCGAGTCCTCCCGGTCGCAGAGAAAGGCGCGCACGTCGTCGCGGAAGTGGCCGTTCCACTCGGCCCAGCGGGGGCTGGCGGAAAACCGTCCCACCTGGTAGAGCCCGCTGGCGTCCCAGGCCTCGGCAATGATCTTGGTGCGGGACAGCACCGGGTCCTCGGCGATCAGTTCCACCATGGGCGGGTCGGCCAGGATGCGGCCCGTGGCGTCGCGGCCCATGATCGAGGCCAGGTCGAAACGGAAACCGTCCACGTGCATTTCAGTGACCCAGTAGCGCAGGCAGTTCATGATGAGTTGCCGCACCACCGGGTGGTTGCAGTTCAAGGTGTTGCCGCAGCCGGAGAAATTGAGATAGTCGCGGCTGTGCGGCTCCAGCATGTAATAGATGGTGTTGTCCAGGCCGCGGAAGCTTACCACCGGGCCGTCGCCGCCGCCCTCGGCCGTGTGGTTGTATACCACGTCCAGGATGACCTCGATGCCGGCCCGATGCAGGGCCTTGACCATCCCCTTGAATTCCCGCACCTGGTTGCCATTCCGGCTGTCGCTGGCATAGCCCGCCTTGGGGGCGAAAAAGGCCAGGGGGCTGTAGCCCCACAGGTTGCGGAGCCGCTCGCCGGTGACCGGATTGTGCTGCAGCAGTTCGTTCTCGTTGAACTCGGCCACCGGCATGAGTTCCAGGGCGGTCACCCCCAGCTCCCGCAGATAGGGGATCTTGTCCACCAGGCCGGCATAGGTGCCCGGGTGCGCCACGGCTGCACTCTCGTGATTGGTGAAGCCGCGGACGTGCAGTTCGTAGATCACCAAGTCACGCAGGGGAATATTCAGGGGCCGGTCGCCCTCCCAGTCAAAGGCCGGATCCGGCAGGAGGCAGCGCCGCAGCCAGCCCCGCTTATGGCCATTGCCAGGATCTGGCACCCGCCCCCACTGTTCGCCGCCGGCCAGGGCCCGGGCATATGGATCGAGCAGCACTTGGTCCGCGGCAAACCGGTGCCCGGCGCCGGCCGGGTCAGAGGGACCGGCCACCCGATAGCCATATTGGAGGTCAGGCGGCAGGTTGTGCACCAGGATGTGCCAGATATCGCCGGTGCGGTTCCTGGCCGGGTCGAGCTTGATGACCGCGCCGGGCTTGGTGGCCGCCGACGCAAATAACAGCAGGCTGACCGCCTCGGCATGCCTGGAGAACAGGGCAAAATTGACGCCGCCGTCCACCAGGGTCGGTCCGTGGGGCACGGGGAAACCCGGGCTGGTAACAAAGGTCTGCATGAGGGCCGTATAATATCAACAGGTTGCGGAAGGTGCCCGGGCCGGGCCAGAAGAGACAACCCGCCCCGCGCGCCATTTGCCAGAAAGCTTTTCCGGCAATATACTATCCAAATAAACGATTGTCTTTATTTTAAGCTGCCGCGGGCAAGCAGATCAACTCTAACCAAGGAGCCACCATGGAACTGTTTGACAAACTCGGGATCAGCAGCGCCGGCCACCCGACCATCGACTGGGAACTGACTCCCGCCGACACCTTTGGCACCTTTGAAAGCTGGGGCGGCCGGGAACGGGTTCGCCATGCCAGCGAACGATTCTACTATTTCTTCATCAACGGTTGGCAGAACCCGCCCGGCCTCTGCCTTATGGAACGGGGCATCAAATTCGCCCGGGTGCTGGCGGAGATCGACGCGCCCCGGGAGTTGCTCGACCAATGCATGGCCAGGCAGGGCAAGTCGAGCTACACGGACAAGAATTTTGCCATTGACCCGGCCCTCAAGGACTGGCTCCAGGCCAATCTCCTGGACCATTTTGACGCCGCCAAGGTCCACCCGGTCAAATCCGGCCTGGAGGAAGAAAGCCAGGAAGCCGGCTTGCCGCGGGCGGGCGACGCCCTGCCCCCCGTCAAGCCCATCACCCTGCGCGGCACCCCGGCCGTGGTGGCAACGGCGGAACTTCAGGACATCCTCAGCCGCCATAATTTCTTCGACAGCCAACGGATGCCTCAAGGTGGCCATTTTGTCAACGCCCTGGTGGACAACAATGACGACCTGACAGTCACGGACCGGGTTACCGGGCTGATGTGGCAGCGGGGCGGCATCGACATCATGTCGCTCAGGGCCATGCAGAAGCAGATCGCCGCGGCCAACGCCGACCGCCTGGCCGGCTATGGCGACTGGCGGCTGCCCACCATGGAGGAGGCTCTGTCGCTCATGGAGCCCAGGCCAAACAGCAAGGGGCTTTTCCTGCATCCCTGCTTTTCCCGGGCACAGGCCTTCATCTTCACGTCTGACAAGCGCAAGCCCGGCGGCTACTGGTTCGTGGATTTCAAGCAGGGCACGGTATTCTGGGCCTCGGGCACCATCCCGGGCGGCTTCGGCCGGCTGGTGCGGATGGCCTGAATCGGTGAAAGCGGGCTGGGGCGAATTGCATAATTTCAGTATTTCTGATAAACTGAATTAATGTTCATCCGGAAAGTCTCATTCCAGATGAACGCGTTCAGCTTTCAGCAAGCAGCTTTCAGCTTAACGTGCTTTGTTAATTAAGTTTTTTAGCTGAGAGCTGACCGCATCCAGCAGGAAACATAGTTTCCGGATGGATACGAATTCAGGAATCAGCAAAGGAGAACATCCATGCATGAAACAGTCATTGTCTCCAACCGTGGCCAACTTACCCTGCCGGTCACTCTCCGCAAGAAATTCGGCATCCAGAAAGGCGGGCCGGTCATAATCGAGGATCGCAACGGGGAAATAGTTCTGAAGCCGGCGGTGGTCACGGAAGTCGGCCTCTACAGCGACGAAGAGATTGCCGCCTGGGATATAGACGACAGGCTTGGCTCTGCTGAACGCAAAGCCTTGCGAAAGCGGCTCGCGGCAAAAAAAACGTGAAGATTTTTCTCGATGCCAATATTCTTTTTACCGCCGCCCGCACCCCGACAGGGAAAGCCGCTTTCCTGATAGTCTGCGGCGGCGAGGGCCACTGGCAAATCATTACCAGCGCCTATGCCGTGGAGGAAGCCCGCCGCAATTTGGAACTAAAGGCGCCTGACGCTCTTCCGCAACTGGCTGAACTGCTTTGTCACCTTGAAATCCTTATCCCTTCGCCAGCCGCCCCATGCCCCGACAGCCTGCCGCGCAAAGACCGACCGATTTTTCAAGCCGCGTATACCGGCGCGGCATCCCATCTGCTGACCGGAGACCTCAAGGACTTCGGGCCGCTCATGAACCGTCCCGACCTGACTTTCGGCATTCTTGTCCAGACCGTGGCGGAGTTTCTGGCAACTATCTGAGCGCAACCCTTCATCTTCACCGCCGACCCGCGCAAGCCCGGCGGTTACTGGTTCGTGGATTTCAAGCAGGGCACGGTGTTCTGGGCCTCGGGCACCATCCCGGGCGGCTTCGGCCGGCTGGTGCGGACGGTATGAGCCTTGCCTGTGGTCTGGGAACGAAAAAAGGCAGTGCCCAATCGGGCACTGCCTGCATGTCGAACGACAAAAATGCTTTTGTACTAACTCTACTTCCGCTGCCGACGAAGACCGGCAAGACCGACCAGCCCGGAACCAAGCAGCCAGACGCTAGCCGGCACCGGTACCGCTGTCGGGTAGAGCAGCAGTCCATAAAAGCTCTGATTCGGGTTGGACATGCTGATCATGGCGGTCATGGCCTGGCCCGGAGCGATGGTGGGCCCGGAGAAGTAGAAATCCACGTTGGGATTGGGATCAAAGGCGTTGTTGATCACCAGGCTGGAGCCAGGAATCGTGGCGGTGAAACCGTCGTTCAGAATCTGCGCGTCCGGCGTCCCCATGTCAAAGATCTCGATATGGAAATCCGTCCAGGTCAGATTCGTGTCGTTGACGATGTGAAACTCGTGCCGGGCGATCATGCTGGGTTCAATGTAACTATCCAGCAGAACCGCAACCCAGGTGAGTTCCCGGACTGGCAATGCTTTTCGCGGGTTCGTCCGCGACCGGGCGCAGGATGCGCGGGAGGTCGCGGACG
>MNYK01000060.1 GCA_001873115.1 Desulfobacterales bacterium CG2_30_60_27 | reverse complement strand
TGCGGCGATGGCTTGTTTCGCTGCAGGAGAGATCCCGGAATGACTCGACGCCGCCCACGATCTTGCCGGTGCTATCCTTGAGAATGGCGGTGGACACGCTGATGGGCACGGTATTGCCCAGGGCGTTCTTGATTTTTACCGGGCAGTCGATGATCTCCTCGCCGCTCTCCATGCTTTTGCCGAGGGCGCAGTCGTGTTCGCAGATGTCGGCCTGGAAGACCTCGTGACACTTCTTGCCCACCGCCGCCTCGCTGGAGACGCCGGTGATCCTTGCCGCGGCCCGGTTGAAGGAGGTGATGATGCGGTCGTTGTCCACGGTGAAGACGCCATCGGCAATATTATTCAAGATGATGCGGCGCCGTGATCTTTCCCCCGACACATCGCGGAATGACTCGACGCCGCCCACCACGTTCCCGAGTTCGTTCCTTAGGATGGCGGTCGATACGCTGATGGGCACGGTCTTGCCTTGGGCGTTCTTGATGTTGACCGGGCAGTCGATGACCTCACCGCCGCATTCCATGCTCTGCTTCAAGGCGCATTCATTCTCGCAAATATCGGCCTGGAAGACCTCGTAGCACTTCTTGCCCATCGCCTCCTGGCGGGATACGCCGGTGATCTTTTCCGCGGCCCGGTTGAAGGAGGTGATATTGCCGTCCAGATCCACGGTGAAGACGCCGTCGGCCACACTGTCGAGGATGATTTGCTTGGCAACCGGGTCCGCTATGTCGGCGGTTGCCTTGGGTTCGGCGCCTTTGATTTTTTCAAGGGCCGACAAGGCTGCCCAGCCATCTTTGATGAGGTAACCTTTCATGGTGATACCTTGTTTCCGCGCGAAGGTGGTTGTCAGGTGCACAACCCGTATTTTATGAAGAAGCATACCAGAAAATTATGCAAACCGCTTGTCTGCCCGTGCATGGCTTCATTCCCGACAATAAGGGGTCAAGGCGTCCGCAACTGTTCGACGATAGCGGAAATTTCGCTGCCTTGCTTAAGAATGATGCCGGCGATGCGTTGCCCCTCCAGCATGATCTTTTCCGACAGGTTTTGCTGGTGGTCGCCCTGGTCTTGCTGGGTGAAGGTGGCCGCCATGACCCTGGCGTACTTTTCCACATCAGAGCTCAGGGTCCGCACCCGCGTGTTAACCTGCTCGGCCTGCTCGGCCAGTTGTCGCGACAATGCAGCCTGCAGGGACGTCACCCCGGCCTCTGGCTTATCCGGCACCGGGATGGCCAGGAGCAGGGTGCGGCCGTTGTCTGGAAAGACGTTGTAGCCAAAGGGTAAGACGGCCAGCAGGAAGTTGCCCCGGCATTTTTCCAAAGTGGTTTGCAACAGGGCCGGCGTTTTTTCCGTCAGCAAGGATCGGAAGGAGGCGGCTGCCATGGTGTCTGGCCGGGCAAAAAGCAGGGCGGCGAGGTCCAGGCCCTTTAATTCGCTGGCCTGCATACCACAACTGGATAAGGCGCTGCCGTTGGCCTGGAGCACCCGGCCCTCTCCTGAAAGGACAAAGGCCGGGAAAGCAAAGGCGTTCAGTTGTTTTTCCTGGTTCACGGCCGGCTGCGCGGCGGACAGGTCTGTATGGCCATTTTCCCAGGTCTCCAGGCCGATCCAGGAAATGGTTGCAGAAGTGGCGGCCGCTTTTTGCAGGTGATGCATGAAAAATTTCTGGGCCCGCATCCGGTCACGCAGCGTCGCCTTAAAGGTCTTCTCCCGGCTTTCACCGCTACAAAAGGCCTGGATGGTTGTTTCCCAGATTGTCTGCTCCGCCTGGGTGAAAAAAATATCCTGAAATTTCTGACCGATAACCTCCTTGGCGGGCCGGCCGCAGAATTTTTCCATGGGGCCGTTCATTTCAATTATGGTGCCATCCGGCAGGAAGGTGGCGGTCAGGAGGTTGAGGGAGGTGGTAAGAAAGGTGGTGAAATAGTGCTCTATCTCCCTGGTTTCTCGCTCTTTGAGCTGCTGCGCCTGCCTGGCCAGATCGCCGGACAACCGGGTGAGCGACTCCATCTCCAAGGCGGAAAAACTGGCGTGATCCAGAGAGTAGACGGTCAGTACGCCAAATGGTTCACCGTTGCCGCGCAAGGGCAGGGCGACGCAGTTCACCTGTTTGCCGGCCAGGGCGGTGCCCTTGATTGGCCCTCTGGCCATACCGGCCAGGATATCGTGGCGCACGACCACCTCGCCGGTGGCCATGGCCTGCACGGGCGGGTCGTTTTCCACGGCATCTTTATCCGAGGTGGCGAGCAGCGCCGCCAGGCATTCCTTGCATTCTCCGTCGGTCATGGTGGCGGAGCCGCTGGCCGCCGCGGGCATAAGCGCGGAGGAGCTGCCTTCCCGCATCCCCACCCATGCCAGGCAGTACTCCTCTTTGGTCAACAAAGCCTGACAGATATTTTCGAATAAATTTTTTAAGGAACTGCTGTGGCCGAAAGCGGCAGTGGCCTCCAGGGTTGTCCGGAGGATTCTTTCGTTCCGTTGTGTTTCTGCCTGGCTTATCTGCTGGTGCCGGAGAAGTTCGCTCAGGGAACCAGATAACTCGGCAAGTTCCCTGGAGCCGGCGATGCCGGTGAATCTCGCGGAACGGCCCGCTGCCGCGTTTTTTACCTGGGTCAACAGATTGAGCAGCGGTACCCCTACCTGGCGGTGCCAGAGTACCAAAATATTGATCACGAGAAAAAGGACCAGGGCCAGGCTGCCGATCACCATGGTCTGAAAATTAACCAGGGTTGACTTGGCGTGGTTGGCCACCACCCGGTTGAAGAGGGTGAACTGGTCCCCCAGCTCTCTGATCCGGCGGGCCAGTTCGGTGCGCTGTTCCTGTTGCAGGGGTGAGGCGGCGGCATTGTTCAGCAGGGTGACAAGCCCTGGTAGATCAACCTGGTTAATGAAGATCAGCTTGTATTCGTCGGCAATGCGCTGATCTTCGAGGATGTTGCGGAGGAGGCTGTGCAAGGACTCAATCTGCTGGCCCGCCTCGGCAAGGCTAGAAAAATTCTTATCGAGGAGTGACTGGGTGATGTGTTCTCGAACCACGTCGAATTGAAACAGCAGTTTTTCGCTCTGTTCAATTACCTGGCCGTAATGCCGGTGGAGCTGGTATTGCCGGACACCGACCACCAATAGCAGGCAAAGGATAATGGTGATCAGCGTGGTTACTCCCACCAGGGTTTTTTTCAGGTTGATGGCGATCACAAGGCTAGGTTCCCGGTGGTTTTAATGTGGCTTTTGCTATCTTTTTCGTAACTGCTCGGATTGTCAGGTTCACGGTTATGAGATAGTTGTCCTTTTTCAGAGGAAAACAACCGGGCGGCAGGCGGTGCCTTGGTTGGCATCTGCCGCCCGGCTGTGGAGCTTACGATTTCACCTTGATCTGGTAGAGGATGGGCAGTCGGTACAGGATAAAGCGGTAGGTGACGATGTATAAGGTGTAAACGGTGATGGAGATGATGACCTCCCGCCAATGCGGGATCTCCTGATACAGGTTCCAGTTGAAGGCAACCAGTGCCGTATTGATCCGGTTCAAGGCGATGCCGAATACCGTAATCAAGGCGGCGAAACGTGCCAGTCCTGGCAGGTTATTGCGTAGCGCCTTGGTATACAGCACAATGGGCACCAGCACCCCGACGCTGATCTCCAGCAAATAATACGCGCCCCAGCCGGTGACCAGATACCCCCAGTTCTCGGCGTGGGCTATGGCAATGATCTTGATGGCCAGATAAGTGACCAGGGCCAGCACCGCACCCTTGGCCAGTCCCATGGTCTGCTGGTCCAGGTTGTCCAGAAAGCGGCGATCGCAGCGCCAGGAGAGGAAACGTTTGCAGAGGGTGCTCACCACGATGAGCATGGAAAGCCCGGCGAAGATCGATGAGCAGAAGAAGTAGAACCATTGGAACGGCGCGGAATACCAGAGCGGATGCACCTTGCCGGGCGCATAGGTGAACAGCGCCCCCAAGGCGCCCTGGTGCAGGGTGGAGAGGATGATGCCGGAGATGGTGAGTCCCAGGATCATGCTCCTGATGAATTTTTTCAAGCCTGGCCAGTTTCCCCATTCAGCCAAGGCCGGCAGGAGTTCCGCGACCTGCACCGAGAGGTAGGTGGCAACATGCCAGGCCACCAGGAACAGGACCGCGGCTGGTCCCAGGGAAACAAACATGGGATAGATCAGCCGCCAGGGCTGGCCGAGGTCAACCTGCAGGAAGATAACCGCGAACAGATAGCCTAGCAGGCCGTTCAGCAGGGCGAGGCGTTCAATGGGTTTGAAATCATCCCGGCCGAAGACCTCAACCGTGGTGCCCAACATGAAGCCGGAGGCGGAAAGGGGCACCATGACGAAGAGGCCCCATCCCAGGAACAAGCCCCAGGGATAATCGTAGGAACCGTGAGTGGCCCAGCCGAGGCCGTAATAGAAGCGGCCGATCAGGATCGGCAGGCCCGCCATGAAGATGAGCAGAAAGAGCCAGTTGAACGGGTTGCGCACAAACTGGGCCAGGTATTGGCCCGGAGTAAGGCCCAGCAGCAGTTTTTCTTTAATGCTCCATTTTTTATCACCGCCGGTGGCGGCGTTTTTGAGAAAGGGCAGGTCATACCCTTGGGCGACATAGCGTTTCATGAAATGATCTCCTTATGCATTCCTGTCTGATGGTGTGGTTGTCTTTTGATTTTCCTTGCGTCTCGCCAGGAGATGAAAACCGGTGAACAGGGCGGGCCAGATGGTCAGCACCATGGGCACCACGGTCAGGAATTCCTTCACATAGTTGATGATCGGCTGATCGCCAAGCTCGGTGTTGAAGCCGACCTCTGAAAATGGCACGCTGGACAGATACATCCAGGCCGTGCCACCGACCTCTTTTTCTCCATAGATATGATCGATATATTTGCCAGGATTTCCCTGAATGCGTTCATGCCCTAGTTTGATGAGATCGCGGCGTTTGCCGAAGGTCATGACCTCCTGGGGGCAGGCCTCGACGCAGGCCGGCGGCCGGCCGAATTTCAGGCGCGTGTCGTAGCACATTTTACATTTTTTGATCACCGGGTTGATCGGGCTGGAATATTGATAGGCCGGTACATAGAAGGGGCAGGCGATCATGCACGTCCTGCAGCCCACGCAGACCTTTTCGTTGTAGATCACCGCGCCTTCCGGGGTCTTGGTATAGGCGTTTACGAAACAGGAAGAGAGACAGCCTGGTTCGTTACAGTGGTTGCACTGGAATTTTCGGAATACCGGGCCGTCATGGCCGGGCACGTCGTAACGGTTGACCACGGTGTAGGCCTTTTCCGAGGTGCGGCGCTTCTGGCCGTGGCGGATTTCGTCAAAAACCGACATGTCGTCAAATGGCTTGTCCGGGGCCGGCAGTTCCTGTTCCTTGTTGCAGGCGGCCTCGCATGTGCGACAGCCGATACACTTGCTCAAGTCGACCAGCACGCCCATGCTGTCCGGATAGCCTTCAAAACTGTGTTCCGCGCTGGCTTTTTTGCCAGTACCGAGCACCGAGGCAAGCACGCCGCTGGCCAGGCCCCCTTTGAGAAATTTTCTACGATCTAGTAAGTTTTTCATCCTGTCCTCTCAAAAAAATGGTGAACATCAAGATGATGATGTCTGTTTTATTCCGACGCATGTTCATTGCCTGCTGCTGGTGCGAATTTGCCAGACCGGTAAAAGGCGTCGCCCTTCTCGGTTCTCTTATGACAAGCTTCACATTCACTGGGCGCGCCCATTTCCTTGTGGCAGCCAAGGCATTTGCGGTGATAAGCGCCTTTCAGGCCAGGTTGGTCGATGTGATAAAGCAGTGGTGCATCGGCAATTTTTTGAAGGTGCTCGGCTGAAAAGGGATCGGCTGGGTGGCAGTCGCGGCAGGCCACTGAGCTGGTCTCGCCGCTGTTTTTATGGCAGCGGGCGCACCGTTCATCGGTGACCTTGGTGCCGGTGGTGTGATGGTGGCAGACCGAGCAGTCGTTAGCCGCAACATCTACATGCATGGCATGATTAAATGATACCGCTTCAAAGAGGTTGGTCAGGGTATCGAGGGTTGCGGTCTCGGGCCCCTCCATGGCATGGGCGGCCGGTTGGATGGTCAGCAACATGAGGGCAAGCAGGGCCAGCCCTCCAGTAATGATTTTCTTACTCATGAAGTCTATCCTCCACCAATGAGCGGGTTACAGGATTTTCTCTCTGCCGGTCTTTTTTCATGGTTCTCTCCTTGTGTTATAACTTAAAAAAACAAAATACAGTTGGCTGTTGCTGATTTTTTTAAAAAAAATGTATGCAACTTAGCTGTTGCATACAACTATTCTGAACGCACTGTTTTGCAGGGATCGTGCCAAAAGGGGGTGCAGGGTGCATAAAGACAGGGGGCGGTAACTTAGAACGTATTGTTTGTCATGACAATACGTTGATATTTTGTCATATTTGGTGATACTTGCTGGACAAAAAAATAGTGTCGCCATACAGACCGGCATGGTCGCGCAACAATAGCGATCATGCGACTGTTTGCAATTATGCATTTAATTGCATGCTATTAACTGCGTATATGCAACCATAGTGCAATAGTAGAGTTTACGTGCAAGAGTATTCGGGGATTTGGGGGGGGGCGATGACAATCAGTGCGATGGGG
>MNYK01000136.1 GCA_001873115.1 Desulfobacterales bacterium CG2_30_60_27 | reverse complement strand
GTAAAGTCAAGGGGAAAACGGAGATTTCCCGTAACCTTGCGGAAGTCGTCTTCCTGTTGCTTGCACGCTCACCCCTTCGCGCCGTCCGAGCTCTTTGATCTCTTCGTTTGGTCCGCCGATCAGGCGACCAGACATCCATTTGCCGTCTCCAGGGGCTTTCCCCCTTCACGGAAGATTGAGTTTGGGCCAACCCGCCGGCCTCGAAACAGATTTAAGGGCGTGCAGCCTTTCGGCTCACGCAGACCCCAATTAGGGCAAGGCCCGGCGGGAAGATCGTTCGAGCAAAATGGTTATATTATTCTCCGGTCAGGCAGCCATTGGCGGCCTTTCCTCCACAAAATGAGTGCCGCGCCGGTCTACCGCCAGCAGAAACTCCACCAGCTTGCGCGCCACCGCAATAGTTGCCCTGTTGCGGTTGCCCCGCGCCAGTTCTTTCTCCTGCACCGTAGCCAGTTACGGATTCCAATTCGGCGCTATGTTCGCCGCTTCAATCAGCATGGTCTGCAAATGCTTGTTGCGTTTCTTGGAGATCGGACCACGGTGTTCCTTGCCTGCCGATTCCCGTTGAGCGCTGCATAGGCCGCAGTAGCTGATTGCCTGTCGTGAGTTGCTGAACCGTTGAGGATCGCCGATCTCCAAAGCTCATGTTAGGGCCATGATTTCACCGACCCCGGCGATGCTCCGTAATCGTTCCACCCGCTTCCGAATCAGTGGATTCTCGCGCAGGGTCTTGATCAACTTCTTTTGCACCGCCGCAAAAAGTTCCAAATTGCCACGGCTTAGACGCAGCAGTTCCTTGACCGACTCCGGCACATCCTCCACCCGTTCCAGCAACTGGCCAAAATACCTTTTGCCGTGCAGTCGCTTTTTGTCATAAGTCGCTCCCACCTCCATAAACAGGCCGGCAATCTTGTTCTTCATCGTAACGGCGGTGCGCACCACCAAATTACGGTAACGCAGGATTCTTCTCAATTCCCGCAACTCTTCGGACATCATGAAACATTCCGGCAGCAGGTTGACCCGCAGCAAGTCGGCTAGCTTTTCCGCGTCGGCCCGGTCGTTTTTCTTCTTGGCCGCAGTGATCGCCTTGAGCATCTCCGGATGCGCCACCTTCAACTCAACCGCATGGGGCTTGAGGAAGTCATAGATCCAGCCGGTGAAGAGGGTCGCCTCCATGGCCCCGTGCCAAGGGCCGGGCAGTTCTGCCAGCCATTGCCGCAGGGCCTTGCGGTCGGCGCTGATTACTCCCTGTCGAATCACCTTGCCGGTGACGCTCTTAATGCAGTAGGCAATACTTTTCAGGCAATACTTTTCTTGTGGACGTCCAGACCGATGTAGTAGATACTTTTCATAGGAGCCTCCTTGTGGGTCTGACTTGGGGCGATTCATTCGACCCCGCCTGCTCATTACTCAGTATATGAGCTGTCCGCCACCGGGAGGCTCCCGCTTTATCTACTTATTCATTCAAACAGATTTATTTTCGGCGTTGAATGAAAATCGTCGGCACAGTCATGGCCGCTTCTCCTTGCCGATCCAAGTCAGTTCTATTTTCTGTTTCCTGGTCATTTGCCCTTCCCGATTTTTTTGCCAGTACCTGCCGCCAGGTATTTGATTGCAGAGCTGCCAATCAACGAACGCATCTGGCTTATGGCTATGTCATTCAATTGCGCGAGGCGTTCCGATGATGTAAGCCCTTGATGGATCAGCACGGCGTTGATACTCTCCAGATTCGACAAAACGACTAACTGCTCCAGCGTGGCGAAGCCCCGCCTCCTGCAATACAGCCGCTTCACCAGCCTGCGTCAGCAGCCAAGGTTTTGGCTGATCCGCATGTTTCCTGATCAAACCATATCACCGGGCCTGGGACAAATAGAGTCCTAGGCCAAAAAAGAATTTGTGTTTTTTGCAGCTCGGAGGATCGGCAGAAATGGAGGGCGAGGGAAAAGCAGTGAAGGCCACACCAGAGCGCCTGAGGATACGGTCTGGCAGGTTGATTCATGGACTTTAGAAATCAGCGCATACGGACACGATTCCTTGCTTATTATCTGTGATTTTACAACATATTCACCATTTCTCGACAATCACAAGGAGTGAATGCAGTTGAAGGTCTGTCGCGCCGCGCTAGATCGCCTTAAAGTCAGCAAAGCTGCCAAGGCCGATGGTCAATGACCACCGCGAGGGATAGAGCAGGGTCACATCTTAAAAATTAAATATTGGGATGAAAGCAGTGTGGGTATTCCGGTGAAAGCGGCCAGTTGACCTGACGCGAAGGCGGCCACCTCAGACCGTTGACAACTGGGAACTGACAGCTTTAAGCCTTCCACAGACCGTGCAGGTTGCAGTACTTCCGGGCCGTGATCTTGGTTGCCTCAATGCAGAAGGTCGCCTACGGTGCCTGGTCGGGCACCAGGAACTGGCTGCAGCCTTGCCGTCGGCAATCACCTCGATCCACTCAATGTAATGTTTTTCCTCCATGGGGTGCCACGCTGCCCACCTTGACCTTTATGACGGTCCTCGGGTCTGGACTCGAGACATTTTGTCCGAGGTCGAGTAGACTGGCTTCTCCGATGAAAACAACACGTCCACAACGAGTCTTTTCTTGACGCCTCGCCGCACGCGGCTACTACGTGCCTATCGTGTCAGTTGTGTTTTAACCGTTGTCCCCGGCCCCTCTCAGAACCGTGCTTGCGCTATTTACGCACACGGCTCCTCGCATGGTCAATTCACAGAAAATCCAAACATACTGACCCTGATCCTTGGTTGCGGTAAAGGAAATCGCTTCAGCATCTCTTTGAACTTTTCCCAATTGAGGCAGTTTTTCTTTCCCCTACGGTTCAGCCACTTGAACAGCAGCTTTTCCACTTCATTGCCAAACCTGGCAATGCCGCGCAGGTTGTCGGTTACCCCGTAGTAGTTGTAATGGCCCCGCAATTTGGCTTTGGCTGTTTCCCAAAGGTCCTTGGTCTTCAAGTTCCTGGCCTTCTTCAACCATTCCTTGAAGATTATCAGCTTGGCGATAAACTTCTTGCGGGTAGTCACCCGCTTCATCCGAAACCCTGTGCCGTCCCGTTTTGTGCCGCAGTAGTGGGTCAGGCCAAGAAAATCAAACGTCTCGGCCCGTTCCCCTCTTCTCTTGGCCCCAACTCCTTACTGGAACGCTCCACATAAAATAACGCCGCCTCGCTTAGTTCCGCAGCCGCCTCAGGATGGATATAGACAATCATTTGAGCGCAGCGCGGGCTTGAGCAAGAACGTCAGCAACGGGCAGGAGTTGCACTGTTCCGTTATCGGCGGCCTCGATTCTTTTTTCTATCTCAACAGCCCAGGCATTCTCGATCTCCGAATCCTCGTCGAGACTCACGAGCAATTGCTCAACCAGTCTCGTACGCTCAGCCGCGGCAAGCTTGAGAGCTTCGGCCTCCAACACTTCAAATGCAATTGCCATTTGCCACCCCTGTTTTGCGGTTGGTCAACAGTGAACCTTGCCACGCATCCCCATCCCGGCGAAAAAAACACGCGTCTAACAGCAAGACCTGATATTGATATTTTTACGCCAGAGTCAAGCGGCGTCAAGGGTAACCACCAAAACGCTAGCTGGCAGGGCCGAAAACCGGACCTGCCCGCAAAAAACTTATAATCTGAAGTTGTCCCGCATTGCCCGCCGAACGCCGGATTCCGGAGCCTTGCCCCTTGATTTACCTGATTCGTTTATAATGTTAAATCACTAAAACACCAACGTCCCCTTGGTGCCTTCTATTGCGTCCAGAATGCCCCATTGACAATGTCCCGAGACGATAGGTATGTTGTTATCGTAAGCACTGTCCGTCCAAACAAGAGAGAGGGAAGGCACCATGGAAACAAAAAAGTTCATCTTCTATACGGAAGACGATATGTTCATCGGCTGGATGGAGGAGTTCCCAGACTATAGGAGCCAGGGCACGACGCTTGAAGAACTCAAGCAAAACCTGCTGGACATCTACAAAGACCTCAACGCCGACCACATCCCTTGTGTCCACCGGGTGGGAGATCTGCAAGTCGCATGAAGCGCACCGCATTGATCCGGACCATCGAGGCAATGGGCTGCTTGCTCATCCGCCATGGCGGAAATCACGACTGGTATCATAACCCGGCGACCAAGGCGAGCCAGCCCATTCCCCGGCACCGCGAAATCAAAGATACCCTGGCGAAACACATTATCAAAATGCTGCAATGAAATCTGGGCTGGTACTGGATTTCCCGATCTGATTTTCAGCTTGTCGGACCCATATATCCACAAAATCACCCCGCCCTGCTTCGCCTGACTCATTTATGCTTTTAAATCACTAAAACACCAACGTCCCCTTGGTGCCTCTTGGTGCCCTTGGTGCCTCCCTAATCGCTTCCCAACAAAATCGACGAGCCTGCAGGCAACATCACTTTGCGACGCTGATTGCCTGACCGCGCGAGATGAGGGATATCCCTTCCGGGCCTACCATGATTGTCTCGACGAGCAGCGGGTTAACAGCCTTTTCCGAGTTCCATTCAACCACGAAGTTGGCTCCAGAGCCGCCGCTCTTGTCTTTCTGCGGCACCACATAGCGGATCGATTCCCAAGGTCCAAGGGATACTGGCTTCTCCAGATATTTTCTGATGCGCTTCCCCTTGGTGTCGTAATAGTCCGCAGTGGTTATGGTGACAGGGTATCGGGCATCAGTGTTCCTGATGCTGAGGGTAATGGTCAGCAAAAAAGGTTGTTCTCGGTTTCCCACATAGATATGAGAGTAGGCGGGCACGTATATGGTTTGCCCCTGTGAAAGATCCGTGGCCCTCGTAGCCTGGGCATCCATGAGCGAGAAAAGCAGGCAGCAAAACAGAAGCAAGGTAGGGAGGCAACGAAGTTTTTTCATAGGATGTCTTCCAAGACAGACTCAGGTGGCACTTGTTTTGCTGGGGGTGCGGCCATCGCTTTGAATGCGAACCGTTCCTGCTGATTTCCCACGACCACGATCAGATCCCCTTCATTAAAAATGATAATCCGCTTTGGGGTTGGAGTAAAATTCTTTTTTGTGCATCACCCCCACCACCGAAGCGCCAGTTCTGGTTCGCACCGCCGCATCCTTGAGGCTTACACCGATCAGTGGACTGTCAGGATTGATTTCCACCCAGGAGATCTCCAGCAGGTTGTTGATCGTGCTCAGTTTGGTGAGGAGATGGTAGTTCTGCTGGGAATACATCGGCGCATACAACTTCTGCCTGATCTCATCGGTATATTGTTGGATGACCGTCACTGGAATTTCTAGATGCAGCAAAGCCTGGCGTGCGATCTCGAGCCCTGCCTCCATCTCCGGCAGCACCACCATGTAAACGCCGTTTTCATACAGTCGCCGGGTTTGGGCAACCCCCTCTGCCCTGGCGACGATATGCAGGTCTGGCTTGAGGCGGTGGGCATGCCTGACAATAGCCTGGCTGACCACCACTGAAGGCGTGGTGATAAGCAGCAGTCTGGCCAGATGGAGATGCGAGGCCTCGATGGCCGTGGGCTGGCTCATGTCGCCGTAAATAACGGGGAAATTGGCACCCTTGCATTCCAGCATCCGTTGATGGTGCAACTCGACGAGGACAAAGGGGACGGAGAGTTCGGTAAGGATGCGGGCAATATGCTGCCCGACCCTGCCGCCGCCGGCGATTACCACATGGTCTTTTAGTCCCTGGCTGGGAAGGTTTCTGATCCGCAAAGGTTCTGGCCGGGAAAAGCGTTTTTTGAAGGCATAGATCGGGGTGACCAGGGCAGCGGTAAACGGAGTTGCCACCATGCTGAGTACCGACACGGCCAGCACCAGGGAATAAATGTCCTGGGTGATTGCCTGTGCGGCCAGGCCGACCCTGGCGAGCACGAAGGAGAATTCCCCAACCTGAAAGAGTCCGAAGCCGACCGCCAGGGGCACAATGTTGCCATAACCGAATAGGCGTGTCAGAACGATGCAGATCGCGCCCTTGGCCAGGGCGATCACCAGCAGCAGGGAGAGAATCTGCCGCCAGTGGGCAAAGACGAATGCCGGATCGATGAGCATGCCCACGGAGGTGAAAAACAGCAGACCAAAGATGTCCCGCAGGGGAATGATATCGCTCAACGCCTGGTGGCCATAATCAGACTCGCTGATCACCATGCCGGCGACAAAGGCGCCGAAGGCAAAGGACAGACCGAAGAGATGGGTGGCGTAGCCGATGCCCAGGGCAATGGCCGTGGTCGACAGGATGAAGAGTTCCCTGGAGTTCCATTGGGCAACCGAGGCCAGCAGCCAGGGGAGCAGTTTCGTGCCCACGTAGAGCATCAGCACGAGAAATATCATGGATTTGCCCGCCGCCACGGCCAGCAGGGGCAGGCCTGACTCTGGATTGCCCAGATGCGGCAAGATGATCATCATCGGGATGACGGCCAGATCCTGCACGAGCAGGATGCCGAGCATCACCCGGCTGGAAAGGGTGCCCATAAGACCCCTGCCGGTAAGGGTCTTGAGCGTCACCATGGTACTTGACAGGGAGATCAGTGCCCCGAACCAGATGGACTGCGTTGTAGACCAGCCGAAAAATCTGCCCAGGGCAAAACCGAAGGCAATGCTGAGCAGGATCTGAATCGGCGTGCCAAGCAGGGCGATGTGGCGGACTGGTTTCAGTTCGCTGAGGGAAAATTCCAGGCCCAGGGCAAAGAGCAGAAGGGCCACGCCGATCTCGGCCAGCAGCTCGATTTCATGGATGCCGCTGACCGTGACCCCCCCGGTATAAGGCCCCACGACGATACCGGCGAGGATATAGCCCAGGATCAGCGGCTGCCTGAGCCGTTGCGCGATGAGCGCCCCGATCAGGGCGGCAACCATGATGATGACAAGATCCGCAGCTATTCCCATGCTGGTTCCAAAGCTTGCCGGCTAGAATACTGCCTCTCACCCATAATGGGTCCACATCCTGATGACTTTCACCTTCTTCTCTTCCTTGCGGTCCTCGGGGTCAGAAAGATTGACTTTGATGGACATGGGTGCCCCGGAGAATCCCGTGCGGATTGGTCGGGGGGGCATCCTGCCTCATGGTCGGCGCCGCACCCTCATCAGTCTCCCGGCGATGATGGCGAGGATGCCGCAACCAACGCTGCACAAGGCGCCCATCTTGGCCGCGCCCTGAATAAGCGGATCGGTGAAGGCCTCGCCGGCCACGAACAGGGCGACCGTCAGGCCAAGCCCCGCGATCAGGCCGAAAAACAGCACCATGAACAGTTCATTGGTGAGGAAATGGAAACTGAGCAACCCGAGCATGGGCGCGTGGTTGAACTGGTGGTAGCCTGTTGGCGCCAGGTCCACCCAGGTCAGGGCGACCGCAACCCCGGCCAGGAGTGGGACCGAGAATTCCCGGAGCAGGTTAAGACGTTTGTGCATGATTCCTCCTTGGCAGGCTGGTCGGGGAGGGGCGTGCTGTCCGGGAGCGCGACAGCATCACCTGTGCCCAACCATACCGGATAACCTGCACCGGTCAAGGGGAATCGGTCCGAACCGCTGAATCTCCTGGCGCAGGCCTGTCCGGCGGGTTTGCATTTTTTGCATAAATTGGTAATACTGTAAGTCGTCGTTGCCTGGAGCATTCTGGCCAGCCGGCCTTGCTACCGGACCATTTGTCCGCTGGGGAGCATTCTAAGCCTTGTTCCGCAAGGGGTAGAAGGTCCGGCTGCGGCTCAAAGTAAACAACTGCATCCATTGCCGGGTCTGTTACGGCGTCCGCCCCCTGGGGCAAGTTCAAAACATTCTCCGCTCGGGCTGAGAGCATCATCTGCCTGGCCTGCTCGTGCAAAGCCTGCGGTTTTCAACGCCATTCGCCTGGAGGCGGGTGGCATTCCCTTGGGCGCGACGCCGCTTTGAAAGGAGGATATGGCGGCGGTAAGCCGGTAAATCCGCCCGGTCATCTTTATTTCGGAGACTTATCATGACACGACTCGTAGCTGTCCTATGTTTTCTTCTTCTTGCCGTACCTGCGGCGCAGGCCAGGATGGTGAGCATCGATGGCGCCAAGGTTAATATGCGCAGCGGGCCGGGCAAGAACTACGAGGTGGTCTGGGAGCTGGGGCGGGGTTATCCCCTTGAGGTCCTAGAGACCAGGGGGCAATGGGTGCAGGTTCGGGATGTGGCCAACGATACCGGTTGGGTGAACCAGAAACTGCTTTCCACTGCCGCTCATTTTATTGTCAAGAAGCCCAAGATCAACATCCGTAGTGGTCCGAGTCGTAAACACCGTGTCGTGGGCATGGCCCTGGACGGCGTCGTTTTCACCACCCTGGAGAAGAGGAAGCGCTGGGTCAAGGTGCGGCATGAGAACGGCCTCGTTGGCTGGGTGGCCAGGGACCTGGTTTGGGGGTGGTAAGGCGACCATTTTCAGCCTGAGCAATTGATTTTTTTGCCGCCTCAGGCGGGATCACCGCAGCATGGCGGCAGGAGGCCTGATACTGTGGCGTTACTGATTTTCACCGACCTTGACGGCAGCCTGCTCAACCACGCTGATTACTCTTTCGAGGCGGCGCGGCCCGTCCTAGCCAGGATCGGCGCCAGGGCGATTCCTCTGGTTTTTGTGACCAGTGAAACCCGTGGCGAGGTCGAAATTATTCAGCAGGAGATGGGAATCGCCGAGCCCTTTGTCGTGGAGAACGGCGGAGGTATCTATTTTCCGGCCGGCTATCAAGGTTTTGCCATCGAAGCTGGTCGGGCGTTGGCTGGGTATACCGTTGTTGAGTTTGCGACATCGTCAATTACCAGCGGGAAATGCTGGCGCGGCTTGTCTATCCCGTGGTGCATCCGGCCATCGATTTCGAATTCAGCAAGGGTTACTATGCCCGGGTCTCGGAAAAATTATACGGTCGGGTGACCAGGCTCTTCTAAACCCCGCTGGTCCATACTCTGAAGCCGATCTTGGGGTACAACGCCTTTGTCGAATACCTTGATGATTTCCGCTACGCCCTGTCCGGCGAGTTTGCCTTTGTCAGTAGTCTAGCCAGGGGGCTGAGGATATCTCCGACTTGGGGGCTGGAGGTCTCGATGCTCAGTGAGGTCTACCACAAGACCTCGGTCAATCGCATCTGCCAGGTGGAGATTATTGGCAGCTACGAGCACAAGCACCAAGGGCTGCAACGGGATAAGCCGGACCAGGGGCTGGTCCGCATGGCCAACGATATCGCTCAGGCCCTGTTCCGGGTTTTGAGCCAGGACGGCCTGGTGATGAGCGAAGCGTTTTTCCGTACCCTCTTGACTTCCTATATCCAGGAGTCCCGTATTGCCATCGAGAAGTACCATGCCCTGTCGCTGGTGAACGGCCTGTCTTATGACCGGCACGGCGAGATCGAGGCGGTGGATGCCTTTGTCTGCTCGCTAAAATTGGCCATCCAGGAGTTTGTCAAGGACCCGGTGGGCATCCCGATGATGGCAGCCTGGGTGCGTATTGTCGCGGCAATTCCTGACTATGCCGAACGCTTGCGCGAGGCCGTGGAGTCGGACAACCAGTAGAGCTAATGGGTTTATCAGGTTGATCCAATGATTGAATTTTGGCAAGCATGCAGTGCATTGCATGGATGCAGGGGAGAAAGTTGCGAAGGTTAATTGCGTCTATGTCAATGAACTGGAAAGATTTCTCCCTGTGGTCAAAATTACAGCCTGTTGCAAAAGTCGTCACTCCGGTGGAAACAGGAGTCCAGAGATTTTGCAACTTGTTGTAATTGCTGGATGCCGGCCTTTCCCCCTCAAGGGGGTACTGCAAAGAGCGTCGGCATGACGAACAACTATTGCATGAGGCTCAGTTAAGTCAAGCTTGATTAGCAAGATTGTTGGCAAGATTGACCTTGATGGACATGGGTGCCCCGGAGAATCCCGTGCGGGTTGGTCGGGGGGGCATCCTGCCTCATGGTCGGCGCCGCACCCTCATCAGTCTCCCGGCGATGATGGCGAGGATGCCGCAACCAACGCTGCACAAGGCCCCCATCTTGGCCGCGCCCTGGATAAGCGGATCGGTGAAGGCCTCGCCGGCCACGAACAGGGCGACCGTCAGGCCAAGCCCGGCGATCAGGCCGATCAGTAAAAGCTCCTTTTTGCCGACCTTCGCCGGCAGCGGATAGCCAAGCCTTTTGCCCAGTAATCCCATGCTGAAGATGCCGCCGGTCTTGCCGATCACAAGCGAGGCCAGAACCAGCCAGGTGGCGACGCCGATGGCGGCGAACTCGACTCCGGCATTGGCCAGGCCGAACATGAACAGCCCGCAATCGACCACCACCTTCCATTCGTGCTCAAAGCTGGCCAGGGGCGAGAGATCCCTGGGGTCATCCTCGAAGAGATGCTGCCGTTCCCGTGGCGGAGGCGGCAGGAAGGGGACGATGAAGGCCAGGGCCAGGGCCGGATGGACGTGGGCCTTGAACAGGCCTGCCCAGCTCAGGCCGCCGCCCAGGAGGAGGTAGGGCCAATAGCTGGCGGCCTTGCCGCGTCGCAGCAAGAAGGCGACACCCATGCCGGCCAATGTAAGCCCAAGCCATTGCAAGGCTATGGGATGCAGCGGGTCCGGATAGAAGACCGCGATGATGGCCAGGCCGATGGCGTCATCGACTATGGCCAGCAGCAGCAGAAAGGCAATGGCGGGATGGCGCCGGCCGAAGACCAGGCTGGCGACCAGCCAGGCCAGGGCAATGTCGGTGGCGGTGGGAATGCCCCAGCCCCTGGTTAGCGTGGGGTCACCGATCACCGCGTTGAGACCCAGATAGACGAGCACCGGGCCGATAACCCCGCCCAGCGTTGCCATAAGGGGGTTTATCGCCTTGCGCAGGGGATAGAGATCCCCGCCGGGGATGCAGCTCTTGGTGATCTCCACCGCCGCCATGCCAAAAAACAGCACCATGAACAGTTCATTGGTAAGGAAATGGAAGCTGCGCGTCCCGAGCATGGGCGCATGGATGAAATGGTGGTAGCCAGACGGAGCGAGGTTCGCCCAGGCCAGGGCGACCACCACCCCGGTAAGGAGCGGGACTGAAAACTCCATGAGTAGGTTAAAACGTTTTTTCATGATTATCACATGTCAGTTGCGGCATGAAGTGAACTAGCCGTCTGATAGCCGCGCCGCGTTAGATCAAAGGTCAGCAAAGCTGGACCCCGGCCTTCGCCGGAATGACGAGTTTTTACGAGTCCATCAATATTGATAAATGCCCGAGAAAAACCGCTTTTACTTATTTATGCGAACATCCTGCTTTAGTGATTTATTATCTTGTTCATTTGTGGACTGCCTATGTTAGCGCAGCCGCCCCGCACAGCAAGCGAGGCGGCTTTTTGTGCATTAAAGGCGTCTGGATCGCGGACAACAAACCTTAAGAAACCTCTCTCGCGTCCCGGACATGCCGCGGCGCCGGCGCGGGGCCCAGGGGAATGCCGCCCACCTCCAGGTAGATGGCCTCAAACCGGCAGGCCTTGTGCATGCAAGCCAGGCAGGTTATGCACTCCGCGTCGTCGGGCGACTCGTTGAACTTCACGCCCATGGGGCAAACGGCGTGACAGGCGTGACAGTTGGTGCAGTTGTTCTCGTTCAGCCGCAGTCTGACCAGCTTCACCTTTCTGAACAGGGCGTAAAAGGCGCCAAGCGGGCAGATAGTGCGGCAGAAGGGACGGCTGGCCAGCACGCTCCAGACCAGGACAAAAATCATGATGACGAACTTATTCAGAAAAAGTCCGCCCACCTGGGCCCGCAGGCTGGGCTGCATGACCAGCATGGGCAGACCTGCCTCCAGGGTGCCGGCCGGGCAGACATACTTGCAGAACCAGGTGACGCCGCCGCCAAAGTCATCTACTACGATCAAGGGCAGGAGTACCACGAAAAAGGCCAGGAAAAAATATTTCCCATAGCGCAACACCCTGGGCACCAAGAATTTCCGGGTCGGCAGCTTGTAGAGCAACTCCTGGAGAAAGCCGAAGGGGCAGGCCCAGCCGCAGATCATGCGGCCAAAAAGGCCGCCAAGCATGCCGATGAAGCCCACCACGGAAAAGCCGACCAGCAGTTGGCCGCTCGCCAGGGTGAGCCGCACCGAGGCCAGGAGCTGCTGGATGGTGCCGATGGGGCAGTAGGTGGTGGCGGCCGGGCAGGAATAACAGTTGAGCCCCGGCGCGCAGATCACCTTCATGGGCCCCTGGTAGATGGTGCGGGTAAAGGGAAAGGCCCAGTAAGCGTTGGTCAGCAGGCTGAAGATTGCCTGCACCCATTTACGTAAGAAACTCATCAGTTAGCCGATCCCTATGCAGCTCAGGCAGACCCGCACCGCCTGCTCGAAGACGCGGGCCGGCTCATCGGCGGCAATACCCACGCACACGCAAAGCAAGAAAAAGAAGATTATAAAGAAAGGCGCCTTGCGCAGCCTATAGCGTTGCCTGACCAGGCTTTTTGCGGTCATACATCCCTCTCGTGGTTATTTTGCCAGCGCCAGCCGGGCGCGCACCGCGGCGACCTTGTCGCCGATGGCAACCGCCTGATCACGGCGATCATCCAGCACAATCTGGGTGACCACCCGCCGCACCCCCTTATTAAAGGGGAGTTCATGAATCCGGGCCGCGAGGCCAAACAGTTCGGCGGCCTTACCCTGGATAACCGTGCCCATGTCGTTCAATTGGCAGGCCACCCCTGCCTTTTGCAAAAAAAGTTCAATGTCCGCCACATATTCCCCAACACTGGAGGAGGCAAGGCCCAGGGGGATAACGGTAATCTGCATCAAGGCCATGACGATCTCCTATTCCACAAGCTGTTCCTGGATGTGGTCCGGGTCCGCGGCATTAAAGTAGACGATATTCTTCAAGTGGTAAAAGCTGTCGATATCCATCTCGATGAAATGGACGCCCACGCCGCCATCTTCAACGCGCATCACCTCACCCTGCATGCGCAGGCACAGTTCGCTGCTCGTGCCGCTAAGACAAAGGGTCAGGTCGCATCGATCGCCAACCGCCTGCTGCCGCACCCCGACCAAAAAGACCCCCTTCACGCTAAGATCCTGAATGGCGCAGCCGGGATATTTCCGACCGCCGGTAAAGGCCACATCCATGGTGGTCTGGAAGGCAACCCTGGTGTTGGAGCGCCGCTCGTTTCGTGCCATATTCCCCTCCGTGGATTTATGGGAGCTGAAGGCGCAAGGCTCAAGGCAAGAGAAGAACTCCTGTCACCCTCCCGTGCCCGCTCCCTTACCCGATGATAGCTCGATGCTCGGCGGCCTGCAACTCTTTCAGTCCGGTGGCGTCCGGTCAAACCTAGCGAGCAGCCGCTCAAGCAGCTCGCCTTGCGCCTCGACCCGGTCGGCCAGCATCTGCACATCGCGGGCCAGGCCTTCGACCACCTGCACCAGGCCAACCTTTTTTCCTCGGTTACCGGCTCCGCTGTTTTCCCCAACCTCCAGGTCCAAGTCGCCTGCCTGTGGCAACGAACGCGGCGATCTTGGCGGCGCCCCGGCCCCGCCTTGCAGACTTCGCTTCACGGCCTGAAAACGCTGGTACGCGGCCCGAAAGGTCCAGGCATCCTGGTCCGGATCGGGCGCGGTCTCCTCGTGGAGGCCCACCGCCAGGGCCATGGCCTCCTTGAGAAAGGCGAGCAGGACATAGGTAGTCAAGGCCTGATGGCGCTTGATATAAAGGAGGACATTCTCGGCCATGGTGACCACGGCAACCGCATCCCGCCGCGCGGCCAAGGCATCCCGCAGACTGCCCAGGGCCGCCTCCAGCAGGGCAAGCCTGTAACCGGTGAGCCGCCAATCCGGCGCGATGATCTCGGCCTTGAGGCGCCGCACGGCCTCGTCCATGGGCATCGGCATCGGCACAGCCGGCAAACCAACGTTGTCCCGCATGGCTTCCACGGCTGTTCCGGCCAACCCGGATTCAGGCCCGCTCACGTCATGATTACTAAGAGTTGGATGCAAAATGAAACCAGAGCCAGTATAGTGGAAGATACGATTGCGTCACGGTCCGCAGCCCGTCATACGGCCCGGCAAACGCATAATGGCCTAGTACTATCATACTTTTTCTCAGCCATCCACACTAAAAAAGGGGCCTGGCCACAGTGTATCTTTTCCACATTTTTTCCTTTATCTTCGGAGCGTTGATCGGCAGTTTTCTGAATGTCGTGATCCTGCGGCTGCCCGACCCCGAGGCCTCCATTGTCCTGCCGGCCTCCCACTGCCCCTTTTGCCGCGCCCCGATCCGCTGGTTCGATAACATCCCCATCCTGAGCTTCCTGTTGCTGGGCCGCCGCTGCCGCGCCTGTAAAGCTACCATCTCCTGGCAATATCCGCTGGTGGAACTCGCCATGGCCACGCTATCCCTGGCCCTGTTTCAACGTTACCTTATTTCCATAGCCTTTGCCGGCTATTTCCTGTTCACCGCCGCCCTTCTAGTAATCATCTTCATCGACCTCAGACACCAGATCATCCCCGACGTCATCAGCCTGCCGGGCATGGCCATCGGCCTCGGCTTCGCGCTATGCAACCCCGATGTGACCTGGCGGAACTCGGCTATCGGTCTGGTGGCCGGCGGCGGCATCCTTTACGTGGTGGCCCTGGGCTACTATCTGGTGACCAGAAAAGAAGGCATGGGTGGCGGCGATATCAAGCTGCTCGCCATGATCGGCGCCTGGCTCGGCTGGCAGAGTCTGCCCTTTGTGATCTTCAGTTCGTCGCTCATTGGCTCCCTGGCCGGCATCGGCGCCATGGTCAAACAGAAAAAGGGGGGCAAAACCATCATCCCCTACGGACCATTTCTTTCAATGAGCGCCCTGCTGTACCTGTTTTTCCGGGAAGAGATTCTGTTCTGCATGCGCTACATGCACTGGCTGCCATAGGGTGGGAGGGAATAATTCGTGGCTAAAAAACAGAAACGAGTGCTGGTGGTTGACGACGATGCCATGCTGCGCGAAATGCTCGACACCATGCTGTCGGGCAACGGCTACGCGGTGGAAACCGCGGCCAACGGCCGGGAGGCCCTGGCCAAGGCGGAGGCCGGACTCTTTGACCACATCATCTCCGACATCGACATGCCCGAGATGGACGGCCTCGCCCTGCTCCAAAACTTGCAAGACAAAGAGATCCGCGCCAACGTCATCATGCTCTCGGCCTATTCCGGCATGGAGCATGTGAAGCGCGCCATGCAGCTTGGGGCCAGCGACTTCCTGGCCAAACCCCTGCAGAACGTGGACGAGCTCCTGCTCACCTTGGACCGGGTGACGGAAAAGGAGCACCTTCGCGCCGAGAACCGCCGCCTCCGCCAGGAGGTGACCAACGAATACAGCTTTGCCAATATCGTGGCCAAGAGCAAGAAGATGACCGCCATCTTCCATACCATCGCCAAGATCGCCGACTACAAGACCACGGTACTGGTCACCGGCGAGTCCGGCACTGGCAAGGAACTTATCGCCAAGGCCATCCACTACAACTCGACGCGTAAAGACGGCCCCCTGGTAAGCGTAAACTGCGGCGGCATCCCGGAAACCCTGCTTGAGAGCGAACTCTTCGGCCACGTCAAGGGCGCCTTTACCGATGCCTACCGCAGCAAGAAGGGCCTGTTCGAGGAGGCTGACGGCGGCACCCTCTTCCTGGACGAGATGGGCGAACTGCCCGCCAGCCTGCAGGTGAAAATCCTGCGCGCCCTGCAGGAAGAAAAGATTCGCCCCCTGGGCGACACCACCTCCATCAAGGTGGACGTACGAATCGTCTCCGCCACGGCCAGGAATCTTCGTGAGGAGGTGGCCCAGAAGCGCTTCCGGGAGGACCTGTTCTACCGGGTCAACGTCCTCACCATCGAGGTGCCGCCGCTTCGGGAGCGCAAGGAAGACATCCCCCTGCTGGTTGAGCACTTCATCGCCAAGTACAACAAACGGCTCAACCTGCGGATTAAGGGGGTCGGCCCCGAGACCTTGCAACGCTTCATGGACTACTCATGGCCCGGCAACGTGCGGGAGCTGGAAAACGTCATTGAACGCTGCATGGCCCTGGCCGAGGGCGACGAATTGTTACCCGGCAACCTGCCGCCCGAGTTGCTGCGGGCCGCCCTGTCCGACGAGCCAGCCCTTGAGGAGGGCTTTTCCATCAAAAAGAACAGCATTGTCCTGGAAAAACGGCTCATCGAAAAGGCCCTGGCCGAGACCGCCGGCAACAAGACCAAGGCCGCCAGCCTGCTGGAAATCAGCCTGCCCACCCTGTTTTACAAGATCAAGGAATTCGGCATCGGCCAGGCTGCCTCCTAATGTTTGGCATCCCTGGCGCCGGGGAGGGAAAAGGCGTAAAAAAGCAGGGCCGATTGGCCCTGCTTTTTGATTAGGACGGTAGGAGGAAGGCGTTTTTTTATTTCTTGCGGCGCAAACCAACCAGACCGGCCAGGCTGGCGCCGATCAGCAGCAGGGAGGCCGGTTCGGGCACCGCACTCGCATCGGTGAGGGTAAAATTGATGTTGTTGGCTTGGTTGCCATCATATGGCATGGCGGCATATTCATTCCAGAATAACCCGGTTTCCAACGAATAGTTCCCAGGGTCCACAAAGGTCACGATATCGTGGGCCTTCCACCGGAAAAAATTACTGGAGCGGGTCTGGCCGATTGCATAAACACCGTCTGCACCGAACTGCCCGTTCCATCTGGTATTGATTTTTTCGCTGACCCCGTTACGGGCGTTGCCGTCCGGATCCCAGAGTTCGCCAGTGGGAGTATAGAAACTCAAATTGCCTTGTGCCCCTTTAAAAAGGCCATTAGCAAGCTGATGCAGGGAAAAATCCAAGGCTATGCCGTAGCCCGCAAAGGGCCCATCCATCATGATCGTGGGGGTGGATAATGGTTGAAAATCCACCTGACTGCTACCGTTGGGTTTCTCCGAGACCACCATTTCCCAGACATTGACCACGTCGATGTCTCTGAACCAGGCCGATTTACAATCTGGCTGGTAATCAAAGAGCAGGCGGGCCCCCACTGTATATGTACCGGGCTCGATGGCGAAAGCATTCGCAACATTGCCGGCACTGGCCGCATGACCGCCGAGCAGGATGGCTGCCCCCGCAGCCGCCAAAATGCCAATTCGTTTCATATCATTCCCTCTTGTTGATTTTCCAGTTGCAAGATATGACAACGTCAGCACCCCAACATTTTAACTTGCTGAACCGCCGACACCTTGTATTGAACTAATCGTCTACCACACAGTGCCACTAACCACTTGATCGGACAGGCAAAAACAGACTCACCCTCCTTTGGTACGGCGCTTTAAAGAAGCAATAACCAGGCCAAGCTTACCAATAAAATTTAGCTATTAGTTCAAATAGTTATCCCGGGAGCCCCTGCCCAAAAAAACCGCATTCCCGGAATACGGTCCGGATTGCTGAATTTTTCCGGCCCGAACACCAAAAAAAATGGAAAATTTCAGCCGAGCAGGCATGTTAGTTTTTTACTAATTAGCTAACTTCTTAATCACTGAAAAAAATACCCGACACCGGCCGATCAAACAAGAATTTTTTAAAAAATGTGAAAAAAAGGTAACTGCTCAGGTTGTTTAGCCCGTTAGGCTGTAGACTGCTAGGCAAAAAACGGAGCGTATGCGGAACAAAGAAAGTAAACAGGATCAGAGAAGACCGGCCTTCTTCAAATAAACCTGAAGGACCGCGACGGCGGCTGGCGTCATGCCGGGGATGCGGGAGGCCTGCCCCAGCGAGCGGGGCTGGATTCGAGTGAGTTTTTCCACGGCTTCGTTGGACAACCCGGCCAGCCCGGCAAAAACAAAATCCCCGGGCAGGGCGGTGCTTTCAAGTTTCCGGAAACGGGCGACCTGTTCGCCCTGCCGCTGAATATACCCCTCATACTTGATCTGGAGCTGGACTTCTTCTTTGATCTCGTTAGCAACACCGAGTTCCGCACCAGTCACTCGGGCGAGATCAGCAATGGTCAATTCCGGCCGCCGCAGAAGATCGGCCAATAGTATGCTGTTCTTAAGCGGAACGCTTCCAAGCTCGGCAAGCCTTTCATTTACCCCGGCTTCCGGCCGCACCGTAGTCTCCCGCAGCCACGTAAGCCCAGCACCGATGGCCTTTTTCTTGGCCAAAAATCCCGCATAGGTCGTCTGGTCCACCAGACCCAGTTGCCGGCCCAGGTCGCGGAGCCGCAGATCGGCGTTGTCCTCCCGCAGCAGCAGCCGATATTCGGCTCGCGAGGTGAACAGCCGGTAGGGCTCCTTGGTGCCCATGGTCACCAGGTCATCGATGAGTACGCCGGTGTAGGCCCGGGAGCGGTCGAGGACCACTGGCTCCTCCCCGCGCAAGGCCTGCACGGCGTTGATGCCGGCCATCAGTCCTTGGGCCGCCGCCTCCTCGTAGCCCGAGGTGCCGTTGATCTGGCCGGCCAAAAACAACCCCTTAAACCGCTTGGTTTCCAGGGAGGGCAGCAACTCCAGGGGATCGACATAATCGTATTCAATGGCATAGCCGGGTCGGATAACCAGCACCTTTTCCAACCCGGCGATGGATTGCAGCATGGCGAGCTGGACGTCCAAGGGCAGACTGGTGGGCACGCCGTTGGGATAGACCTCGGTGGTGTCAAGGCCTTCTGGTTCCAGGAAGATCTGATGCCGGTCCTTGTCCGGGAAACGCATCACCTTGTCTTCGATGGATGGGCAGTAACGGGCCCCCACCCCCTTGATGATGCCGGCATACATGGGCGAACGGTCCACCCCGGCCCGAATGATGGCGTGGGTGACTTCGTTGGTATAGGTGATATGGCAGGGTAACTGCGGTAGCCGGGGGCCGCCGGTGCTTGCAAAGGAAAAGAGGTTGGCCGGCTCATCGCTGTGCTGGGCCGCAAGCCCGGCATAATCGATACTGCGGCCGTCCAGCCGCGGCACCGTACCGGTCTTCATGCGGCCCATGTCAAAGCCCAACTCACGCAGATGCTCGGGCAGCCGGAGGGATGGCGCGTCGCCCATGCGCCCGGCCGGAAAAGATTGCAGGCCGATATGGATGAGGCCGTTCAGAAAGGTGCCGGTGGCGACCACCACGGCCCGGGCGCGGATCTCCTCGGCCAGGGAGGTAACCACCCCGACCACCCGACCGTTCTCCACCAGCAGCCGGTCCACCACGGCCTGCTTGATGTCCAGCCCGGCCTGTTGCTCCAGCACCGACTTCATCCGCAGCCGGTACAGGCTGCGGTCGGCCTGGGCGCGGGAAGACCAGACCGCCGGCCCCTTCCTGGTATTAAGGCGCCTGAACTGGATGCCGGTGGCGTCGATGTTCCTGGCCATTTCGCCGCCCAGGGCGTCGATCTCCTTCACCAGGTGGCCCTTGGCCAGCCCCCCTACCGCCGGGTTGCACGACATGGCACCAATGGTGTCGGCATTGATGACCATCACCGCGGTGCGGCACCCCATACGAGCCGCGGCAAGAGCCGCCTCGCAGCCGGCGTGCCCCGCCCCGATCACCACCACGTCATAAACTTGCATTACACCACCAGTGACCTGTGCTCCTGGCTGCCAGTTTGTCTCATTTAGAGAGGCGCGCCAGGTCAATCCCGAATTTTTGACTTCAGGTCAGGCATGGTTTCCGGCTTGCTGGCGTCCCAGATCCGGCTTTCCTTGCCCGTGGCGGTGACGTTCTCGTACACCCCCTTGTCCCGGCGGACCAGCTTGGTGAAACCCATGTTCTTGAGGGCGCTGGCGGTTTTCGGCGCACTGATCGCCACCAGTGAAATCAGCCGTTTGACCGGCCCGCCGCACCGAGGGCATGTGGCCAGCTTGGCGCTGCTCATGGACTGGGTTACTTCAAAACAGTGCCCCAGCCCACAGGCCTCTTGTGTGTGTTCATACTCATAAACCGGCATGGCAGCTCTTCTTCTTTGCCTCAACCTTCAGCTCTTCTTCTTTGCAACCTGTTGACAATAACGGTCAACTCATCCTTGGCGGAACGCAATTTTCTGGCTGTGGCCTCGATCCGATAATATGGCTCCGCCAGTTTCAAAAATTTACCCAGGCTGCGGCGCCTGGCGTCGTGGGCCAGGTAAATAACGCCCGCTGGTTTAAGAAGAGCGGCAAACACCGCCAGCAGAGGCTCAAAGAACTCCTCCCGATAAATAATCTCGGCGCCGATGATGGTGTCGAAAGGGGGCAGAGCCGGCGGTTGCCGCCAGTCGATAATCTGAAACTGGATGCCCCGCAGGCCGTTAGCCGCGGCATTGACCCGCTGAAAATCGAGGATCAGGGGCTGATAATCACTCAGGGTCACCGCATGGCCGCTGACTGCGGCCGCCAGGCCCGGCGCCCCAAGCCCGGCGCCCAATTCGAGCAGGGTTTGCCCGGGGCCGGGTTTACTGGCCGCCATCATGCCGGCCAGCACCATGGAGGACTCCCAGAGCTTGACCCAGAAAGGAAAGTTCTCCACGTCCTTGAAGGGATCCTTCCCGGCCAGGAGTGGTTCCAGGTTCTGAATCGTGAGAATTTCCAGCTCCGTATGTCCAACCCGCAGGTTCTCAAAGTCGACCTGGTATCTTTTGCGGATTTCCCGCAGGATCTTGGCTGCCTTCTCGGGCAGGTTCTTGACGCTCATCTTGGTACCTTTGTCAGACCAGTCGTAACCGTTCAGCAGCACCACATCTGCTTTGTCATCGGCCTGCTCATGTGCAATTAGCACACTTCGCAAACCTCTGAAGTTTATACCCCTAGTGGGGTGCGCATCTGCGGCACTGCTGAACGGTTACAGTTCTTAGGTTTGGCCACGTTTTTCCGTTCCTGGTGAACGTTTACGACCAGTCGGGCCGGTCTGACAGGTCCGACACTTCGGACACTATTGCCTGGCCCCCGGCCCCACGATAACGGCCACCGAATGGAAAAAAAGGAAAAGGAGCTGCCTGGCCAAAAGGTCAAGCAACTCCTTGTTCGCTCAAGAGCGATGACACAAAAAGAATTAGCAGCCTTCCATCTTCTTCTTGGCGGCAGCCTTGGCCGCCTTGACTTCGACAGCGTCGCCTGCCTTCAGGTCGCCAGCATCCTTGCAGGTCATGGTAACCTTGCCGGCGTCGACTGCGTCAACGGTGCACTCGATTTTGGCGGCGAAGCCAACGGTGGCAGCGCCAAGCAGGAAGGTCAGGGCCAGGGCGGAAACGATAGCTTTCTTGCTCATCTCTCTACTCCTTTTTATAGAACTGCTTTAATAATCTGTCCTTTAACGGACGGTTAGCCGATCTAAAAGCAGAAAACACCATAAAAGATTGCCGCATTACCTGTCAAGCTGAAAAAATTTTTTCCACCGCCAGGCCCCGCCTCATGGCAGCGGCCTGTTGCCTAACGGATCAACCCACTGATATCATTTCGCAAAATACGATAGTCCGCAAACCCTGGATAGCTTTTCACCACATTGCCGGCCTGATCCACCAGAAAAGAGTAAGGCACGCCGGTGATCCCGCCGAATTTCTGCAGCACGTCCCGATCGGCCCGCATCACCGGATAGTTTACCTTGTTTTTTTCAACAAACTTCCGCACCATCCCCGCGCTATCCTGATCCACCGACAAAGCAACAACCGTAAACCCCTTGGCCCCGAACTCATCCTGCAAACGGATCAAGGCAGGGATCTCCTCGCGGCAGGGCGGGCACCAGGTGGCCCAGAAGATGATCAGCCGCACCTTGCCCTTATACTGGTTGCTGTCAATGACCGCGCCATCGGCCACCGACGGCAGGGCAAAATGGGGCACCGCGCTACCGGCCAGGGCCGGATGCGGCCCCATCCAGCAAAACAGGGCGAGCAGACCGACGAGTAACGCCCCCTGCCCGGCCTTATGTATTCCTTGTCTTAGCATAAATTCATTCCTCAACAGGATGTGCCCCCGCCCCGCGCCACTCTCATACCCGTTTAAAACCACCAGAGAACCACGATGAGGGCCTTCAGTGAAGCCCCATCTATATACCATCATTTTCAGGCCGCGACAAAAAAAATACCCCGGCACCTCATGCCGACCCCTGACCTGCCAAAAAAATCCTCCCTCACGCTGCCTGGCGACGTCGACGCACTAAATCGCCCCGGACACCGATCACCACTTCCTCGAAATCCATCGGCCTGCCGGCCCGTTGCATGGCCTCGCTGACGATCATCCGCATGGCGCCACAGCAGGGGACCTCCATGATGGCCAGGGTGAGAGTTTTAATCCCGGCGCTGGCAAAAATCCCGGTGAATTTCTGGATGTAGGCCTCGGCATCGTCAAACTTGGGGCAACCCACCAGCACTACGCGGCCGGTCAGGAGATCCCGGTGAAAATGGGGATAGGCGAACGCCGTGCAATCGGCGGCCACCAGCAGATCAGCGCCCGCCAGGAACGGGGCGGTGGGCGGCACCAGGCGGATCTGGACGGGCCAGTGGCCCAGGGCCGAACCGGTGTCAACCGGGGCCGGGCCGCTTGTCGGCCGATTGGCCTGCTGGCATGGGGTAAGAGGTGGGCTGATCACGACCGTGCCGGAGGCACAGGCACAATTCGCCATGGCCGACGGCTGGTGTTCTTGCCCTGTCGCCTGCTGGCTGGCCAGCAGGGCCTCCACCGCCTGGTAGTCGAAATCCTCGGCCTCGCGTTCCACGATCCTGAGCGCCCCGCGCGGACACTCGCCCAGGCAGGCGCCCAGGCCGTCGCAGTACCGGTCCCCGATGACACGGGCCTTGTTGTCCACGATCCGCAAGGCCCCTTCGGCGCAGGACAGGATGCACTTGCCGCAGCCGTCGCACCGCGCTTCATCGATTTCAATGATCTTCCTGAACATCTTCATATGCATTCTCCGTCCATGCGCTAACGCCCTATGCCGCCCGCAGTGTCTTCCTGGCCAGGGACCGGCCGCTCTCGGTTAGAAAGGCCCGCTCGATCCGCCGGGCCAACTCCTCCGCCGCCAAGGGTGAAGGGGCCTGCTGCCGTTCCTCCAGATTGACCAGCATGTCGGCATCGTAGACCACCTTGAAGTTTACGCTGTCACCGGGCCGGGCCTGGTGGTGGTGGCTGATGATGTCACACACCTCGTCAATGAGTTTCGCCTCGGCCCCGAGGCTCGCGAGAATCTCCCGGGCCACCGGCGGTCCTTCCTGGTGCTGATATCTGGGCGCGGAGCTCTTGAACTTGCGCTCGGCCTCCCGGATGCCGATATCGTGCAGATAAGCGGTGACCAGCACCACGGCCAGGTCGCAGGGCTCGACGGCCGCGAGCTGCTCGGCGAAACGGGCCACCCGGGTGGCGTGGCTGATGCGCCTGAAATCGTTGCCGAAGTAACGCTTCATCTCCAAGGCCACCCGGTCCTTCAGCAACTCCTTCTTCCTGGCCGCCAATTCCGGCGGCAGGCCGCCCAAGCACTGTTCCGCATAGGGACAATATGCCGCGCAGCCGAAATCAATCCGGGGATTGGCCATCCGCTGACCGCATTTGGCGCACGGGCGACTGGAATCGTCCTTGAAAAACTCTACCGTGTTGCCGCACTTGGGGCAGGAGGCCTCGAAGATGGCGGCCTCATCCCAGTAACGACTGTCCTGTCCCGGGCATTTCATGGCGTACCTTCCTGCTGCTTATTGGAATTTTTGATCCCCTGTCTTGCCAAAATAAGCACGATCGCAACCCGGTGCCGGAGACAAGTTTCGTCCCAGGCACCGGGCCCTTTTCTCAACCAAGAATCGCTTTCAGGTCCGCATCCGCCGTGGTGGTGGGCTTGATGGCGAAATTCTTCACCAGGACATCAAGCACATTGGGCGTGATGAAGGCCGGCAGCGTCGGTCCCAGCCGGATATCCTTCACCCCGAGCGACAGCAGGGTCAACAGAATGGCCACGGCCTTCTGCTCGTACCAGGACAGAATAATGGACAGCGGCAGATCGTTCACCCCGCAGTCGAAGGCGCCGGCCAGGGCCACAGCGATCTTGATGGCCGAATAGGCATCATTGCACTGGCCGATGTCAAGCAGCCGCGGGATACCGCGGATGTCGCCCAACTGCATGTCAAAGAAGCGGAACTTGCCGCAGGCCAGGGTCAGCACCATGCAGTCGGCCGGGATCTTCTCCACCAGTTCGGTGTAATAGTTGCGGCCCGGCTTGGCGCCGTCGCAGCCGCCCACCAGGAAGAAGCGGCGGATGGCCTTGCTCTTCACCGCCGCGATCACCTTGTCGGCCACGGACAGCACCGTGTTGCGGCCAAAGCCCACCATGACCGAGCCCTTGTCCGTATCCTCGGCAAAGCCAGGCATGGCCAGGGCCTTGGCGATAACCGGGCTGAAATCCTGGTTAGCCACATGGGTCGTGCCCGGCCACCCCACCAGGCCGGTGGTGAAAATGTTGTCCGCATAGGACGCCTGCGGTTTCTGCAAACAGTTGGTGGTCATGAGGATGGCGCCGGGAAACAGGGGGAACTCCTTGGCCTGATTCTGCCAGGCCGTGCCGAAATGACCATAAAAATGCGGGTACTTTTTCAACCCTGGATAGCCATGGGTGGGCAGCATCTCGCCGTGGGTGTAAACATTGATCCCCTTGCCGGCGCTTTGCACCAGAATGGTCTCCAGATCCTTGAGATCATGGCCGGAAACCAGGATGGCCTTGCCCTGCCTGGCGCCCAGTGGCACCGTGGTGGGCACCGGATGGCCGTAGGTGCCGGTGTTGCCGGCATCGAGCAGCTCCATGGCCCGCAGGTTGATCTGCCCGCACTTCATGGCCAGGGCCACGCAGTCGTCCACGGTCAAGTCAGTGCGCAGGATGCCGGCCAGGGCCTCCTGCACAAAGGCGTAGACCGCCTCATCCTCCTGGCCCAGGATCTTGGCATGATCGGCATAGGCCGCCACCCCCTTGAGACCAAAGAGCAGGGTGTGCTTGAGGCTGGTGACATCCGCATTTTCGCCGCCGGGCTTGAGCTCCACCTTCTCGCCCTGGCTGACCAGACCCGCCATGGTGGCGGCCGGCGCAAAATTGGCCGCGGCCTCGGGGAAATCCACCTTGCCGCCAGCGGCCTTGACCTTGGCCTTCAGCCGTTCGCGCAGTTCCACGGTCCGGCGGATGAGGGCCGCAAACCGTTCCCCGTCGAAATTGACATTGGTAAGCGTCGAAAAGATACCCTCGCAGGTAAAGAGATTGACCTCCGGGTCATTGACCCCGACCCGGCGGCCCTCCACCGCAAAAATCGCCAGCCCCTGGAGGGCGTGAATAAACAGATCCTGCAGGTCGGCCACGTCGGCTGGCTTACCGCAGACCCCTATAGTGGTGCATCCCGTTCCCTTTGCCGCTTGCTCACACTGGTAACAAAACATGGTATCCTCCTTGCTCGGATTATTGACTAGCCAAAGGCTGTGAAAAGCATCCTGTGTCACGTTCAGGTTGATTACAGGATAGCCGATTTACGGAGACACCCCTTTGACTTAAATCAAGCCCACGCATCTTTTTAATTTTTATTGGTAACTATCCAGCGGAACCGCAACCCAGGTGAGTTCCCGGGCTGGCAATGCTTTGCGCGGGTTCGTCCGCGACCGGGCGCAGGATGCGCAGGAGGTCGCGGCCGCCTCAAAGGCGGGCAGGACGCCCGCCGAGAATGAGCGAAAAGTATTTTCAGTCCGGGAACGCTTGACTGCCGACACAAGTTGGATAGTTACTTTTATTGTAATTAGGAGCCGTTACGAAATAACTTGGCCATTTATATTGATTTCGTTACGGCTCCTTATGCCGCTCCAGTCAACTCGTTGGCCATGTTATTTTTTTACAGCGGCTTAGTACCATGGAACACATATTCTTTCGCATTGCTACGGTCGGGCCTCTGGATATTCGACATAAGCAATCCTCC
>MNYK01000054.1 GCA_001873115.1 Desulfobacterales bacterium CG2_30_60_27 | reverse complement strand
CCGGCGGCAGCCTGGGCGAGCGCCTCAAGATTCAGGTCGCCGAGGTGATGCTCACCGGTCCGGCCATCCCCATGGTGGCTGCCGATGCCACGCTGCGTCAGGCGATCGGCGTGCTCAACGACAAGAACCTGGGCGCCGTGCTGATCATGGCCAACGAACAGACCATGGCCGGTATCCTGACCGACGGTGACGTCCGCCGCCTGGTCTCCCAGGGCCAGAACCTGGACACCACCACCCTGGCCGCGGTGATGACCGCGGCCCCCAAGACCATCACCGAGGGCCTGCTGGCCGCCGACGCCGTTTCCATCATGCAGCGCCACGAGATCACCATCCTGCCGGTCACCGACAGCACGGGCCGCCTGCGTGGCGTCCTCCACCTTCAGGATCTCCTGGGCAAGGGCGAATTTCGGTTTTTGGTTTGATTCTGCCGCGTTGCTGCTTGCCTTAAAATCCTGGCGTCTTTCGGGTTTTTTCGGCGCCATCATATTTCCCTCTTTTTCTCGTTCTGGATATTCGACATAAGCAATCCTCCGCCAAGGCAGCGGACGATTTTTTTTTAAAAATTTTCCAGTGGCCACTGGAAAATTTTTAAAAAAAAATCGTCCGCTGCCTTGGCGGAGGATTGCTTATGTCGAATATCCAGAACGAGAAAAAGAGGGAAATATGATGGCGCCGAAAAAACCCGAAAGACGCCAGGATTTTAAGGCAAGCAGCAACGCGGCAGAATCAAACCAAAAACCGAAATTCGCCCTTGCCCAGGAGATCCTGAAGGTGGAGGACGCCACGCAGGCGGCCCGTGCTGTCGGTGACCGGCAGGATGGTGATCTCGTGGCGCTGCATGATGGAAACGGCGTCGGCGGCCAGCAGGCCCTCGGTGATGGTCTTGGGGGCCGCGGTCATCACCGCGGCCAGGGTGGTGGTGTCCAGGTTCTGGCCCTGGGAGACCAGGCGGCGGACGTCACCGTCGGTCAGGATACCGGCCATGGTCTGTTCGTTGGCCATGATCAGCACGGCGCCCAGGTTCTTGTCGTTGAGCACGCCGATCGCCTGACGCAGCGTGGCATCGGCAGCCACCATGGGGATGGCCGGACCGGTGAGCATCACCTCGGCGACCTGAATCTTGAGGCGCTCGCCCAGGCTGCCACCGGGGTGGTTGCGTCGAAAATCACTGACATTGAACTGTTTGAGGTCGAGGAGTACCACGGCCAGGGCGTCGCCCATGGCCAGGGTGGCGGTGGTGCTGGTGGTGGGGGCCAGACCCAGGGGGCAGGCCTCCTGGGGTATGGCCACCGAGAGGATGGCGTCGGCGGCGGCGGCCAGGCTGGAGCTGGGATTGCCGGTCATGGCGATAATCTTGACGCCCCGTTTGCGCAGGCTGGGCAAGAGGATGCAAAGTTCCGTGGTCTCGCCGGAATAGGAGATGGCCAGCACCACATCGCCGGCATCCACCATGCCGAGATCGCCGTGCATGGCCTCCACCGGGTGGAGAAAGAAGGAGCTGGTGCCGGTCGAATTCATGGTGGCGACGATCTTCTGGCCGATGAGACCAGACTTGCCGATACCGGTGATGATCACCCGGCCATGACTTGCCATGATCAGGTCCACCGCCTTCTGAAATTGCTGGCCCACCTGGTCGATGAGGGCGAGAATGCCCTCGGCCTCGATGCGCAGCACGGCTTTGGCCTTGTCGATGATCATGGCTCAGCCCAGGGCCAGTTTGTAGAATTCCCGGTCCGGCGGCAACAGGTATTTGCCGGTGAAGCAGGCCAGGCAGAAGACGTCGGCGCTCTGGCCGGTGGCCTCCACCATGCCTTCCAGGCTCAGGTAATACAGGCTGTCCAGGCCGAGGAAGTCGCGGATGGCATCAATGCTTTTCTGCGAGGCGACCAGCTCGCCACCCGAGGGAAAGTCAATCCCGTAATAACAGGGGTGGCGGGTGGGCGGGCAACTGACGAGCATGTGTACCTCCTTGGCGCCCGCCTCCCGGATGGCCCGGACCCGGCTGCGGCCGGTGGTGCCCCGGATAATGGAGTCCTCGATGATGATCACCCGCTTGCCCTTGATCAGGGAACGCACCGGGTTGAGCTTCACCCGCACCGAGAAATCACGCATGCTCTGGGTAGGCTGGATAAAGGTGCGGCCCACATAGTGGTTGCGAATCACCCCCATCTCCAGCGGAATGCCCGAGGCCTGGGAGTAGCCTAAGGCCGCGTAGTTGCCCGAGTCGGGAAAGGGCATGACGAAATCCGCCTCTGGCGTGCATTCCCGGGCCAGAATCTCGCCCATGCGCTTGCGGCACTTGTAAACATTCCAGCCGAAGATGTCGCTGTCCGGCCGCGCGAAGTAGACGTGTTCGAAGATGCAGAACTGGTGCTGCTGTTTGGGCTGCGGGAAGAAACTGCGCAGGCCGTCCTGGTCGATGACCAGCGCCTCGCCGGGCTCGATGTCCCGGACATAGGTGGCCTCCACCAGATCAAGGGCGCAGGTCTCGCTGGCCACGATGTAGCTGCCGTTTACCAGCCGGCCCAGGCATAAGGGCCGATAGCCTTGGGGGTCGCGGACCGCCACCAGGGTATCGTTGGTCATGAGCAGCAGGGAGTAGGCGCCGCGTACCTGACTAAATGTTTCAGTTATGGCCCGATCGAGCCCCAGGTGGAAGAAGCGGGCAAAAAGGTGGACAATGATCTCCGAGTCCATGGTGGACTGGAAGATGGAGCCCTTTTCCTCCAGGTTATCGCGCAGGGCGCGGATGTTTACCAGGTTGCCGTTGTGGGCCACGGCAATGGCCCGGCCCTGGTGGGTGGCGGTGAAGGGCTGGGCGTTCTCGATCACCGAGGCGCCGGTGGTGGAATAGCGCACATGGCCAATGGTCATCTGGCCCTTCAGGCTCTCCAGGGTGGCCTCGCTGAAGACCTCGTGCACCAGGCCCATGCCCTTGTGCTGGCTGATCTTGCCGTCATCCGAGGCGACGATGCCGGCGGACTCCTGGCCCCGATGCTGCAAGGCGTAGAGACCGAAATAGGTGATCTTGGCGGCATCCGGGTGGCCGAAAACGCCACAGACGCCGCATTCATCGCGGGGACGCGAAGAATCTTCCGCACGGATCATGATGCTTTTCCTCAGACTATAAAGGCCGGTCCGCCGCAAAAAGCCGGGCAATGGCTGACACGAAAGAGGCAGGGCCGTGGTTACGGATTTTCCCGCCTGAAAAAAGTACCGAATATACCCGGTTTGGCGGGGGAAGAAAACTTTTTTGTGGCCTTCCCCTATGCCGGGCCACGTCAGGGCGTTGTTGTCTGGCCCTTACTTTTCCCCGAGGTGGACATGGTCCCGGCCGCTGAAAAAACTCACCCAGGCAGAGGTGTTGTTCAACGCCCAGTCCCTGGGCGGCACCAAGTCCGTAAGGGTCTCCTGAAAACAACCGTGCGCCACGAGCCGCTCGTAGACCCGGACGTACAGGCAGCGCTTGACGCCCGGATAGACCTCGCACCAGCCGTCGCGACTGCCGCCGCAGGGGCCATTCAGCAGGTACTTGGCGCAACCGGACTGGGGGCAGAGGTAGGCCAGTTCCGACAGGGTGCAGTCCCCGCAGTTCTGGCAACGAAAAGCCAGAAATTTGATCAAATGTTCCAGGCCGGCCATGCCAGGGGCCAGGCGGGTGGCGGCCAGGGCCAGGCAGAGCTTTTTGACGGGGACATGCAAGGGCCCAACCGGCGCAAAGGCCAGGTCGTGAATGCGCCGCGTAAGATCATAGCCGGAGAGGCGGCCCGCGATGCGGCCCGCGGTGGGCGAAGGCTCCAGTTGGTTGAGGCCGGAGGCTTTGTCTCTTTTGAAATAATAAAAGCTGTCGTCGGGCCAGAAGTGCAGTTCCGGCAGGCAGGCAGACCAGTCGGCAGCCAGCTCCTCGGCCCGGTCCATGACCCGCTTGACGTCGGCAAAGACCAGGGCCGGCCCGCCGATGTGAGCGCCGGCAAAGCCCAGCCCCTTGAGCACGGCCAGCAGCTTGGCGGCCCGCTCCAGCCGGGCGCCCTTGCCCTTGTCCGTGGACGCCGCCTCCTGCCGGATCTGGCGGTAGAGGGCTGCCGGAATAACGCAGCCCGGAATCTCTCCCCGGTACATGAGTTCGGTGACGGTCAGATTGGGGATGAAGACGTTGCCCAATACCGGCAGTTCGAGGTGATTGGCCCGCAGATAAAGGAGCACCTCCTGGAACTTGCGGGCGTCAAAGCCCAACTGGGTGATAACAAAACCGGCGCCGGCCGCCGCCTTGCGGTGCAGCTTGGCGTACTGCATGCGCAGTTCGGCCTCCAGATACTTGAAAGGCGACACCACCACGCCCCGAAAAAAGGCGGTGGCCTCGGCCGGGTCGGCAAGGGCGGAGAGCTGATCGGCCCCAAAAATCGCCTGGTTCATGCGGCCGACGAGGTCCAGTGCCTGGACCGTGTCCAGGTCGAAAACCGGTTTTGGCAACCCCTGGTAGCCCGGTTTAGGATAGTCGCCGGCCAGGACCAGAAGGTTGCGGAGCCCCAGACGGTCCCAGGCAAAGAGCAGGGATTCCATCTGGTTGCGGTTCTTGTCCTTGCAGGAGAAATGGACGATGACGTCCAGACCCAGATGGAGAATCTCCACACCCAGCACCTCGGGCGACAGGGCCGCATGGCCGCCGGCGTTCTCGGTGATGCTCACCGCCCGAAGGCGTCCGTCTTGGACAGCCTCCCGGGCAAAGTCCAGGGCGCGGCCATGCTCGTGGCTGCGGCCGCCGCGGCTTGGCACCAGCTCGAAGGTCAGGGTGAAATCCTCCGGGTCACGCAGGGAGGTCTGGAAACAATGGGCATTATTCATGATTGCCTTGTGCCGCTGTTTTCGGGTATGCCTGTGGGATGCGAAGGCCCCCGGCGGGCCGCAATCCATCCGTGGAGGGAAATCCCGCGATGCATCCCAAGCTGGTCGTAGTCCTGGTCGTCTATCTCCTGATTCAATCTATTGAAAATCTGGTGGCCTTGGTCAATCTCAAATACCTGAAGCGCCATGGCAACAAGGTGCCGCCCGGCTTTACCGGGTTTGTGGAGGCCGGGGAACTCGCCCGCATCCAGGCCTACACCCTGGCCCAGGGCCGGCTGGATTTTGTCGCCGCCGGCCTCATGGCCGTGGTGACCCTGATCTTTTTTTTCGGCCCCTTGCTCAACTGGTACAACGGCTGGCTCGCTGGCCTGGGGCTTGCGCCCGTTGCCGCCGGCCTCCTCTGCTTTCTGCTGTTAAGCTTCGCGGAAACGCTTCTACAGATGCCAACCGGACTATACCACACCTTCGGCATCGAGGAACGCTTCGGCTTCAATACCCAGACCCTGGGGTTGTGGCTCGCCGACCTGGCCAAGTCGCTCCTGCTCTCCACCGTACTCCTCGGGTTGCTCCTCGCCGGCGGCTTCTGGCTCATGGGGGCCGCGCCCCATTTCTGGTGGTTGTTCTTCTGGATGTTCTTTTGCGGCTTCAGCGTCTTCCTGCTCTACCTCTCGCCCTATGTCATCGAGCCGCTGTTCAATAAGTTTACACCCCTGGACAACCCGGAACTGGAGGAAAAAATTCGCCTGACACTTTCCATGGCCGGCATTGCGGTGGCCCGCATCTTTGTCATGGACGCCTCCCGCCGCAGTCGCCACGGCAACGCCTGCTTCAGCGGCATCGGCCGGGTAAAACGCATCGTGCTCTTCGATACCCTGCTGACCAAGAGCGACCCGGACGAGATCGTTGGCATCCTGGCCCACGAGGCCGGTCACTGGAAGAAACATCACATCCTGCAACGGCTCGTGGTCATGGAGCTTTTCGCCCTGGCCGCCTGCTACCTCGCATCTCGGCTGGTGGCGGGCGACACCCTGGCCAGCCTCTTCGGCCTGACCACGCCTACCGTGTATGGCAAACTTCTGGTGCTCGGTTTCCTGGGCAGCTTGGCAGGCTTTGTGCTGCGGCCGTTAAGCAACGCCTGGTCCCGCCTGCATGAATGGCAGGCCGACGATTTCGCAACGCGCCTAACTAACAACGGGCCGGCCCTGGCCACGGCCCTGGTCAAACTGGGCCGCGACAACCTGGCCAACCTCCATCCGCATCCGTGGTACGTGGCCCTGCACTACGGCCATCCGCCGCTGGCCGACCGGGTGGCCCGCCTGTTGAACAAGGGAAAACGGGAGACGGCATGAGCGTCCGGCACAGCGCCCAGGTGTTCAATGAACGGGCCGTTGAATACGATAGTTGGTTTGACCACAACCCGGTGTTTGCCAGCGAACTTGCCGCCTTGCAGGCCTTGCGGACACCGCTGCCCAAGCCCCGCCTGGAACTTGGCTGCGGGCCGGGCCGTTTTGCCGCACCCCTTGGGGTGCGATTCGGGGTAGACCCGGCCCTGGCGCCGCTCCACCTGGCCCGCAGCCGCGGGGTGCTGACCTGCCAGGGCGCGGGCGAGGCCCTGCCAGTGCGGCCCGGCTGCCTGGGCACCATCTTCCTGCTCTTCACCCTCTGCTTTGTCGAAAACCCCGGGGCCGTGCTGACCGAGTGCCGCATGGCCCTGCGACCGGGAGGCATGCTGGTGCTGGGCACCGTGCCCCTGGACAGTCCCTGGGGACAAGGCCTGGACGCCAAGCGCCAGGCCGGCCATCCCTTCTACCAATACGCCCGTTTTGTGAATTTGGCAACCACGATGACTTGGCTGACGCAGGCCGGCTTTACCCTGCGGGAGAGTCGTTCCGCCCTGTTGCAGCCACCCGCCAAGGCAAGCGAGCCGGGACCAAGCGTGGCCGGCATCCAGGCTGGGGCCGGCTTTGTGGTGCTGGTCGGCAGGTGCGGGAGGGTATAGGTTGAATGATCGTAACTATCCAGTGGAACCGCAACCCAGGTGAGTTCCCGGCCTGGAAATGCTTTTCGCGGGTTCGTCCGCGACCGGGCGCAGGATGCGCGGCAGGACGCCCGCCCCCGCATGAGCGAAAAGTATTTTCAGGCCGGGAACGCTTGACTGCCGACACAAGCTGGATAGTTAC
>MNYK01000010.1 GCA_001873115.1 Desulfobacterales bacterium CG2_30_60_27 | reverse complement strand
AGCTTGTGTCGGCAGTCAAGCGTTCCCGGCCTGCAAATACTTTTCGCTCATGCGGGGGCGGGCGTCCTGCCCGCCTCCGAGGCGTCCGCGACCTCCCGCGCATCCTGCGCCCGGTCGCGGACGAATCCGCGAAAAGCATTGCCAGTCCGGGAACTCACCTGGGTTGCGGTTCCGCTGGATAGTTACCTGAGTAGTTACCAAAATTTTTGTCTCCTCCGTGCGTACCTCCAAAAGCCGCCAAAGAGCATAAAAAATCAAAAATCAAACTTCTCACTTCAAAATCAGCACCCCCCATTGCATAAATTCACTGGCGCAGTAAGATGAAGCCGGTGCGGCCGCAAGCTGCAAAAAAATAAAAAATCACACTTCAAAAATCATAAATAGTTTGCAGTTGTTACTGAAAACCAAGAGGTGCCCCCATGATTGTTTTGAAACACGTAAAGTATAAGATAAGAAGTGTTGATGAATTTGATGGCTTGATCAGTCTCCTTGAAGAAACAACCTCGGCGGTAGAAGGGGTCCAGCTTCAAGATATTCTTTTTCCCAAAGGGAAGGAGGGATTTTTATTGGTCTTCAACTGTGAGACGATAGAGATCTATCACGAGTGGCGGAAGGTTTGCCCGCCGCCGCCACCAGGGGCCACGGACCGGTATGAGGTCTTTTTAACCCGGGATGAATATTTTGCCGAGTAAGCGAGTGGAATTTTTAAAAGTCCTCGACACGGTTCGTCTCTGTTGACTGGAAATCCAAAATGTTAAGAGCATCTCTCCCTGGCCACAACCATCACGAAGAAGGGACGGGGATGTCCTGCGGGACGTTGTTTACTTATTGACTTAACGGCCCGCTGACATGCAGCCAAATTTAAATAAAATCAAGGTGATAACACGGGACATCTTAACATTTAAAGTTTTGCGTTCTACGGGATTGTGGCCAGCCTGAAAGGCTGTTACAAAGTTATATGCGCAATGGCATGAATCGTAGTGAGATAAAGGCTGGCCTGCGGGTGGCCATCGTCTTGAAAGAGGAGCAGTGCACCGGCAAACTCACCGAAGGAATTGTGCAGGATATCCTGACAAAATCTTTAACTCATTCCCATGGCATCAAGGTCCGCCTGGCAAGCGGTGCCGTCGGGCGAGTTAAAGAGATCCAAGGGCAATAGGGGGCTTCGAAAAGATCAAAACCCGATCTTGCGTTTTGGCTTATCCTCCTCGTGTAGTAGCTGGGCCAGGGCCTGGAAGACGATTTGGCAGTTATCGTCATGCCCGCCCGTTATCCCGCCGCGCCTTGACTTTCTCCGCTGGCCTGCCGATAGTTGTTCTATGCGGATGGCAAATTCAAGCTGGAGGATTTCATGAATATCACTATTAAAGAAAAGGCCGCAACGATGCTGAACAACAAGCTGGGGGCGGGCCAGTTCCTGCGGGTGGTGGTGAAGGAGGGCGGCTGTGCCGGGCTTACCTACAGCGCCGCCATTGCCAGCGAGATGCAGGCTGGCGAGAGTGTGGTCCATATTGCCGGGGCGATCCGCATCGTCAGCGATACCGTGAGTGCGAAATTTCTGGACAATCTGGTGGTCGACTTTTCCGACGACCTGATCAACGGCGGCCTGCGGTTCACCAACGCCAACACCAAGACCACCTGCGGCTGCGGCCAGAGCTTCAGCCTGAGCGGTTTCCCCAAGATCACCGGCGGCAAGTGCAATTCCTGAACAGGCCGGCGCCCATCAGCGGGGCGGGCCATGCTCCCCGTTATCCCTAAGTGGGGAAGTGGGTATTGCCCTAAATGGTGTTCGGTGCTATAGTGAAAGGCAGGAGGACAACCGCCATGTTGCTACAAACAGACGCCCGACGCCGCATCACCCTGCCCCCTTCCCTCGGCATCCAGCCAGGGGACGCCATTGATCTGGAAATCCTCGCGGATGGCCGGATAATGTTGATCCCGGTCGAACCGGTTCCCAAGCATCAGATGTGGGCATGGACAACCGAGAGCAAACTGGCCATCACGGCATCCTTGGCCGATCCTCGTCCATCCCGTGTAATTGAGACCCCGGAGCAGGCAGCGGCGCTCGCCAAGAGGTGGGCCGGTGAGGGTTGAGGTCCGTCCCGCCTTTGACGAGGCCATCATGGCCGCCGAGCCGCGCGTGCGCAAGGCAGCCGCCAAAATGCTCCATCTGCTGCAAGCCTTTAGCCTGACGGAACTCTGGAGCCACACCGGCCTTAACTTCGAGAAACTGCACGGCATGATCGAACCGGCTAGCGGCGCACAGCTCTACTCCCTGCGGGTCAGCGGCGCGGTGCGCGCCATTGCCTGCCTGCGCCAGGGGCCAATCGTGGTCTTGGTCAGCTTGCACGTCCAGCACGACAAGGCGTACCGGAAGTAATAGGGCAGTCTTACGGCTTGTCATTCACCATGAACTGGCGGGAGGTTATTGGCTCGGTTAACTTCCCCGCCGCCAGCGCCAATCCTTAAAGGGCGTGCAGGGCAGGATGCCGGCAAGGTACCCAAGAATGGTGTTGGCCCGCTTTGCGGCAAAAAAGGAGTGGTGGGGGCAATCGTGGAAAAAGATGAAGATATGGCCCAGAGCAGCAGCGGCTTGCCCCCATGGCCCGGCGCGCATGGCAAAAAGCCAGAGGAGCGTGCCTTTGCAGTTGATACTTAACAACTTGGCAATTCCCATTGAAAGCGATGGGCCAGAGGCATATCGGCAGGCCGCGGCCCACCGGCTGGAACTCGATGCCCGGGAGATCGTGGTCGCCAAGATTCTCAGCAAGGCGCTGGATGCGCGCAACCCGGAACAGTTCTATTATAAACTTGCCTTGGTGGTTAGCACCCCGGCTGACTTTGCCAACCCGCGGAACCTGTCGGTCTACACCGAACCCATAAGGGCCGAGCGGCCAACCAGCAATTGCCGGGACCGGCCGCTCATCGTGGGCTTTGGTCCGGCGGGCATGTTTGCGGCACTGGAACTGCTTGCCTATGGGCGCAAACCCTTAATCTTTGAGAGAGGCAAAAGGATCGAGGAACGTACCGTTGATGTGCAGAGGTTTATCGAAGAGCGGCGGATCGACGCGGAATCCAATATCCAGTTTGGCGAGGGTGGCGCCGGTTCATACTCGGACGGTAAGCTGTTTTCCAGGCGCAACAGTAACTCGAGTTATGTCAATCGGGTCTTGCAGACCTTTATCAAGTTCGGCGCGCCCGTCGAGATCGGTTACATCAGCAAGCCCCATTTGGGGACGGATGTCTTGCGCGGCATCGTGCGTAACATAAGGAACCATATCCTGGAGCGCGGCGGCGAAATTTATTATGGCGCCAAAATGACCGACCTGTTGATCTCCGAGGGTAAGGCCGCGGGGATTATCATCAATGGCGAGCAGGAATATCTTGCGGCCAGTATCTATCTGGCCCTGGGACATTCGGCGCGCGATACCTTCGCGATGCTGCATGCGCGCGGGGTGGCGATCGAGCGGAAAGCGATCGCCGTGGGGGTGCGCATTGAGCATCCGGTCGAAACTGTTAATCTGGTCCGCTATGGCGCCAAGTACCGGAATTTTCCCGGCCTGGGCGCGGCCACCTACTCGTTTAACTACACCAATCGCAAGCTGCGCCGCGGGGTCTATACCTTCTGCATGTGCCCGGGCGGTGAGGTGATCAATGCCTCCTCCGAGCAAGGCCTGATGGTGCTAAACGGCATGAGCTACTCCCACAGGGCCTCGGCATTTTCCAATGCCGCGCTGGTGGTAACCTGCCATGCCGATGACTATAAGGCTGTCGGGCCCTTGGCTGGCATCGAGTTCCAGAAGGAGATCGAGGCCAAGGCCTTTAGGGCCGGCGGAGGAAGATGGGCGGTGCCGGCGCAAAATTTACTGGATTTTTTAGGGGAGAAGAGCTCGTCCGGCCTTAATGAGCATTCCTATAAGATGGGTGCCGTTGCCGCGGATCTGCATGAGATTTTGCCCGGCTTTGTGAGCGCCGAGCTGATGGTCGCCTTCAGGCAATGGCAGGCCGAGGTGCCCTTGTTTGTTTCCAGCCAGGCGATCTTGCTGGGGGCGGAAACCCGCACCTCTTCGCCGGTGCGGATTAAGCGCAATGCCAGGTTCGAGTCGGTGAGTATCAAAAATCTGTACCCGCTCGGCGAAGGGGCCGGCTATGCCGGCGGGATAACGAGTTCTGCCGCGGATGCGATCAAGGCGGTCGAAATGCACGTCGCGCCAGGGTAAAATTAGTGCCCGAAGGGGAAATAACTGTCGTGCTAACAGAGAATGGCGAAAGGGGCGCGCAGCGTTACCTGACAGGAGCCCATGACTGACAACAATATCATAGAACTAACCCCGTTCCGCGCCGATCTGACCCGGGCCCTGGCCCGCCGGGGCGAGCGTCTGCTGGCCGCGACCGACCTGGCCGACGAGGTGGCCAGCCTCGAGCCTTTGGAGGCCTACTATATCGTTCGGGAGATCGGTCTGGATCAGGCCCTGCCCATCCTCCTGCAGCTCAGTCAAGAACAGTTGGAGGCCTGTATCGATCTGGATTGCTGGCACCGCTACGACTTTGCCGTTGACAGTCTGGATGAATGGCTGGCCGCCTTTGCCCTGGACGGCCCCGAGACCTTGGCCCGGGCCTTTTTTTCCCTGGACTATGTGGTGCAGCTTCTCTGTCTGACCCAGACGGTGACGGTGTATGACCCTGATACGGATCAGGTGCCTCCTGAGGACGATGGTACGACCCGCGCCATGACCCCGGACGGCTTCTATCTCCTGGAGTTGAAGACCGACCTGGCGCTGAAGACCCATCCCTTTACCTTGTTGGATGCCCTGTATCAATACGATCTTGGCGCCACCCACCGGCTCCTGAGTGAGGTCCGCGTCGATCTGCCGACCCAGATCGAGGAGGAGGCCTTGCGCTTTCGCAACGGCCGCATGCAGGATATCGGCTTTGCCACCCCGGACGAGGCCGCCGTGCTCTTCTCCCGGCCAGACATGCGGCAGCGGTTGCCCAGGCCGCGGCAACCGCTGGACAATGAACGCACCCGGGTGCCATCGGTGTATGCCGGCCCCTTAAGCGAAAACACCCTGTTACCGCAGGCCCTCTCCCTGATTACGGACCAGGGATTACTGGCCAGCCTGGAGCAGGAAATTGTCTGGGCCATCAACAGTGCGATCCTCGCCTATGGCGAAAGAACGAAGGATATCAAGCAGATCACGGACATTGCCGAACGGGTGCGGGACACGGTTTCCCTGGGCCTGGAGGCCCTGCTGGCCAAACAGGAAGATGGCACCCTGCCCGACGCCGCCGCTGCAGCGGCCAAGGCTGCTGACCTGCTGGCTGTCTGGTGCATAATCGATCTGTTCCGGCACGGCTATGCCGCGACCCTGGGTCTGCAGCAGGAGGCGCGGCAGGCCTTGTGCGAGCCCCGCTTTCGCGCCTGGTATGAGCTGGCGGCGACCCAGCAGTCGGATGAGCCGGGCGATCGTCTGGAGCGCGCCTTTGTGGCCGCGCTGCTCGGCCGTCACCCCTTGCGCGGCGGTTTTGATCTGGCCAGGGCCGAGGATGTCAAGGCCTTTGCCTGCCTTGTTGATATCGATGTGGCCCGCGTCCGTCTGCAACGGCTGGTCGCCCGGATCGGCCAGGCAGCATTATTGCCTTAAAAATTATCCGCCCCAGGAGCAAGCAGAAAACATGAAGATCGACATTACTCGTGAGCCGCCGGCCGATATCTTTCGCAACCGGGGCAGGTATATCCGGATCGCCGGCGCCTTCCTGGCCCTGTCAATTGGCGGGGTGCTGCTGGTGGTGTACGCTGTGCTCTCCGGCACGCAGCAGAGCGAGACCATGGAAACAATAGCCCTGGCCCTCATCGTTGCGCCAGCCCTGCCCTTTTTCTATTTCGGCGAAAAGGTGCAGGCCTACAAAAGACTCTCGGAGGGGCAGGCGAAGGAACTGGCCGACCTGGGCCGGCGACATCCCGAGATCAAGGCCTACTGCCTGTTGGTGGCCCAGGCTGGCCGGCCGCCGATCCTGGCCGAGTTCGAGGCCTGCCAGACTTGGGTGGAAGAGGCGACTCACCAAGCCCGGCCAAAGGGGTGAGGAAGAGGCGTGTGGGCCTTCTGTATCAAGCACGGCAACGGGGCGAGCTGGTATAAGACCGCCAGAAATTACGCCCGAGCCTAGATCGCCGGCCCCTCGACAACCTGCCCGGCCCGTTGCATTTTGCCCGGGCGGTTGACCTGGGCTGGGGCACCGGCTTTTACCCGCATCGCTCGGATATAGCGGGATGGCGGGGTCGCAAGAGTTTATTGGCCACCAGGACGAGGGGAATCCGCGCCCGCTCGGCCGCCCGAAACAGGATCTCCTTGATAACCTTTTTTTCCGAGTAACTGCTCAGGTTGTTTAGCCCGTTAGGCTGTAGACTATTAGGCAAAAAACGGAGCGTATACGGAACACAGTACGACTTATACCGCAAGGGCATAAGTTTCGTATGAGCAGACGAGCTGCTCAACTCAGCTTTATATCTCGTGTTTCGCTGTTGCTAACAGTCTAAATGCCTACAGCCTATAGACCTGAGTAGTTACTTTTCCGATTAAATATATACGATTAAATATATACGTTGCGTTTCTCAGATTAACGGCTATTATGA
>MNYK01000044.1 GCA_001873115.1 Desulfobacterales bacterium CG2_30_60_27 | reverse complement strand
GGGACATGGCTCCAAGGGTATCGTAGCCATCGGTTTTAGCAAAACCATAGAAGGCCTGAGTGGCCGAGTCCACCACAAAGGGGAGCAGCCCCATCTTCAGCGGCTCCCAGGTGTTTTCCTTCTCCATGCCGTATTTGATGATCCGGCCCCTGAGAACGAAGCGGGCGGCGAAATCACGACCGATCTGACTGATCATCTTGCTGTCCAACCCATGGGTGCCCGGGGTTCTTTCCGGGTTATCGGCGTCAACGCCGCCGGTCGTTGCCCGTTGTTCCCGGGCCAGGATGCCGCTCAGTTCGTCTTTCATCACTTCGGACCAATTGGCCTGCATCTCGTTACGCACCGAGCCGGTGCGGGCGGAGAATGCCGGGTCAACGAGCTTGATGACATTCTGGGTCACCAGATAACGCAGGGTATCCTCCTGGACCGGCACGGCAAAGCCGCGGGCCACCAACTGATCGGTCAGCGCCTCGGTTATGGCCATGTTCCGCCGGGAGACGGCCTGGATGTCGTCGGCGTAGGAATAGTCCGCAAAGGGAAGGATGACGACCTTCCGGTTAACCGCGCAGGGCGATGCGGGCACGGCTTGCGGAACACTCACGGTTTCCGTCACGATCTGCCCGCAGCCGGCCAGCAGCAGGGCCAACATCCCGTAGAGGATTATTTTCATGCCTGACATAACTGAATCTCCTTCCTGATCCGCATTGCTGGTTTTGTGTCAATCCCAGTAATTTTCTGGTCATTAACTTCAGGATATTATCTTAGGCCGCATCAGGATGATCAACTCCTTCCTGCCGTCCTTCTTCGCATCCGACCTGAACAAATTCTTAAGAAAAGGAATATTACCCAGAACCGGAACCTTCTTGGCCGTCTGGCCCTTTTCCGTATCAATCATGCCGCCGACGACCAGCATGCCGCCGTCTATGACCCGCACCGTGGTGTTCAGTTCCCTGAGCTTCACCACCGGCAGACCTACCCGGCTTCCCGTGACTCCGCCAAAGGTCTCGTAGGTGAGGTCTTGCAGTTGCGAGGTAACCGGCATCAGGTTCAAAATTATTTCATCGTTCTCCATGATGGTGGCGACCACGCCCAGGCCCAGACCTGAAAAAACGCTGTCCGTGCTGATGGTGAAGGTGGTGATGCCATCCTTGGTGGTGTCGGAGGAAACCTTGCTGACATAGGTCTGGTCTTCACCGATGTTGATCATGGCGGGTTGACCGTTCATGACACTGATCTTGGGATTGGAAAGGATTCTGGTTTCCCCCTGGGTCTGAAGGGCGTCGATGACCAACGAGAACGCCTTGGCGTTCAAGGTCAAGCTCCGATTATCACCCAACGGGGTTGCCGCCTCGATGTTGCCGAAGGTGATATTGAAGTCGAAGTTGGCATTCTTCAGAAGTTTGCTCCAATCAACGCCGGTGTTCGAATCGTTCTGCAATACGACTTCAACAATCTTGGCCTCGATGGAGATCTGCCGGTACAGTTCCTTTTTGAGATTACCGATGTACTCGGCTACTTTCTCCTGCAGAGGCCTGGGCGCGGTAACCGTTATCAGGCCGATTGGCTTATCGATCGTATAATAGCCTTTGCCGATTCTGGCCGAGCCGCCGCCCATTGCTGGTTGCAGGGCAGCGCCCTGCGCCCCGGCGGCTGGTTGCTTGCCGGCCCCCTCGGCCGTGAGGGCGGCGGCCGGTCCGCTGGCCTGCTTCGCGGAAGCCTCCCTCTGGGCATCTTCAGCCTCCCACGTCTGGAGGATGTTGTTCAGATTGGTCTGGATGTTCCCCCAGACGTCAAAATTATTCGCATCGCTGGTGAGCTTGACATTGCCCACCACATTATTGCCGGAGGATTTATTACCCAGGACATCACCGCCAACGCCGGTGTTATATTTAGAGGCCAGGAAGGGCATGGCAATCTGGAAACGCCGCGTTTCCTTGTACTTGACAACAATGGTGTTGCCTTCAACCATATGATAGTAATCAAGCTGGCGCAGGAGATTGGCGATTGAAGAGAAAAAGTCGTCTTCCGCACGGATATCCACGTCCACCATGGCCCATTGGTTCACATCACTGGCCCAGGAAATATTCATGCCTTTCATTTCGGCCAACCGCTTGATGATGTCCCGCAGGGGCACCGGACCGGTGGTGGTTGAGATGTCGGCGCCCACCGGGATAGCCACGTCCTTCTCTTCCAGGGCCAGGGTGGCGGCGGCGACATCACCGGCCGCATAGGACGGCTGCTGGAAACGGGCGGGCAAGGCACTGCCCCCCGCCGCCTCGCCCGGCACGGTAGATGTTTCCATCACCTCTTCCACCGGGGCCGCTTTCAGCCGCTCAGGCGAGGCCGTGGCCCCTTGCGCCTCCCGGGCCGCCGGCGCCGCCATGGGCGCACACGAACAGAGCATCCCCAACAGGGCCAAGGCCGCGCATCCGGGCAGGATTTTTTTCAAAACTCTCATAACAGGCATCTTCCTTGCGGTTGTCTCGCTGTCACCCATTTGCCAACTCCTCATGGCCGGCCGGCTTTTTGTGCATCCCTGCACCATTGCTGTACTTCTGTTGAACCATTCCGCGGCCAAACGCATTGAGCGCTTTTCCCGGCGCGCTTTCCCCCATCCCCTGCTTGCCGCCTATCGAGCGACCCGAGCCGTGATGTAGCGTTTCAAATCCGGTGGCACATCGAAGCCGGAGAACAAGATGGCCCGGTATTGCTCAACGGCCTTATCGCCCTGGCCCAGCTTGTCGAACAGGCGGGCCTTGTTGACCATGGAATCCACGGTATCGGCATGCAACCCGCTACAAGTGTTCAAGAGGGCCAGGGCCCCGGCATTGTCACCTTGCTGTTCCAGAAAGGCGGCGTAGCCCTGCAGAGCGGCAGCCTGAGGCCGCGCTCCCTGAATGGCCTGCTTGAAGAAGACCAGCGCCTCATCCTTTTTCTGCATGTTGGCCAGGCCGATAGCCGCCTGCAAGGCGGCCCCGGTATCCTGCGGATTGATGCGCAAGGCCTGTTTGGCGTAATAGACCGCCTTTTCATTCATCCCCAGCGGCACGAGGCAGAGCGAAGCGATCTGGCTGGCCAACTGCCCATTTTCGCGCCACAGACCAAAGGCCTGCTCGTACATGGCCAGGGCGCCCGGATTGTCCTTGGCCCGAATTTTGGCATTGGCCTGCCGGACGAGATTCCTGGCCTCCACCTCTTCCTTGGGGATGGCCAGCCGTTCCTTGACACTGATGGCCGCCTTCTCCTCGACAGCCACGTCCGACTCCCCGGCCTTAAAGGCAAGCCGATCCACGGCCCGCTCCGGCCAGTCGATCTTCCTATCCTTGGGCAGAATCATGATGGTGTTGAAACGCTCCATCTTCTGGAGGTCTTTCAGATTCAGAATGACATCCAGGGCAAAATCCCAGGGCACATCGTTCAGGGCCAGGGTCAGGGAACCCTTTACCGCCTCGTCCACCACGATGTTGAGACCACTCACCTCACCGATGAGCCGAAAGACATTGTGCAGGTCTATCTTGAAAAAATCGACCGTGATCCGTTCCTTGGTGTATCCGGCAAAGGCCAACTCCTCCCGGCCCTGAGCGGCAGGAACGGTCTTGGCCGAGGCCTCCTCGCTGTCGGCTGCCTCATCGCCACCCTCGGTGTCTTGCTCGATCAACGATGCCACCAGGCCAGCATCCCCCGGTTCGTCGGCGGTTGCCGCGGCAACGGCGGAAAAACGCACCACAATATCATTGCCCTGGCGCTCGACGGCATACTGACTGTCGCTCTTCAGGAGCATCTCAAGCCTGGTGACGGCAGGTTTCTGGTCGCCGAGCCTGGCGGCCCGGACCTCGACCACCGGCCCGGCGGCGGGCTTCATGGGCAGATGTACCGATTTGGCGATGGTGGCGTCGGCGATATCCAGAACAATCCGCAGCGGCTCGAAGAGTTCATACATGGTGTAGGTAGGCGCGGAGCCCCCTTGCACGGTGATCAGAAACCCATCGGGCTCCTGAGCCAACTGGATGCCGCCAATCCGGTAGGACGCTGCATCCGCCCCCGCATCGGCCGTCGCCCAGGCCAGGCCGCAGGTCGACACCAGCAGGGCCGCGGCCAACAGCAGCACCAGATGAGAGCGAGTCTTCGGGATCATCACTCGTTTACCCCCTCTTTCTTCTTCAGGACCATCTTCATAGTCTTGTAGGTTTTCTTCTTGGCCAGGCTGTTGACGGACACCAGCTCGCGAATTGACACCTCGTTGGCCGCGATGTCGACGACCACCCCGTGCCGCCCGAGTTTCGTACCTTTGCGTACCACATACCCTTTACCAGCGGAGTCCTGCACCATGGCCATGGCCTCCTGGTCGGTATTGAGAATACCAACCAGGGTAAGTTGACCGGGCTCGAAAAGCTGCATGCCGGTCAGTGCGTTTTCCTCGCTCTTCTGTTCGGCCTGTACCCGTTGCTCGGTGATAAAGGGCAGGAAGGGATCGGACCGGCCCTCGGTCCGGTAGATAAACCCTGCCTTCTCCCCGTCGGGCAGCAGTTGTCTCAGGATATCCTCCACCTGCGCTTCCTTGCTGCCTTGCGCCTCCGGGGCCGCCTCCTGACCGGCGGCCGTCGTCTGGATCTCACCGGCGATCTGGGCCTGGGCCAGACGCGGACCCATGGGGCGGATGACCAAGCAACAAAGGCTCAGCATAGCGATGAGCATGGCCATTGGTGCCGTTGTTCCGCCGGATTGATGAGTGCCGTGCCCTGCCAGCAACATATTCACCTTATCTCCGTCCTTTCTTCGTGCCCGTGGCGGCCGCCGCGCCGCTCGCCTTTGCGGCCTCGCCCGGCTCGAGGAACCGGTAAGTCACGAGACTCAGCTTGGTGCTAAGCTGCACCTCGCCGCCCTCCACCTTGGGCGTACCCATGGCAAGGTCGGAGGCGGTAACGATCCGGTCCAGTTTGCTCACCTTGTCGAGGAAAAGGCCAACATTGTGATACGGTCCGTTGACGGTGATGTCCACCGGGATCTCGGCATAAAAATCCTGCATGCGCTCCGCGCCAGGCTTGAACGACAGAAAATCCAGCCCCGAGGCGGATCCCTGGCTGGAGATATTGGTCAACAGGGAGGGAATTTCCTTTTTCTGGGGCAGCAGGCGGGAGGCCTGGGCGAAATTCTGCTCGGTCTTTTCCTTCTCGGCCCTGTGCTCGTCGAGGTGAGCGGCCACGGCCTCGGCCTTCTTGATCTCCTGCTCCAGACCTTCCTTGGTCTGTCTGAGCGTGGCGATCTCCTTGTTCTTGGGCGAAACGTACAGAAACATGAAGGCAATAACAGGCACGGCCAGCGCGGCCCCCCAGACCAGCAGCTTGGGCTGCGTCTTGAGGCCCACGTACTTGGTGTCAACAAAGGTATTGAATGCGGTCGTGACCTTGTCGAGAGCCATTTATTTTTTCTTCCCTTTCTGCTGGTCCGCCGTCGGCGCCGCTTGCGCCTGCTCCTTTCCTACCCCGATACTCAGGGTGAATGCCTTCAACTTCATGCCCGCCACCTCGGTCTGGGCGGAACTTTCCAGATCGGCACTGGCAAAGACCGGCGACCTGGAAAGCCCTACCATATATTGGGCAATGGTGGCGTTATCAAGGGCAACCCCGGCCAGCTTCAGGGTGCCGCCCGACTGCTGCAGGGAATTGAGCCACATGCGGTTGGGTGGCGTCAGGTCGGCGATCACATCAAGAATCCGCACCGCCACCTGCGAGCCCTTCTTGAGCTTCTGGATGGTGTCGATCTTGGCCTCGAGGTTCTGCTTCTGCTGCTTCAGCTCCTCGATCTCCTTGATGATGGCATTGTATGAATTTTTCTTGACCAGCAACTCTTGGTTATGCCGGTTCAAGGAAGCGATGGTGTGGGCGATGACGCCGCTGGCCACGCCGATTGCCAGCAGCAATACCAGCAGCGAGAAGGCAAAGACAAAGAGCTCCTGGACCGCCCCCTGGCGTCGCTTGATTTGCCTGATCGGCAAAAGGTTGATTCGTACCATACGGTTTCCGTGCGGATCCTCTCCCAGCCTCACCAGGCCGCAAGTCGCGTGGCGAGTCCGGTGGCCAGGGCCATTTCCGGGGCAACAGTCCTCAGATAACCGGGGTCAATCCGGTTCCTGTCAAAATGCATCTTGGCAAAGGGGTCAAAGATGGAGGCCGGGAGGCCGGTCTCCTCACTAAAATACTGATCCAGGCCTTTGAGCTTGGCGCCGCCGCCGCTCAAAACCAGGGAGGAGATCGCCTCCTCAGGGTAATTGGAATAGTAGAAATCCAGGGCCCGCTTTACCTCACCCACCCACTGGGAACAGGTGTTGACCACGATCTCCTCCAGGCCGGCCTGTCGGGATCCAGCCGGAATCTGGCCCAGTTTAAGATTTTCGGCCTCTTCATAACTCAGGCTGAATCGGTTCTGGATCTGCTCGGTGAGAGCATGGCTGCCCATGACTACGTCCCGGGCGAGGATGGAGGCCCCCTTGGAAATGATATTGATGTTGGTCTTGGCGGCGCCTATGTCTACCAGCGCCACATTCTGGTCCAGGCCGAAATTGGCCTCGTAGGCGTTCTCCAGGGCAAAGGCGTCGACATCCACCACCACCGGTTTCAAGCCAGCGACTTGCAGCATGTTGAGGTAGCCATCCACCACCTCCTTCTTGGCCGCCACCAGCATTACGTTGGTGCGGCCCTCGCTGCCGGCGTTACTCTTCAAATCCTGATAGTCGAGATAGACCTCGTCGATATCAAAGGGAATGTACTGTTCGGCCTCGGCATGAATGTGGGCCTCCAACTCCGCCTCGGTCATCACCGCGAGATTGATCTTCTTGACGATAACGGAATAACCGGATATGGAGATGGCCACCTTGCGGTTTTTGATCTTGAGATGTCTGACCAGGCCGGCGACGACCTCGGCAACCGCCTCGGCTTCCAGAAGCACCCCGTCTTCCACGGCGGCCGGCGGCAGCAGGGCGCTGCCCAGGGTCTGCAGCACAAACCCCTTGTCCGTGGCGCCCAGTTCACATATCTTCACCGCATGGGAGCCGATATCAAGGCCCAAGGCGAGTTTCTGCTTTCCGGAAATAGTAAACGGGAATCGAGAAGTCAGGGTCATAGCGCTAGTATGGCGGCCCCGCCCAATGAGGCGCGGCCCTCTCCATTTTCCCCCCCCTTTCTAAGGCAACCCCTAGCCATCTCAAGCCATGAACAGGCCTGAGAGAGCACACCCCGGTAGCAATCGGCATTCGGCACGGAACACCTGGATGTATTAAAGACACTAAAGACCAAAGTATGTCAAGCTGAATTTTACGGTAATCCGACCTTAAATTCCTAAATATATTAACTAGATTAATTCAATCAGGCATTTTTCCCGGGGGAGTCACCCCACTTTCGACCCGGCAGGGACAAACCGGTTGGCCCTGCTGGCCGCCTGGCCACGGTTTGTTTGGGCGGACCGCGGCCGGTGGGCAAGCGCGGGATTCGACCTTGTGTTTCCGGAGGATTTCGGGTAACTATTGCCAGGGTTCGCGGCGAGTTGCCCACGCACGCAACGCAATGCACTCGGCCGCGGGGCCTGCCTTAAACCCCGGCCGCCGGTTCATCTCGGCAGCAGGCAAAAATGCGCTTCACGCGCTTCACTATTGTTGGATGGAGGTCACAACCTTGGCTGAAAAATCGAAATCCGCCCTCAGGGAAACCATTGAGGCTATTGTCATCGCCCTGGTGCTCGCCCTGTTCATCCGGACCTTCATCGTGCAGGCCTTCAAAATTCCCTCCGGCTCCATGATCCCCACCCTGCTCATCGGCGACCACCTGTTGGTCAACAAATTTCTCTACGGCGTCAGGAACCCGTTGAACGGCCAAGTCTGGATACCGCTCGCCAAGCCGCGACAGGGCGACATTATTGTCTTCAAGTACCCGAGGGATCCTTCCCAGGATTTCATCAAGCGGGTGGTCGGCGTGGCCGGGGACAAGGTGGAGGTCAAGAACAAAGAGTTATTCGTCAATGACGCGCCTTACGTGGTCAAGGGTCCCATCCACTCCGACCCCCAGATCCGCCCAGGTCTGCGCGACAACTTTGGGCCAGTCATTGTGCCGGAGCACGCGGTATTCGTCATGGGCGACAATCGGGACAACAGTCACGACAGCCGCTTCTGGGGTTTTGTTGACCTTACGGCCATCAAGGGCAAGGCCATGATCCTCTATTGGTCCTGGGACAGCGACGCCTCCCTGGCGCAATCAGTGCGGTGGAACAGAATCGGCGACCTGATTCATTGAGTGGCAGAGTGACAAAGGGGCAAAGGGACAAAGAAGTTTCTGCTGAACATTGCTCTGTTTTTCTTCGCTTTGCCACTCTGCCACTTTGCCCCTAGACAAGAATAATTGCCGCTTAGTCTTGTGTCGCGCCCCGCGGAAGGGTATAAAATGACTATGGAAGCAGCCCACCGATTTCCGCACAAGCACCTCCTGAGCCTTGAGGACCTGTCCCGCGACGACATCGGGCTGGTCCTCAGCGTGGCGGCATCCCTCAAGGAAATCTCTACCCGCTCCATCAAAAAGGTTCCCACCCTGCGCGGCAAGACCGTCATCAACCTGTTTTTCGAGCCCAGTACCCGGACCCGCCTGTCGTTTGAAATCGCCGCCAAGCGGATGAGCGCCGACACCTATAACATCGCGGCGGCCACCAGTTCCGCCAGAAAGGGCGAATCCCTGGTGGACACGGCCCGCAACCTCGCCGCCATGGCCCCGGACGTTATCGTTATCCGGCATGCCTGTTCCGGCACCCCGCAACTGCTCACCAACCACATCGACGCCTCGGTGATCAATGCCGGGGATGGCGCCCACGAGCACCCGAGCCAGGGGCTGCTCGACCTGATGACCGTTCAGGAGCACAAGGGTCGCATCGCGGGGCTCACCGTGGCCATCATCGGCGATATCGCCCACAGCCGGGTGGCCCATTCCAACATTATCGGTTTCACCAAAATGGGGGCCAGGGTCCGGGTCGCCGGACCTGCCACCCTGATCCCGCCAGGCATTGCCCGGCTTGGCGCCCAGGTCTGCTCGACGATGCACAAGGCCGTGGACAACGCCGACGTGGTCATGGCGTTACGCATCCAGACGGAACGGCAGAACGAGTCCCTCGTCCCCTCGCTCAGGGAATACGCCCGGTTTTTCGGGATCTCCAGCCGCACCATCGCCGCCGCCAAACCCGACGCCATCATCATGCACCCCGGCCCCATCAACCGGGGGGTAGAGCTCGACCCGGCCCTGGCCGATGGCCCACGTTCGGTCATCCTGGAGCAGGTGACCAACGGCGTGGCGGTGCGCATGGCGCTCCTCTATCTCATCATGGGAGGGAATTAGCATGGCGTCCCCGCACCCGCCCCTGCTTCTAAAAAACGGTCGGGTCATTGATCCGGTGAGCGGCACGGACAAGCGGTGCGCCATCCTGGTGGCCGACGGCCGGATCGCCGGTACTGGCAAGCAGTTCCGCGCCAGTTCGCTGCCCGCCGGCGCCCGGACCATCGACCTGAAGGGGAAATGGCTATGCCCCGGCTTCATCGACATGCACGTCCATCTCCGGGAGCCCGGCGAGGAGTACAAGGAAACCATTGCCAGCGGTGCCCGGGCCGCGGCGGCCGGCGGCTTCACGGCCGTGGCCTGCATGCCGAACACCAGGCCGGTGAACGATTGCGCCACGGTCACCGCCCTGATCCTGGAACAGGCCAGGCATGCCCCGGCCCGGGTCTACCCGGTGGGGGCCATCAGCCAGGGCAGCCGGGGCGAGGCCCTGGCCGAATACGGCGAACTGAAAAAGGCCGGCGCTGTCGCGGTCTCGGACGACGGCCGGCCGGTGACCAACGGCCAGCTCATGCGCCGCGCCCTGGAATATGCAGGTAATTTCGGCCTGCGGATCATCTCCCATGCCGAGGATCTAGGGCTCTCCGGGGTCGGGGTGATGAACGAGGGTGACCTCTCCACCCGGCTTGGACTGCGCGGCATCCCGCGGCCGGCGGAAGACATCATGGTCTATCGCGACATCTCCCTGGCCTGCTACACCAGGCGCCCCATCCACATCGCCCATGTCAGCACCAAGGAAACGGTGGCTTTGATCAGGTGGGCCAAGGCCAACGGCTGCCAGGTGACCGCCGAGACCGCGCCCCACTATTTCACGCTGACCGAAGAGGCAATCGGGAAATACAACACCTTGGCCAAGATGAATCCGCCCCTGCGCACCCTGGAAGACGTGGCGGCCATCAAGGCGGGCCTGGCCGATGGCACCATCGACGCCATCGCCTCGGACCACGCCCCCCACAGCCCTTTGGAGAAAGAGGTGGAGTTCGACCTGGCCGCCAACGGTATCATCGGCCTGGAGACCGCGGTGCCCCTGGCCCTGGAGTTGGTCCGGGCCGGCGTCCTTACCGAGGCGCGGCTGGTGGAGCTTTTCTCCGTCAATCCAGCCCGCATCCTGGGGGTCGAGGGTGGCACCCTGGCCGAGGGCGCCCGGGCCGACCTCACGGTGATTGACCCGGCGCGAAAATTCGTCTACACCAGGGATATGGTGGTGTCCAGAAGCGCCAACACGCCCTTCCTGGGCCAGACCTTTCATGGCAAGGCCGTCCTCACCATCGTCGACGGCATGATCACCCATTCCGAGCTATAAGGCAGTCGCCATCAGTGTGTGCCTATAAAATCCTTATCCTCGGCGCCACCGGCATGCTTGGGCACACCCTGTTTGCCCGTCTGGCCGGACGGAAAAATTTTGAGGTTCACGCGACAGCCCGCGGCCGGGTCGGACTTGCCGCATGGTTCTCCCCGCAGCTTCTTGCCAGGATTCACGGTTCCGTGGATGCGACCAATTTTGATTCGATACTGCAAGTGCTGGCCGCGGTCAAGCCAGACGTGGTCATCAACTGCATCGGCATCATCAAACAACTGCCCGTTGCCCAGAACCCCCTCATCGCCATCGGCATCAATGCGCTCTTCCCCCACCGGCTGGCCTTGGCCTGCCAGACCGCCGGCGCCCGCCTGATCCACATAAGCACCGACTGTGTCTTTAAGGGCGACAAGGGCGACTACACCGAAGACGACCCGGCCGACGCCGTCGACCTTTACGGTCGCAGCAAATTCCTGGGCGAGGTGACCGAGCCGCATTGCGTGACGCTGCGCACCTCGATCATCGGCCATGAGCTGCAGGGGGCCCATGGCCTGGTGGAATGGTTTCTCGCCCAACCAGGCAAGGTCCGTGGCTTCACCAGGGCAATCTATACCGGCATGCCAACGGTGGAGATGGAGCGTATCATCGCCGAGCATGTCATCCCGAACCGCAACCTGTCTGGACTGCACCAGGTGTCATCCGCACCCATCAGCAAATATGACTTGCTGCAACTGGTAGCGCGGCAGTACGGCAAGCAGACGGAAATCGAGCGCCATGATGATTTTGTCTGCGATCGATCGCTCGATTCAAGCCGTTTCCAGGCAATGACCGGTTATAAACCCCCGGCATGGCCGCAACTGGTGGAGGCGATGTGGCGGGATTACCAGTGGCGCATCGCCCCTGCCATGCCGCCACTGAACAAACAGCCGGGGGCTTAGTACGCATGGCCAGACCGTGGCAAACCATTGACCGCGTGCCCACCGCCGAGGGGATGCTGGAGTTGCGCCGACGAGGCGACACGGATTTCTTGATCACCATTGCCGACCGGGTGTTGATGAACTCCTCGGCCAACCGCTCCGAGGTGGTGCTGTCGGAATTGGCCTGCCAGGCCATGGCCAATCAGACCAACCCGCGAATCCTCATGGGCGGTCTGGGCCTGGGGTTCAGCCTGCAGGCCGCCCTGGCCAACCTCCCCAGGGAGGCCCGGGTGCTGGTGGCCGAACTGAACCCGGTGGTGCTTACCTGGTGCCAGGGGCCCCTCGCCAGCCTGACCGGCGCCGCGGTCGCCGACCATCGGGTAACCGTGGAGATTGCCGATGTGGCGGATGTGATTCAGCAGGCCGCCAGGCATGGCGACACCAGCCGCTTTGACGCCATCATCCTGGATCTCTATGAGGGGCCGCATGCGGGCGGCAGGGAGGAAGGGGACTACCTGTATGGGGACGCGGCCCTGGCCATGGCCGGCACCGCCCTCCAGCCCGGCGGTGTCTTCGCTGTCTGGTCCGAAGACCCGGACCGGGCCTTTGAAAGACGCCTGGCCGAGGCCGGCTTTACCTTCGCTCGCCAGCGGCCGGGCCGCGGGGGACGTCGGCATGTGGTCTACATCGCCAGGCAGACCCTGGCCAGGCCAACCGGCCACAAGCACCGCGCCCAAAAATCCTAGCCCCCCCTTACCGGCCACGCTGCAACGCCAGCGCAAACATGCCCTGGTTAGCTTGCAGCGTGTGCTCGTCCTGCAGGGCAAGCCGGGCGAAACCCTGCGCCCTTTTCCTGAAATCTCGATATTCAGCAGCGCCAAGGGCAACACATTCCCTTAAGGCCTGCTGGAAAAACTCAGGCCGGTTCAGAGGAAAGGCCCACCCGGCCCCGTTTTCTTCAAGAGCCGACCACGGCGTTTGATCACTGATGAGCACCGGACAGCCCGCCGTCAAGGACTCCAGAATTACATGGCCGAAATTTTCACCATGGGTAGGGAAAAAGAACAGATCATGCTCGGCGAAAATCTGGGCCACCACACCATGAGCCACCGCACCTTGGTACTCGACCATCACATTAGACGGGAGTTCTTGGATGATGGTCCTGCACTTCTCCCAATAAGCCAGATCCTCCACTGGACCGTAGATATGCAATTGTATTGGCTCGGTCATGCCATTGAGCATCAACAGCAGTCCATCAAGATTTTTCATGGGTGAGATTCTAGACAGGAACAGAACTCGCAATTCGCCTGGCATTTTCTCTAGGCGCCGCGGCGCCCCGACATTCGGCCTGGCCACCGCCGGCAGATCCGGGGCCACCACCACACTGGCGCGGTCCCCGAAAATCCGCCGGATATCCTGCTCTTCAAAGTGGCTGGATGCCTGCCAGGTAATATCCCTGCACATCCCGGACATCTTGACTGCCGCCAGATAACAAATTTTTTTTACAGGACTGATGGCCAGGGCCCCGGCCGAGAATTCCCCGCGCGGGGCCAAAATTACCGGCACCTTGGGGATAGCGCCGAGCCGACGCAGCAGCAATAACTTGATGGCAAAAGGCACTGAGAAAAAACTGTTCAGATAGAGCAGGTCATGCGGGAGCGACCGAAGCAGCCCCCGCAGGTTGCCCATGGTCAGTCGCCGGGCGGGCAGGTACCAGACCCGCGCCTTGCCGACCGCCCTGCCGGCGCCCCCACCCTCTGCGCCGACCCCGTCGAAAAAGGGTTCTTCCTCGCCCAAGTCATGATCGCGGGTAATAACCGTAAAGTCAAAGTCGGCCCCCAAGTGATCAATGAGGTTGGCCAGGGTGCGAATGGGGCCCCCACCCCGGAACCCCGGGAGGAAATAATCCGCAGCGATCAGGATTTGCGCATTTCTCCCTGCCATTGCCTTATTTTGATCCTGTTATCCCATCCCAGCGGTTGCTTAACCTGGCGGTCCCAAGGATCAATTTCAGCACCCGCCACGAGGTATTGGCCACCTGGTATGCGTCCGGGATTGCTTCACGCTTTCCGCTCGCATGCTCGGCAATCACCAGCTTCACCGAGTCCAGCACCGTGGCGAGATCAAGACCGGTCAAAACGATCGTGCCGGCATCGAGTGCCTCCGGCCGTTCCATGGCGTTCCGCACGGTGATGGCCGGAAAGGACAGCATGGCCGCCTCTTCGCTGATCGTGCCGCTGTCCGACAAGGTGCAGATGGCATGCTTCTGAAGAAAGACGTAATCAAAAAATCCGAAAGGCTTCAAGAACATGACCCGCGCATCAATTTTGGCGGCTTGAAGTTGTTCAAGTCTCTTTCTGGTCCGCGGGTGCGTCGAGACGATGACCGGCTTGTCGTATTGCTCTGCCAATGCGTTTAAAATGGTAACGATCTTGGCAAGGTTGTTTTGGTTGTCGACGTTTTCTTCCCGATGGAAGCTGACCACAAAATATTCTTTGGGCTGGATCCGCAGGGCAGCGTGAATTTTTGAATTGTCAATCTGCTCGCGATAATGGCTGAGCACTTCATACATCGGCGAACCGGTCAGATAGATCCGCCGATGCGGCAGGCCCTCGGCAATGAGATGCCGTCGGGCATGCTCGGTGTATACCAGGTTGAAATCGGCGATGTGGTCGATGATCCGCCGGTTGATCTCTTCCGGAACATTGAGGTCAAAGCAACGATTACCGGCCTCCATGTGGTAGATGGGAATTTTCAGTCGCCTGGCCATGATGCAGGCAATGCTGCTATTGGTATCGCCAAGGATCAACACCGCGTCCGGCCTCTCCTGCCGGAGCACCGGCTCGATCTTGACGAGGGTTTCTCCGAGGACGGCGCCCAGCGACGAAGTATCGACCTCCAGAAAATAATCGGGCTTCCGGAGCCCGAGTTCCTTGAAGAAAACCTCATTCAATTCGTAATCGTAATTCTGGCCGGTATGGACGATCACATGCCGCACATGCTGGTCGAGCAGCACCATGATCCGGGCCAGCCTGATAATTTCGGGCCGCGTGCCCACGATGGTCAATACTTTTAGCGAACTTTTCGCGTTGGTCATCATATTTCCCGAAAAGGTAATGGAAGATCGACGGATCGACAAATGCGGGGGCATCGCCGGTCACATGCTACTCGACAACCTCATGTGTATCATTTTTCTCGAGGGCGGCAACCCCTTCATCGCTTAAGCACTGCCTGGATTTCCGCAAGCGAAAGGATCAGCTCCTTGGTTTCCCGTAGCGAGAGCCGGGTGGTGTTTTCAGAGGTATAGCCTTCCTTGGGAAAGGGGATCGCCTCGCCCTCGGAAAAGAATTTGTCGTAATCAATTACACTTAGATGTTTGATCCGGTAATACTTTTCGTACTCCTCGGCCTTTAGCAGTTCCTCGCAGGTAACCAGCGTTTCGTGCTGTTTTTCACCCTCCCGGATGCCGATAATCTGAGAGCCATATTGGTGATTAAAAATGTCGATCATGGCGTCCGCGGTATCCTGCACGGTGGCGGCGGGAGACTTGCGCACCAAGATATCGCCGGACTCGCCGTTTTCCAGGGCAAAGAGCACCAGATCGATGGCCACGGGGAGCGGCATGAGATAGCGGGTCATGTCCGGATTGGTAATGGTTATGGGGAGGTTACGGCCCATCTGCTCGACAAAGAGCGGCAGGACCGACCCCCTGGAGTACATGACATTGCCGTAGCGCACCCCGCAGAAAACGGTCTTGGCTTTAGAGGTTCTGGCCTTGGCGATCATGAGTTTTTCCATCAGGGCCTTGGTCATGCCCATGGCGTTGATGGGGTAGACGGCCTTGTCGGTGCTGAGGACAACCACCTTTTCAACCTCGTATTCCTCGGCGGCATCCAACACATTGCCAGCGCCCATGACGTTGGTTTTTACGGCCTCGTCAGGAAAAAATTCGCAACTGGGCACCTGCTTCAGAGCAGAGGCATGAAAGACATAATCGATATTTTTCATGACGTTGAAGACGCTTATCCGATCCCGGACATCGCCGATAATGAAGGTCAGCAGGGAATTGCGGAATCTGTTCCGCATATCGTGCTGTTTCTTTTCATCCCGGCTGAAGATCACTATCTCCCTGGGGGTGGTTTCTTCAAGGAGTTTGGCCACCACCTCATGGCCAAAAGAGCCAGTCCCGCCGGTGATCAAAATTCTCTTCTGATGCAATTTGCTGTGCCGCGCCATATTCTTTCCCCTGCAAAATTCATGGATTCGTAAAAATCTAAGTAACTATCCAGCTTGTGTCGGCATTGAAGCGTTCCCGGGTTGCGGTTCCGCTGGATAGTTACAAATTCAACAATGTTTTCTGACGACTCTCGCTCCTCACGCCACCGACAATTTGCGCAGCTTGAACGCTTGCGGCCAGAGCACCAGAGCGCGATGCAGCAAAACATACAGTTCAGCGACCACCATGAGAACCGCGAAGGCGACCGCATTCCCCTGGCCGGCAACCACCAAGGCGACGGCGCAAACCATGTAGACGAGCGAACCAAACACCGCTGACCGTTTGGCAACATGCAAACGCCCTAGCGCGGCCGCCAGGGGATAGCCAGACATGGAGGCCGCCACATGGACGATGATGGCCACCAGAAACACATGCAACACCCTGACCGCGGCGCCCCACCCGGCGCCAAAAATCATCGGCACCAGCAGGGGAAAAAGCGCATAGCCGAGGATGGCCCCCAGCACGGCCAGGCAAACGCAGCCAACCGTCAGCCTGACAATGAGCGCGACGTTTCGTTCTTTCACCATATAGGGATAAACCGCCTGACTGATAGGCATAAAGACGGCCTGCATGGCTTTATAAATCTGCTCCGCCATTGAATACGCCGCCACCGTGGCCGGGGTGGCGAAAAGTCCTAATAAAACAATACCACTATTCATATAGGCGGTCACCGACAGGCACGAGACAAAAAAACCTGCCGTTATTTGAAAGGCATAGCGAACATCACGAATCCTGGGGACTTCAATATAATAGCCAACGTGATAAATAAGCAACACCCCGAGCAGCATGGCCAGGATCTGCGCCGCCCCATTGCTGAGGGGCACTAGCAGATAATCAGAGCCATCGGATACAAACAAAAAAATAAATCCAACATACAGCAATTTTGCCGTAACCATAAAAATGGTCACAAAACGAATTCGCTCAATTCCTGAAAAAAACCAGACTGGCTGAAAGGTTTGGCCAAAGACAGGAAGTAACGACAACACAAAAACCAGATAATATGCTGAGTACTTGTCCGTGCAGAAGGCATAGGTAATGACGATAGCGGACACCAATAAAAAAAGCGCAAACTTTATCACAAATACCGCGCCGATCAAACGCCCGACATAGCGTTTCCTGTCCCGCCACAAGGAAATTTTCTGGGTGGCGGACAATGAAAAGCCAAAGTCCATCAGGGTGAGGGATAACTGCAAGATGCCCATGCTGAAAGCCACCACGCCGTAAAGCTCAACCCCCAACACCTTGGTAAGATGCACCAGCACCAGCAATGGGGTGACATAGTTGACCAGTTGGATGATGGTAACGGCCCCGGCATTCCTGGCGATGCGATGAGCAAATATCTTTTTTACATCAATGTAGCGCATGACATACCTTGCAAACATGCTCCTCCCGCCACCTCTCCCCGGCGGCCAATGCCTCAAGGCGCCACCATACCAGAATGGTGGCGCCCTGCCCAGCCATGGTCAGATATTTTTGAGGATGAGGAGTCGGCAAGGACTGCAAGGCCCGACGCTAGTACCCTGTAACATTTAAGACCAACCCCCCTCCGTCCCCCCTTATCAGGGGGGAAGCCTTTAAGCCTCCCCTGATAAGGGGAGGTTTGGAGGGGTTAGATGCAAAAAAATATGTGTTCCATGGTACTAGAAGGACCAGCGGTTAATGCACCGAGCAGGAGATGCAGGGGTCGTAGGCCCGCACCAGCATGCAGGCCAGCCGCTCGATCTCGAGGTCCGGGGTGCCGGCCGCGGCCCAGGAACGGGCCAGGGCCTCAAGGTCGTGGAGGATGTTGGCGTGGTTCTGGCCAGTGGGAATAACGCAGTCGGCGTGCAGAATCCGACCGGCATCGTCGAACTCATAGGCGTGGTAGAGAATACCGCGCGGCACCTCCACCGCCCCGACCCCAAGGCCGGCGCGGGATTGCACGGGCTGGCGCGGCTCCGTAAAGGACCGGTCGAGCAGTTCCTCGATTAACCGGGCCGCGTCGGCCATGACATGCACGCATTCCACCAGTTGGGCGATATTGGTCATGAAGGGGTTGTGGCAGACCGGCGCGAGGCCGAAGCTCTCGGCCACGGCCCGGGCCGTGGGGTGCAGGAGATGGAAGTTGTTATTGCAGCGGGCCAGCGCCCCCACCGCAAAGGACGGCCTGGACAGTTTGGCCCACTTGGCGGTGGAGGCCGGGGTGCAGTACTCGTTGGTCATGGCCAGATAGCCGGCCTCCGGCCGTTCCACCCCGTCGCTGGACATGAGGGCGCCGCCGATGAAAGGGTAGTCAGTCTCGCCCTTCAGTGAAACAAACTCGGTCTCCCGAACAAAGTCGGGAATGGTAAAGGAGGCGAACAACTCGGCGGTGGCGGCCAGGTCGGGCGCCGCCGCCCGAAGGCGCCGGAGCAGCAGGTCGAGCTGGGCCTTGTCCGGCAGCATGGTGAAACCGCCCACCACGGTGCGGGTGGGGTGCATCCGCCGGCCGCCGATGAGGTCGCAGGCGTCGTTGGCCAAAAGTTTGAGGCGCAGGGCGCGCTGCACGGCCTCGGGGTGCGACTTGGTAAGCGGCAACACCGAGCCGGTGCCTAAGAAATCGGGCGCCACCAGGAAGGCCAGATGCAGGACATGACTCTGCAGGGTCTCCATGTGCTTCAACAGGAGCCGCAGGGCCGCGGTCTGGGAACTGGGCTCGATAGCGAAGCCGTTTTCCACCGCCCGGATGCTGGCCAGGGTGTGGCCGATGGAGCAGATGCCGCAGATCCGGCCGCAGATGTAGGGCGCGTTCTCCCAGTGCTTGCCGACCAGCATGGCCTCGAAGAAGCGGGGCGTCTCCACCACCTCCCAGCTCGCCTCCTGAAGAACGCCGTCCTCTATGCGGATGTGGATATTGCCGTGCCCTTCCACGCGGGAGAGCGGCTTGACAGCAATGTCGCAGGAAAGTTTCATGGCTTCCTCCCGTCGGCCGCGGCGCTGCGCAGCAAGTCGGCCTGGGTTGCGAAGCCGCCGAAACACTCCAGCCGGTCGAGCATGGCCTCGGCCGAAACACCGCGCTCCGCCATGATCTTTTCGAGTTGCGCCAGGTTGGCGTCATCGGCCGGCCCCCGGCAGCCCCAGCAACCCCGCCGATTGCTCGGGCACCAGGCATTGCAACCGGCCCTGGTCACCGGCCCCAGACAGGGCTCGCCCAGATCAAAAAGGCAAATGTTCTGGCTGGCCTGGCACTCCATGCAGACCGGGTAGCGGGGGTGGCTGATCGCCTTGCCCAGCACCAGGTTGGTGACGATCTTCTCCACCTCCTCCTTGCGGATCGGGCAGCCGTAAATGCACAGATCCACGTCCACCACGGCGGAGAGCGGCAGCACCTCCTGGGTGATGATGGGAAAGTCACCGTAGACCTCGCGCTTCACCCAGTCCAGATCGCGGAAACGATTCTTGAGCTGGTTGACGCCACCGAAGCAGGCACAGGAGCCAAGGGCCACCAGAATCTTGGCGTTGGCGCGAATGGCGCGCAGCCGGTCAGCCTCGTCGGCCCGGCTGACCGAACCCTCGACAAAGGCGACATCGTAATCGTCATGCCGTTCGGTCATGGCCTCCCGGAAGTTGACAACCTCCACCAGGGAAAGGAAGTCCAGCAGGCTGGCCTCGTTATTGAGGATCTGCAACTGGCAGCCCTCGCAGGAGGTCAGCTCGAAAAAAGCCACCCGGGGCCGGGCGAGTTCCACGCCGAGATAGGAAAGTTGGCCGCGCACCTCAGATCGCCTCCTTGAGATTCATCACCGACCAGTAATCGAACACCGGACCGTCCAGACAGGTATAGGTGGAACCGATATTGCACCGGCAGCACTTGCCCCGGCCGCAATGCATGCGGCGCTCCAGGGAGACGAACATCTTCTGGGGGGGCAGGCCCGCGCGGGTGAGCAGGTCGCAGACAAAGCGAAACATCACCGGCGGGCCGCAGACAATGGCGCAGGTGCCAGTGGCCAGCGAACCGGCCTGGCCGAGGCGCTCCTTCAGAACCTCGGTGATCAGCCCCACCGGGCCCTGCCAGCCCGGGCCGGCCTGGTCCACGGTGATCGCCAGGTTGATGTCGAAACGTCGCCACTCCTCGTACTGATAGGTGAACAAGAGCTCGGCCGGGTTGCGGGCTCCGTACATGATGTCCACCCGGCCATAGTTGCTGCGATTTTCGAGCACGGCCGAAAGCGGCGAGCGCAGCGGCACGATGCCCAGGCCGCCGGCCAGCAGCAGGATGTCCTGACCGACCATCTCCTCTACCGGGAAATGGGTGCCGAACGGCCCGGACAGCCCCACCCTGGCGCCGCGCGTAAGCCTGGCCAGAAAATTGGTGAGGTTGCCAACCCGCCGGATGCACAGTTCAATGTCGCCGTGCCGCACCGGCGACGAGGAAATGGAAAAGGGCGCCTCGCCGATGCCGGGCAGTTCGAGCATGACGAACTGGCCGGGCTGGAAGGTGAAGCGCTGCCGGGCCGTCGGGTCGATGATCCGGATCTGGTAAAGGGTTTCCGTGGGGGTGAGGGCATAGAGGCTGGTGATCTCGGCCGGCAGGGTGTACTCGAAACTGGTGAAATCCTCCCGGCGGCGGCCGCCAGGCCCCCCCAGCACGTCGATGAAAGGCAGACGGTTTTCCATGGTCTCAACCCCCCTCGCGCACGCTGGCGATCACCGCGGGCACCGTGATGCCGGCCAGGCAGGCCTCGCCGCAACGGCCGCACCCCACGCAGAGCGCCTCCTCAAAGGCCTCCACAAAACCACGATGCTTGTGATAGTAACGGTATTTGAGCCGCGCGTGGCTGTGCGGCCGAAAGTTGTGGCCGCCCGCCACCACCGCGAAATCAATGAGGTTGCAGGAATGCAGGCGCCTGGTCTTCACCGCGCCCGTAAGGTCGAGGTCCACGTTCTCCTCTACCCCGTAGCAGTAGCAGGTCGGGCAGACATTGGCGCAGGTTCCACAGGAAAGGCATTTGTCGCCCCAGGCCTTCCAGGCAGGGGACTCAAATTCCATGTCGAGGATCTTGGTCAGGTCGCTGCTGTCCACCTTGGCCTGAAAGCGCCCGTTTTTCTCGGCCACCACTGCCTTGTAGCGCTCATGATCGTCGTGACCAGGCTCCCGGGTGACGATCCGGGCCATGAACTGAAAGGCGGCGGCCGAGAGGATTTCGGCGAAATAGCTGTCGCCCAGGTCGGTCAAAAACATATCAAAGCCGTGCAAGGCGAAGTCCGTGCCCATGGACCGGCAGAAACACTGGGGCCGCGGGGTGCATTGCAGACCGATGATGAACATGTTACGGCGTTTGGCCGCGTAAAAGGGGTTGGGATAGGCGCTCTGTACCAGCACCTTGTCCAGCTTGTTCAAGGCATTGATGTCGCAGGCGTGCAGGCCGAAAAGAACCTGGCGCCGGTCGATGTTCAGATCCACCTGCTTCTCCCAGCCGCCCTTGTCCACCGTAAAGGTGGCCAGGGTTTCGGCATAGGGCAGGAAATAGCGTTTGGCCGAGTGGATGGTGCTGGTGTAGTCGAGCCGCAGGTCGGCGAAATCGTGGACCACGTCGAAATCGAAGAGGGGAACGCCATGCTGGTCCACCCCCTTCTGGACCGGGGCGATGACCGGGTTGGCCGCGAGCAGGTCGAAGAGCTTCGGCAATTCATCCTTTGCAAAGACTTTGAAAAGCATGTCACCTCCCGGGGAAGAGGGATAGGCGTGACCAGGACGAAAGCCGACGGCCACGGCCCTTACCATTTTAAATACCCGGCCAGCAGGGCAGGTGTCAAGGAAATGGTGCACACCAGTTGACTTTCCGGCGAGATGCCTTACTATATGGCCCAGGCATAAACCCGGGTTACGGCCCGCACCCAGGGCTCCGGCCCATATTTTTTCAGGAGAACTTCATGAAGATCGCGGCAAACACCTTTGTGGCCATTGACTACTGCCTGACCCTGGACTCGGGCGAAGAGATAGACCGCTCTCAAGCTGGGCAGCCCTTGACCTTCATAACCGGCACGGGCCAGATCATCCCTGGCCTGGAAAAGGCGCTCACCGGCATGCGGACCGGCGACACCGCCAAGGTCACCGTGGAGGCGGCCGACGCTTACGGCCCGATCCGTGAGGATCTCGTGCACGAGGTGCCCAAAACCCACTTCCCGGCCGACGCCGATATCCAGCCCGGCATGGCCTTTCAGGCCGAGGGCCCCCAAGGCCCCTTCATGATCGTGGTGCAGACCGTGACCGACCAGACCGTCACCGTGGACCTCAACCACCCCATGGCCGGCAAGCGCCTGCATTTTGACGTGACCGTGCAGGAGGTGCGGGAACCGGCGGCCGACGACCTGTCCGCCGCGGCCGACGCCGGTTGCGGTTGCGGTTGCGGCGGCGACGAGGCGGACGGTTGCGGCTGCGGCTCCGGCGACGCAGAGAAGAAAGGCGGCTGCGGCTGTCGCTAGCGGCTAGCGGCCAGTAGCTAGCCGCCAATCACGCCGCAGGCCGGCCAGGGCGTCGTGGTTGGTCATATCAAAATGCAGCGGGGTAATGGACACGGCCCGCCGCGCCAGGGCCATGGCGTCGGTGTCCTCGCCCTGGTCCCAGGCCGCGGTGCCGCCGCCGATCCAGTAATGCTTGCGGCCCCACGGGTCAAAGGTATCCTTGATGGCGTCCGAATACACCCGCCGGCCCTGGCGGGTGAACTCGACGCCGCTGACCTCGGCCGCTACACAGTTGGGCACGTTGACGTTCAGCAAGGTATCGCGGGGCAGGCCCCGGGCCAGGATCTCGCCGGCCAACTGCCGGGCGAAGGCCGCCGCGGTCTCGAAATGGAAGGGCGCCTCGCCGGGGATGGAGACGGCCAGGGAGGGTACGCCGAGCATGGTGCCCTCCAGGGCGGCGGACACGGTGCCGGAGTAAGAGACGTCATCGCCCATGTTGCCGCCCGGGTTAATGCCAGACACCACCAGCACCGGCCGAGAGGCCAGCACCTTTTCAAGGCCGATGGTGACACAGTCGGTCGGGGTGCCGTCCACCGCGTAGCGGTCCGGGCCCAACTGGCGCACCCGGAGCGGCCTGGTCATGGTGAGGGAATGGGAAGCGGCGGAGTTGTCGCGGTCCGGGGCCACCAGCACCGGCCGACCGAGCCCGGCCATGGCCTCGAACAACGCCTGCACGCCAGGGGCATCGACACCGTCGTCATTGGTCACCAGTATTAGACCCACCCGCCACCTCCTTGCCGCCAGGCCGCATGATAAACAGGGGTGGCCGCCTTTGCACCGCTTTTCTCACGCGCCCCGAGTAGCCAATTTTTTCCGCCTTCAACTTTGGCACGAAATACGCTATACTCCCTCACATTCGTGCAAGTCTTGGCAAAGGCTTGCCCTGCCTACAGCGCCTTGGAGAAACATCATGCCCTACGTCAACATTCGGGTGGCCGGCGCCCTGAACCGGCGACAAAAGGAAGAGATCTGCGCCGGGGTCACCGAGGTCATCGCCCGGGTGGCCAACAAGCCCGCGGACTCCATTCTCATCTTCATCGACGAGTTGCCCCACGAGAACATCAGCAAGGGCGGCGCCCTGCTCGGCCAACCAAAGTGAGCACGCCGCGCTTAGGCCCGCCGACCCGGTGACTTCCATGCCGACATCAGACAACACCGAGGTTATACGCCAGCGCCTCGCCACCCTGCGGGAACAGCTCGATTTGCACGCCTACCGCTACCATGTGCTGGACGACCCGCTGATCGCCGACGGCGAGTACGACCGGCTCTTCCGGGAGCTGCTCGACCTGGAGGAGCGTTATCCCGACCTGCGGACCCCGGATTCCATCAGCCAGCGAGTGGGCGCCGCGCCGCTGGACACCTTTGCGACCGTGGAACACCGATTGCCCATGCTCAGCCTCGAAAACGCCTTCACCGAGCAGGAACTGTTCGAATTCGAGGAAAGATTGCGGCGCTTCTTGAACCTGAACGACCCCATCGTTTACATGGCCGAGCCCAAGCTCGACGGCCTGGCCGTGGAACTCGTCTATTGCGAGGGGCTGCTCACGGTCGGTTCCACCCGCGGCAACGGCCGCCTGGGCGAGGAGATCACCGCCAACCTGAAGACCATCCACACCATTCCCCTGCGGCTTACGGCCACCACGGGCCAGCCCCTGCCTGCCCTTCTGGAGGTGCGGGGAGAGGCCTTTCTCTCCATGCGCGGTTTTGCCGCCTTGAACGAACAACGCGCCCTGGACGGCGAGCCCCTGTTCGCCAACCCCAGAAACGCGGCGGCCGGCGCCTTGCGGCAGCTTGACTCCCGTATCACCGCCCAGCGGCCCCTGGATTTTTTCGTATACGCCGTGGCCAACCCGGCCCAACTGGCGGCGGCCAGCCACCACGAGGTCCTGCAAAAACTGCAAGAGCTGGGCTTCAAGATCAACCCGCACATTCGCCATTGCGCCTCCATGGTTGAAGTGGCGACGCACTTTCGCGAACTTAGCCGCCTGCGCGACACGCTGCCCTACGACATCGACGGCATGGTGGTCAAGGTGGACGACCTCGGCTTGCAGCGCCGGCTGGGCAACAAGGCCAGGAGCCCGCGCTGGGCCATCGCCGCCAAGTTCGCGGCCTCCCAGGCGACCACCGTCCTGCGCGACGTGGAGTTCGGGGTGGGCCGCACCGGCGCGGTGACGCCGGTGGCCATTCTGGAACCAGTGACCGTGGGCGGGGTGACGGTAAGCCGCGCCACCCTGCACAACGAGGACGAGGTGCGCCGCAAGGACTTGCACATCGGTGACACGGTGCTGGTGCAGCGGGCCGGCGACGTCATCCCCGAGGTGGTCAAGGCGGTAACCGAGTACCGCCCGGCCGGCGCCCGGCCGGTGAGCATGCCCGTCGCCTGCCCGGAATGCGGCGGCCCGCTCGTACGCCCGGCCGGCGAGGCGGTGACCCGCTGCGTCAACCAGCACTGCCCGGCCCAGCGCTTGCAAGGACTCATCCACTTCACTGGTAAGGCAGGCATGGATATTGACGGCCTGGGTAAGGCCAGCCTGGAACAGCTCGCCGCCGCCGGCCTGGTGAATGACCTCCCGGACCTCTATACTTTGACCGCCGAGCAACTCCAACCCCTGGATGGCTGGGGCGAAAAGTCGGCGGCAAACGCCATAGCCGCCATCAACAGGAGCAAACAGACCACCCTGGCCAGATTCCTCGCCGCCATCGGCATCCGGCATGTGGGCGAGGTGACCGCCGGCCTGCTGGAGCAACGCTTCGGCACGCTTACCGCCCTGCTGGCCGCCTCGGAGGCCGACTTTCTGGAAATCGAGGGCATCGGCGAGCAGGTGGCCGCCAGCCTGGTTCGTTTCTTTGCCGACGACACAGCCCGGACCATGCTGGCCAGGCTTGCGGACCTGGGCCTGGCATTGACCCCACCCCGGCAGGTGGCATCCGCCCTGCCCCTGGCCGACCGCGTCTTCCTGTTCACCGGCGGCCTGGCCGCCTGCTCCAGGAGTGAGGCCAAGGCTCTGGTCAAGACGCTTGGCGGCCAGGTGGCCAGCGCCATGAACAAAAAGGTGACCGACCTGGTGTGCGGCGCCAAGGCCGGCGGCAAACTCAAGCAGGCCCGGGAAATGGGGATCAGGATTTTAGGCGAGGCGGAGTTTCAAGAGCTGGTGCAAGAAACATCAGGCACAGAGGCATAAAGGCACAGAGTAACAAACGCATATCGAGCAGAAACTTCATTTAAACTTTGTGCCTTCTGCCTTTGTGCCTCTGTGCCTCCACAGTTAATCAACCGCAGGAGCAAGAGATGGCGACAAAACGTGTACTGGCCACGGTCACGGGCAAGGTCCAAGGCGTCTACTACCGCACCTATGCCCAGGACGAGGCCAGTAAACTCGGGCTGCACGGCTGGGTGCGCAATTTGCCGGGCAGCGGCGTGCAGGCCGCCATCGAAGGCGAGGCCGACAAGGTGGACGCCATGGTGAAGTGGCTGCATACCGGCTCGCCCATGTCAGAGGTGACCGGGGTGGAGGTTGTCGAGGAAAAACCCCTGAACGAAACAACTCCCTTCAACATCCGCTACTAGCAGGGGCGACCGGCCGGTCGCCCCTGCGTGGGGGATCGGCAGCGGACCGGCGGTCTTCCTCGTGTCGGGAGCAAGTAAACTGTCCGGGTTTGTAGCACATGATCTGTCCGGTATTATTCCGTACCAAGGAGGTGCGGAATGAGACGGACGGAATGGCTACAGGAGACCCGGATAATGCGATTCATGGAAGCATACGAAGGATGTCAGGAGAAAAAATTGACGCAGGCGGAGGCGGCGAGACTGCTTGGCATGTGTGATCGGACGTTTCGTCGTTATGTGACGCGCTACGAGGAGGACGGACTGGAGGGCTTGCTTGACAGGCGGCTGGTCCGGGAATCCAGTCGTAAGGCG
>MNYK01000121.1 GCA_001873115.1 Desulfobacterales bacterium CG2_30_60_27 | reverse complement strand
AGACTCCGAAATCCTCACCGTAGCCCTGCTACGCCTGCGGTTTTGTGCAGCGCAGCAAATACTCTTGGGGTGCTCAATCGGCGCAACCAAATCCGACCCAAATTCGGGCGCGATCCAGGTATATTAATTTTTTCCGGGTCCCTTAACCCGCCATAAGGCCTGATTGGTCGCGGCCAGATCAAATGCTTCTGGATCAAATTCTCCCCCAATCCATTCCAAATACGAATCATGCTCTTCGTGCCTGGCATCTTGCATTGCTTCCTGAAAGGTCTCGTACCCCCATATACCCCCCACATCTTCGGGCGGACAAGCCCGCTTACCCTTGATACATTGCGGGTACTTTTCGCCCGGCCCGGCCGTGATGATTTTTTCCACTACTACTTCGTGCGTCCAGCTATCACCAAAATCGTATTCGTAGGTAAACTTACGCTTCAAGGATGGCGCGATTTGTTTTAGCTTAAACCGGCGTTCATCTAACACCGGCTCCCAATCTTCAGAACTGGGAATGCTGTAAAACTCACCATCCACGATGAACTGATGCAGATGACTGTCAGTCCAACCCATTGCTAGCTGAATGACCTGATGCAATTTGTCCAAGCTAAAGTTGCCGGGTACCAGCACGCGCCGCCAAATAGGCGGATGAGAATCGCGAAGCGTGATTTTCAATTGGTAAATGGAACTTGAAGCCTTGGATGATTTTGTCGGCATAAAAATTACCCCCCTTTATACAAACCGATTGTGTTTTGTCGTGCAGACTCGCATGGCTGACTTTATCCCCATAGTTGGCATCTAAATCAGAATGGCCCTTTTTCCCCGCTCGGCCCCGTCATAGTCGACGGCATGACGCCGATGGCTGCCGTGCTTTCCTCACCACTGAATTGTTGTCACGGGCGGCCTGGTCCCTGGCCTCCCGCGCTTTGTCAGTTTGCCCGAGATTTTGGTAAGCATCGGCCAGGAGCTCCCAGTTGGCGCGGTGGAGAGGGGAGGCGGGCGGCAGCAGGGTGTTGGTTTTCAGGCAGAACTGGACCGCCTTGGCAAAGTTACCCTGGTCGTATTGGACCCTCGCCATGGTGTACCAGACCACGGGATTGCGTGGGTCAATACGCATGGCGCGTTCCAGGGTGGTTCCGGCCTGGTCTGGATGGCCGGCGGCCAGTTGCCGGCGGCCGGACTCGATGAGGCTGGCCGCCGGGCCGGTGGCCTTGGCGGGTGGGAGCGTCGGCGCCGGTGCTGGGATGGGCGGCGGGGTTGGCGCTGGTACGGGTGCAGGAGCAGGTGCGGGTGCAGGGGCAGGCGCAGGTTTGGGTATGGGAGCGGGCGCCGGCGCTGGGGCGGGCCGTCGTGCCGGTGGAGCCGGGGGTGGTGCGATAATCTTCAGGGGAACACAGCCACTGGCCAGCATCATGGCGGCCAGGGCAATGACGAGGTTACGCCGTATAGTTCTTTTTTCGTTATTGCTCACCATCCAAAGAGACTCCTGATCTTCGGGAGCAGCCCGCCCTTGTGCCGCTCCTGCGTGGTTGCCGCGTTGGTCGGGGCGCTGCCTTCCAGGAAGGGCAGGGTAACGGCCGACCATTGCTCCGCCTCGTTGTTTGCAAATTGCTCGGGTTCCACCCTGGCCCAGACGATGCCGGGGGGCGGCACCAGTTCGAGCGTTTGTGTGCCAATTTCCTGCATGAAGCGGCCCCAGATGGGCAGTGCGCCGGTGGCGCCGGTAAGTCCCATCGGGGTGTTGTCGTCCCGGCCGACCCAGACCACGGCCACTCGGTCGCCGGTAAAGCCGGCGAACCAACTGTCGCGCAGGTCGTTGGATGTGCCGGTCTTGCCGGCTGCTGTTCCCGGCGGCAGGTAGGCGGCCAGGGACTGGCCGGTGCCGCTGGCCACCACCTGAACCAGGGCGCTGTCCAAGAGAAAGACGGTGGTCGGCGCGCAGCGCTGCTCCACTGCCAGGCCATAGCGCTTCAGCGGTTGGCCGTCCGCGGCCAGTACCGTGCGGATGGCCCGGAGCGGCGTAAGGAAGCCGCCATCCGCCATGGTCTGGTAGATCTGCGTCACCTCCAGCGGCGTCAGGTCGATGGCGCCCAGCAGCAGGGACGGAAAATGCGGAATGGCACGGGTCACGCCAAGCCGGCCCAAGGTATCCGCTACTTTGTCAACGCCCAGGGTCATGCCCAGGCGCACCGTGGCCAGATTGTAGGAGTGCGCCAGGGCCTGGAACAGGGGGATGGTGCCGTGCTCTTGGTGGTCATAGTTCTCGGGCCGCCAGACCTTACCTGCCTCGGCGGGAAGGCTCAGCGCGCGGTCCTCCAAGGGGCTGGCCAGGGTATAGCCGTTTCCCAGGGCGGTAAGATAGACAGCGGGTTTGACCAGCGAGCCGATGGGCCGCGCCGCGTCCAGAGCCCGGTTGAAACCGGCGAAACCGGCCTGGCGGTCGCCGGCCAGGGCCTGAATTTCGCCGCTGTCGCGGCTGGTCACCACCGCTGCGGCCTGTAGCCCCTTGCGGCCCGTGGTCCCCTGCTTAACCGCCTTCTCGACCCGCAGTTGTACGCGGGTATCAAAGGTGGTGAGGATGCGGATGCCGTCATCGGTGAGGTCCTTTTCCTGATACTCCTTGAGCAGCTCCCGTTTGACCAGGTTCAGGAAGGCGGGAAAACGGTTGATGCCCGAGGTCAGGGCGGCCGCGTCCAGGATCGGCTCCTTGACGGCGGTTTGTCGCTGGGCCGGGGTGATCAGCTCGTCCGCGGCCAGGGTGGCCAGCACCAAGGCGCGTCGTTCCCGGCACCGCTCGGCATGCTGCCTGGGATCGTAATAGGAAGGACCCTTCACCAGGCCGACCAGCATGGCGGTCTGGCCAGGCGACAGCTCAGCCAGATCACGGCGGAAATAAAAATGGCTGGCCAGGGCGAAGCCGTGCACGGCGCGGTCGCCGTCCTGGCCCAGAAAGACCTCGTTGATATAGGCGGTAAGAATTTCCTCCTTGCCGTAGTGGCGTTCGAGCAGCATGGCCATGGCCGCTTCGTTCAGCTTGCGGATCAAGGTGCGCCGGCTGTCCAGGAAGAGGTTCTTCACCAACTGCTGGGTGATGGTGCTGCCGCCCTGCACGGTATCGTTGGCCCGCAGGTTGACCCACAGGGCACGGAGCACGGCCAGCGGGTCGATACCCGGGTGACGGTAGAAGTTACGGTCCTCCACGGCCAGCAGGGTATCGACCAGGAGCTTGGGAACGGCGTCGCGGCTCACCACGATGCGATCCTCGAAGCGGCGCGGGTGGAAGCTGCCGATCTGGACCGGGTCGAGCCGCACCACCGGCGCCTCATCTCTGCCGCCGACCTCCTCGACCCGCTCTACCAGGCCCTGGCCGAAGGTCAGGCGCAGGTCGTGGGACGGTTCCAGTCCTTCGCCAAAGTCAAAGGGGCGGCTGCGCAGGTGGACCACGGCGTTGTTCAGTTCATAGCTGCCCGGCAGCGTTGCCGGTCGCTCCCGGTGGTAGCCGGCCAGGACCAGCTCTTCCTCAAGCTGTTCAGGAGTAAGTGCCAGGCCGGCGTAAAGTTCCAGAGGCCGGGCATAAACCCGGGCCGGCACGTCCCAGCGCAGGCCTTCGAATCGGGCCCGGATGGTATGGTCGAGAATGAACAGGTAGGCTGCCAGCAACAGGATGAGAGCGGTCCCAAGGAACAGGAGCAGACGGGGCCAGCGGCGCGGTGCCGGCTGGTGCGGCAGTTTGTTGGCGGATGCAGGTATGGAAATAGACTTTTTCATCGGGCCTCATCGCCACTAGAATTTTTGTAACTATCCAGCTTGTGTCGGCATTTAATCGTTGCCGGGTTGCGGTTCCGCTGGATAGTTACGAATTTTTTTTGTAAATAGTGTCCGTCCGGAAACGTAACTATCAGGGTTGTCAGGTGCACGGTTACGTGCCTGTTGCCAAGCCTCAATATCTTCAAACCGTTCAATCTGCATCGCTCTCCAACCTTGAACCTTATGAGTAGTTACCCGGATGGAGAGAGTTAAGCCAGTTTAAATCACAGGCCATGCCTGCTGAAGCGGAGATCCTCCACCACAAAGGGGGTGCAGCGCATGCCGATGCTCCGCTTCTTCACCCAGAGCCTGGCCATGACCATGACGACGCCCTCCATGTTGACGATGCTGGGCAGTTCCTCGACATAGCTGACGTCGACGGTGCGGAATTCGTAGTAGAAGGTGTTGTTGCTGTAAGGGTCGGCAACCAGGATCAGTTTTTTCTTGTCAAAGGGATGCCTCAGCGGAGAACCGGTGAACGGCAGGTGGGTGCTGGGCAGTTCCTGGGAGTCGGCGGGTTTTTTGTATACCTGCAAGTTAAATTCTCTGGCATCCTTTAAGAACTGGGCAATCGGCATTTCATTCCTCCTTGGTGACTATACAGGTAAATAGTCTGTAGCGCCGCATGCCGCCTGCTACGGCGTGAGCCACTACGGTCTAAACAACCTGAGTGGTTACCCGTTTCAAGCGTGTCCTGAACCTATTTTTTTAATCATACTTCGCTTGGCGGATTTCCGCAAAAAATGGAAAGCGCTTGCCCGGAAAAGCAAAAGGTTGTATCCATCCGGGGCGGTATTTTCGCCCGCCTCCTTAATCGCCATGAAGAATCCCTGCCCGCATATCGTTATCCGTGATCTGGTCATCAGCCCGCCTTTGTTTCTGGCGCCCATGGCCGGGCTCACCCATCTCGCCCTGCGTCGAGTAATCAAGGAGACAGGTGGCGTCGGCCTGCTGTCTACCGAGATGCTTGCGTCCCGTCGGCTGCCGGGGGAGAACCCCGCCATTTCGTCCTTTCTGGTGCGGACCGAGTTGGAGAAGCCGCTTTCCTATCAGATGGCGGTCGCCCAACCGGACGATGTGGATCCAGCCATGGCGGCCTTGCAGCGGTTAGGCGCCGACGTGGTGGATCTGAACCTGGGCTGTCCGGCCCCGGCGCTGCGCCAACAGGGGGCCGGGGCGGCCCTCATGGAGACGCCGGCCACGGTGCGCGCCATTGTGGCCCGGGCCAGGAAAAGCACTGACCTGCCCCTCACGGCCAAGATCCGGCTTGGCGCTACCCTGGACGAGGTAAAGCTGCGGGATTTCTGCTTGCTGCTGGAAGGGGAGGGCATTGATCTGCTCACCGTGCATGCCCGGTTGCGCGGTGAATCGTTTAGCCGCCCGCCCCGCTGGGATTGGGTGGGTCGCGTGAAAAGTTGGCTTTCCATTCCGGTGGTAGCCAACGGCGGCATCCAGACTGCGGCTGATGCCGCCCGCTGCCTGGCGATATCCGGGGCCGACGGCCTCATGATCGGCCGCGCTGCCGCGGAAATGCCCTGGGTGTTCGCCACCCTCGCCACCGCCCTCTACGGGGCCCCGCCGGTCGCCGAGCCTGACCTGCCGGCTGTGTACCGGCGTTTCGCCGATCTCCTGGAGGCCCATTTCCAGCCGGAGCGGCGGCTGGGCCGCCTGAAGGAGTTTACCCATTATTTCCAGAAGAATTACGCCTTCGGGCACCATTTGGCCATGACGGTGCAGTCCAGTTCCTCGTGGCATGAGGCCCGGGAGCGGGCCGAGGGATTTTTCGCGAAACATACGTCCAAGGCGGTGGGAGCAGACCGGTAAGCACCACTCCCCCGGCAGCGCTCGAAAAAGGGCCGGCCCGGTGGCGGGCCCGCCCAGTTTCCGCGGGAATGGTTGCGAAATGGTAACCGTTCACCAGGAATGGAAAAACGTGGCTAAACCTGAGAACTGTAACCGTTCAGCAGTGCCGCGGATGCGCACCCCACCAGGGGGTATAAATTTCAGAGGTCTGCGAAGTGTGCTGATTGCACATGAGCAGGCCGATGACAGCTAAGCGAGCAAAGCGAGACTGTGAAGCAGATGTGGGGCTGCTGAACGGTTACGCGAACTGTTCAGTGGCGGTCGAATTTTTTCGGTCGGTCATCGGTGCGCGGCCTGGCCTCGTTCACCCGGATGTTCCGGCCGGCGAGATCGGCGCCGTCCATCTGTTTGAGGGCCTCCTCGGCCTGTGCCTGGTCAGGCATCTCGACGAAGCCGAAGCCTTTGGAGTCGCCACTGAACTTGTCGGTGATAATCTTGGCGGAGGCGACCTCTCCATACGCCTCGAAGGCGCTGCGCAGTTCAGATTCGGTCAGTTTGTAGGACAGGTTCCCAACGTAGATGTTCATGTCAATACCCCGTTTTCTCCGTGCTATTCTTCCAGTAATTCAGAACCCAACCAATAGCACGGAAGGTCGAGTGCTGACATGCCACAATCGCCGGCAGGGGCGAGGTTGAACCAAACAATCGCATTCTGGCAGCTTGCTTCCTCGGATGACGCAAGCAGAAATATGCACAACGTGGTGTCGGTGACCAGTGAAGATGCACTGGGAGAGCCATAAGGGAAGGCGATCGGCCGGGGGTGACTCTGTAAATTTCAGCAAAGACATATTGGGATGGCACGTTAACTGAATTTGCGTTTTTCCTTTAGCGGCTGTCCGCCCGCCTGCCTGGCGAAATGATACACGTAACTATTTTAGGGACGCGGAAAATACCACTCTACCATCACGCATCCCGGCTTAGGGCCATCTTTGACCGCGCCTCAATCGCAGGTAAGCGAGGTGAAACCGAGACTCCGAAATCCTCGACGTAGCCCTGCTACGCCTGCGGTTTTGTGCAGCGCAGCAAATACTCTTGG
>MNYK01000035.1 GCA_001873115.1 Desulfobacterales bacterium CG2_30_60_27 | reverse complement strand
ATCCGGCTCGCCCTGGATGAGCTGCTTGCCGGAGAACTCCATGATCACCGAGCCATCATCGGTCGGCGAGATAAAGGAGTCATGCTTTTCAGCGGTAAAGCCGGTGAGCGGATGGAACCAGTGGGTGTAGTGGGTGGCGCCCCGCTCCACGGCCCAGTCCTTCATGGCGTTGGCCACCACCGCCGCCACATCCGGCTTCAGGGCCGTGCCCTGGTCGATGGTTTGCCGCAAGGCCCTGTAGGTCTCCTTGGGCAGCCGCTCCTTCATGAGCCGGTCATTAAAGACGTTGGAGCCGAACAACTCCGGCAACGCCAGCTTGGTCTGGTCGCTGCCCTTGCCGCAACCACAGGTACATTTCTTAGCCATTCTGTTTTCCTCCGATGTCATGCAAAAGGTAAATGTAACTACTACTCACTAGGTTGCCTGGACTGTAGTCTGTTAGGACTACGCAAAAACTAATGTAACTATCCAGCTTGTGTCGGCATTTAAGCGTTCCTGGACTGCTAATGCCTTTCGCTCATTCTCGGCGGGCGTCCTGCCCGCCTCGGGTTCGTCCGCGACCGGGCGCAGGATGCGCAGGAGGTCGCGGACGCCTCGGAGGCGGGCAGGACGCCCGCCGAGAATGAGCGAAAGGCATTAGCAGTCCAGGAACGCTTAAATGCCGACACAAGCTGGATAGTTACATTAGTTTTTGCGTAGTCCTAACAGACTACAGTCCAGGCAACCTAGTGAGTAGTAGTTACATTTACCTTTTGCATGACATCGGAGGAAAACAGAATGGCTAAGAAATGTACCTGTGGTTGCGGCAAGGGCAGCGACCAGACCAAGCTGGCGTTGCCGGAGTTGTTCGGCTCCAACGTCTTTAATGACCGGCTCATGAAGGAGCGGCTGCCCAAGGAGACCTACAGGGCCTTGCGGCAAACCATCGACCAGGGCACGGCCCTGAAGCCGGATGTGGCGGCGGTGGTGGCCAACGCCATGAAGGACTGGGCCGTGGAGCGGGGCGCCACCCACTACACCCACTGGTTCCATCCGCTCACCGGCTTTACCGCTGAAAAGCATGACTCCTTTATCTCGCCGACCGATGATGGCTCGGTGATCATGGAGTTCTCCGGCAAGCAGCTCATCCAGGGCGAGCCGGATGCCTCATCCTTTCCGAGCGGCGGCCTGCGGGTGACCTTCGAGGCCCGCGGCTACACCGCCTGGGACTGCACCTCGCCGGCCTTTCTGAAGGAGGACGCGGTCGGCAACGTCACCCTCTGCATTCCCACCGCCTTCTGTTCCTATAAAGGCGAGGCCTTGGACAAGAAGACCCCGCTGTTGCGGTCGATGAGCGCCGTTTCCGCCCAGGCCCTGCGGGTTCTGAAGGCCATGGGCAATACTACCTCGACCCGGGTTACCTCCACGGTCGGGGCCGAACAGGAATACTTCCTGGTGGAGAAGGAGTACTATCTGCGGCGGCTTGACCTGATCACCTGCGGCCGTACCCTGTTCGGGGCCCCGTCTCCCAAGGGCCAGGAGCTGGAAGACCAGTATTTCGGCGCCATCAAGGACCGGGTCTCCGCCTTCATGAAGGATCTCGACGTGGATCTCTGGAAGATGGGGATCGCCTCCAAGACCAAGCACAACGAGGTGGCCCCGGCCCAGTTTGAGATGGTCCCGGTGTTCACCACCACCAATATCGCCGCCGACCATAACCAATTGGTCATGGAGAGCATGCAGAAGGTCGCCCTGCGCCACGGCATGGTCTGCCTGTTGCACGAGAAGCCCTATGCCGGGATAAACGGTTCCGGCAAGCACAACAACTGGTCGCTCTCCACCGATGACGGCATCAACCTGCTGGATCCCGGCAATACCCCGGAGGACAACGCCCAGTTCCTGGTCTTTATCGCCGCCCTCCTGAAGGCGGTGGACACCCATGCCGACATCATGCGCGGCACCTGCGGCAGTTCCGGTAACGACCACCGGTTGGGCGCCAACGAGGCGCCGCCGGCCATCATCTCGGTTTTCCTGGGTCATGAATTGACCGACCTGCTCACTAATGTGGCCGGCGGCAAAAAGATATGCGCCCAAGGCGCCTGCCAGTTCCTCAAGATCGGCGTGGATTCCCTGCCCGAGCTGCCCAAGGACAACACCGACCGCAACCGGACCTCGCCCTTTGCCTTTACCGGCAACAAGTTCGAGTTCCGCATGTGCGGCTCCTCGCAGTCCATCTCCGGCCCCAACGTGGCCTTGAATACCATCGCCGCCGAGGCCCTGGACGAGGTCGCCACCCGGCTGGAGAAGGCCAAGGACGTGCACCGGGAGATCCTCGCCATCCTGCAGGACACCATGAAGAACCATAGCCGGATCATCTTCAACGGCAACAACTATGCGGCGGAATGGGTCACGGAGGCGAAGAAGCGCGGCCTGGCCAACACCCGCACCACCATTGACGCCCTGAAGTCCTTTGTGACCCCCAAGGCGATCAAGCTCTTCGGGAAGTACAAGGTGCTGAGCAAGGATGAACTGCACTCCCGCTATGACATCTACGTGGAGCAGTATGCCAAGCATATCAACATCGAGGCCCAGGTCGCCATGCAGATGGTCAACCGGCGGTATATCCCGGCGGTCATGCGCTTCATGACCGAACTGGGCAGCTCCATAAACGCGGCCGGCAAGCACGCTACCGTGCAGAAGGGGCTGCTGGCCCAGGTCGGCACGCTGCTGGCCGGGGTGGGCAAGAAACTGGCGAAGCTCGAGGCGGAGACCATCAAGGCCCAGGGGATTGCCAAGGTGGAAAAACAGGCGATGGCCTTTCGCGACCTTGTCCTGCCCGCCTTGACCGCCCTGCGTCAGGACGTCGATAGCCTCGAGGCCATCATGCCGAGTGATCTCTGGCCGGTGCCCTGTTACAGCGATCTGTTGTTCAAGCTCTAAGCGCTGCTTGCATTGATGCGGCAAAGAACGGCGGAAACTGCCCCCCCGTTCTTTGTCGCAGTACTAACAGACTATTACCACAGAGCATTATTTCCAGCGCATTTAGATGGTCGAGTCAGGTGGTCTTGTGCCGTAGCTCGACGTGATATTGCAGGGTGCGCCGTGCGCACCAATTGTGCTGATGGTGCGCACGGCGCACCCTACGACTACACTCCAAACACCCTTGGTAGTTAACAGTTGATGGAAGAAATTGTCAGTCAAAAGATATGGCACATGGCCGTTGATATCGCCCCGTGCTTTGCCTCCAATCTGCCGGTCCATAACGTGCGGGCATACGGCCGTGGCAATGTTAACGCCACCTTCCTGGTCACGCTCGGCGCATCGGGGGAGGGCGGCCGTTTTATCCTGCAACGGCTCAACGGTCGGGTCTTCCAGAATCCGGTTGCGGTGATTGCCAATCTGCGGGTTGTTGCCGATCATATCCAGCACCGCCTGCGACAGGCGAGCCCCACGGCCGGTCGGCGCTGGGAGGTGCCAGTGCCCATTGCGGCTCACGATGGTCTGGATTTTTTTGTCGATCAAGCGGGTGCGTATTGGCGGGCCATGACCTTTCTGGCCGGCGGGGAGGCCCTGGAGACGGTCCGTGACGAGCACCATGCCATGGAGGCCGGTTACGGCCTGGGGCGGATGCATGCCCTGCTTGCCGACCTGGATCCGGCCCGACTGCTGGTGACCCTGCCGGGGTTTCATCAAACCCCGCGGTATCTGGAGCGCTACCGGAAAATCGCCGCCAGCGCGGGGGGGCAGGAAAACGTGGCCGAGGTGCGGCACTGCCGCCGCTTCATCGCCGCGCGCCAGGATATGGTCGGGGTGCTGGAGGCGGCCCGGCGCCAAGGGAAACTGGTGACGCGGCCCATCCACGGCGATCCAAAAATCGCCAATATCCTGCTGGACCAGGCCACTGGCCGGGCCATGGCCATGGTGGACCTGGACACGGTGGGCCCGGGGCTTATCCACTATGACCTGGGAGATTGCCTAAGATCATGCTGCAATCCGGCCGGGGAGGAGGCGAGCCCGCTTGCGGAGGTCCGCTTCGACACCGACCTCTGTCGCGCCATCCTGGCCGGATATGCGGTGGAGGCCGGCCGCGCCCTCACCGTCAATGACCGGGATTTTCTCCATGCGGCGGTGCGGCTCATCGCCTTTGAGCTGGGTCTGCGCTTTTTCACCGATTATCTGGAGGGCGATCGTTACTTCACCGTTCGTTATCCTGGGCAGAACCTGCAACGAGCCATGGTCCAGTTTCAACTCACGGCGAGCATCGAGGCGCGGGAGCATGAGATCCGCACTCTGGCAAACGAGTTGAATAGTCTGTAGCGTATTTAGGGACTCGGAAAATACCAAATTGCCGTGCACAGGGGAATCCAGTCTTGTCAAGCTGTGGCGCGCAACCTGGATGCCCGCCGGCGCGGGCATGACGGTATTATCCGCCGACTTTTTACTCTGCCACCTTGCCCCCCATCAGAAATTCTCGAAATCCTCATCGCCCATGGGGATGATATCATTGGGCGCCGCTGCCTTTGTCTGCTCGGCCTTGGCGGGGGCGGTCGGTTGCCGGGAAGCGGCACTGCCGGCCGTTGGCCTGGACGGCCTGGGCGGCGGCAATACCTTGGGCCTGGCTGGTTTCTGCCCCGCGGCCCTGGCAGGCATGGGGGGGCGCTTAAGTTCCCCCATGTTGCTGGACGAAAAATTCTCCCGGTCTTCCTCACGATCACCGGTCACGATTTCCTGCAATTCCATGGCGATCTCTTTCAGCGCGCCCGCCTGGGCCGAAAGTTCCTCGGAGGCCGAAGCGGTCTGCTCCGAGGATGCGGCGTTCTGCTGGGTGACGGAGTCGATCTCGCTCATCGCCTTGTTGACCTGGTCAACGGTGCTGGCCTGTTCCGCCGTGGAGCTGGCGATTTCGCCGATCAGGCTCATGACCTTGGCCGAGCCCTCCGCCACCTGTTGGAAGGCCTCGTTGGTGCGCTCGACGATGTTGGAGCCGTTCTGCACCTTGGTCTTGGTCTGTTCGATCAGCACCGAGGTGTTCTTGGCCGCCTCGGCGGCCCGCATGGCCAGGTTGCGCACCTCGTCGGCCACCACGGCAAAGCCCGCGCCCGCCTCGCCGGCCCGGGCCGCTTCCACGGCGGCGTTCAAGGCCAGCAGGTTGGTCTGGAAGGCGATTTCATCGATGGTCTTGATGATCTTGGAGGTGTCCTCGCTGGCCTGGGAAATTTCGCCCATGGAGCTGATGAGTTCGCCCATGGCCTGGTTGGCCGTGCCCACCCCTTCGGTGGCCTGCTGCATGAGGCTGTTCGCATGCCGGGCGTTGTCGGCGTCCTGCCTGGTCATGGAGGATACCTCGGTGAGCGAGGCGGCGGTTTCCTCAAAGGACGCCGCCTGCTCCGAGGCGCCGGCGGCCACGGCATGGCTGGAAGAGGAAACCTGGTTGGCCGCCACCGCCACCTGGCTGGCCATATCGAGCAAGGTCTCGTCGATTCTGTGGATGGGCCGCGAAATAGATCGGGCGCTATAAATAGCGAGAGCGAGGGTGCCCAGGATGATCAGCACTCCGAGGATCACATTCCATAAGAGGAAGCGGCTGATGAAGTCGGTGATTGCGGTTGTTGCGGCCTTACCTTCCTGAATATTCTTGGACGCTAATGGATCGATGAGCGTGTGCAGCGCGTCACTCGCCGCGTCGAATTCGACCATTATTTTATTCCCGCCGCTGGGGCCCTCAGCGGCATAGGCCTGGGCCATTTTTTTACCGATCTCGTAATAGTTGTTAAAATTATTTTTTACCTTATCGAATTGATCCAGCGCAGCGCGGTCGTCATGTGCCGCGTAAGAATTGCGTAATTGAGCCAGGTCGGATAGGAATTTCTGGCTAGCTTCTTCAGCTTTTCTGAAACCATCGTTCAAGCCATCCTGACCGCGGGTGGCTGAAATATCGCTTAGGCTCTCCTGTAACTCCGTAACATTTTTAGTAAGCTGTGCACTTGCAACCGCCAGATCGAACCGTTGCAGGCTTTCCTTGCTCTTGGTATTGACCGTGCTGGCCATGAAGAAGAGGCAAAGGACCAGAGCGACGATGGTGACCAGGGGAGGGGCAAAACCAAGAATAATTCTGGTGGACAGGCTTTTTTTCCCGAACATCGGCACGTCTCCTTATAAGGGTTCTTCGGGTATGATGCCCCGCCGGTTTATCATTTTATTCCCCACTTCCCACTCCCCACCGTCAATCTATCAATCAGAGTATTTACAAACAAATATAGACCATTCACAGGGGAAGGGCAACGGAATAAGCTGTGACGCGCCGGCCTGGGAGGCGGTCAGTCGGTGAAGCAGTGCGAGAAATCCGCCGGGCCGTCATCCTCCGCCGCCGCCGCCAGGTCCGCGGCCCGGTCGCGGTCCTCGGCCAGGCATTGCGCCTTGCACTCGGCAAAGCGTCTGGCAAACAACCCGGCCGGAAACCGGGGCGCTTCGAAGTAAGGGAGGGTGCTGGCCTCGATGCCATGCAGCAGGCCGGCCACCACCGTGGGCCTGTCGGCTTCGGCCACAAAGGTTCTTTGCTGATCAACGTGATAGCGCAGAATGTTGCCGATTTTTTCACGGATACGTGCCCCCAGGCCAGCCTCCATCGGTCCGGCCTGCAGCCAGAATTCATCCCCGACCTGGACCTCGACCTCGCACTGGAGTCTGACCAGCCAGCGATCGCCGGCCAATTTTTTAGAGCGGTCATAGACCGCCAGACTGACGCCGTTTGGGAGATGTCTGCTAAGCTGCGGGGCCGCGGGGGTGGTTGTCATGGTTTCCTCGTTAGTAGCGACTCAGGTTATTTAGACTGTAGCGCCGCATGCCGCCTGCGACGGCGATTTATCATAAAGTAACTTTTTACCAATTATCGCCAAAGACAAAAGCGAATAAGGAAATCAATCTTGGGAAGCGGTTGCTTGATTTTGACGTTCGTAACATGTGAACCGCCAAAGACAAAAATCAGCAATCACGGCCTGAAACAAAACTTCATGATTCGACATTCAGTGTTCGATATTCGCTTAAAACTCTTGGCTGCGCAATTTCAAACACTTACCGTGAATTTACTTGGAAGTATGTTAGGAACCAAGTCTGCTTCCAGCCTGGTATGCATATACGGGAACAGTTCTTTTGCGAAGGGTGTAGATCCTTTAGGAACCACTTAAAACAATTGTGATATCGGCATGATAGCAACAAGCACGGCATGCCAAGCTGCCCATCAGGGTACTATGTAAGCAAGCAGTAGAGAGCTATCCAAATACATATGTTTTCTTGATGACGTATGCACAAAATAAGTATGGTACAGATTCTTTAGGGATTGAATATTATATTAATAAATCAAACACATGAGATCTATTGCATCTTGAAATATTTCTCCTAATATCGTAAATAGTTATAGAAGTTATGACTATCTACTATTGGGAGATATCATTGATGA
>MNYK01000008.1 GCA_001873115.1 Desulfobacterales bacterium CG2_30_60_27 | reverse complement strand
AGGTAATCACGTAACTATCCAGTGGAACCGCAACCCAGGTGAGTTCCCGGACTGGAAATGCTTTTCGCGGGTTCGTCCGCGACCGGGCGCGGGATGCGCGGGATGCCGCGGACGCCTCGGAGGCGGGCAGAACGCCCGCCGAGAATGAGCGAAAAGTATTTTCAGTCCGGGAACGCTTGACTGCCGACACAAGCTGGATAGTTACTCACTTAGATTGTCAAGGTTGATCGAGTTTGGCCAGTCGTGCCTGCCAGGCGGCGCCGCAGGCCGTGAATGCGGCGGTCCGCGCCTCGGGGCCGGCGAATTCCAGGCGCACCTCCAGGCGGTCCTCGGGCAACAGGCGGCCCAGCCGGTCCGGCCATTCAATGACCGTGAGGCCGTCGCCATAGATATACTCCTCAAAGCCCAGATTTTCCAGATCCCCTTCGCCCTCCAGCCGGTAAAGGTCCATATGATAGAGGGGGAGGCGGCCAGGATATTCATGAAGCAGGCTGAAGGTGGGGCTGGTGATATAAAGATGGCCGGGCACGCCGAGACCCTCGCCCACGGCCTGGGTCAAAGTGGTCTTGCCGGCGCCGAGGTCGCCGGCCAGGGTGATGACGTCACCCGGCCGGGCAAGTTGGCCCAGCTTACGGCCCAAGGTCAGAGTGGCCGCAAGGCCAGGCAGATGGATGGTCTTTTCCTTCATGGAACGGGTCCGCCGGGGCGACTGGGCTCGTTATTTGTATTTATGACAGAAGAGACAGCGGTATTTGGGCGGATGCTTATCAGGTAACGGCGCTTGGCCGTTCGGGTTGTGGCAGGTCTCGCAGAATTTCTCCGCCTCCTTCTTGCCCATATCGAAAAAACGGTCATGGTCCGCGTCATGCGGCAGGCGGTGCGTGGTTTCCCGGGGCGCCAAATACAGGAACAGGAGGATACCTGCGCAGGTGAGGATAAAGAGCAGATGGAGCAGTTTTGTTTTTTTTGGGTTGTATGTGTCAGCCATGCTTCGACTCCTTGTGACTCCTCAGGTTGTTCAGATTATAGTCTGTAAGGACTACGCAATGCAGCCCAACCTGGGTGATCTCGAATGATTATTATCCACTACCTACTCCCCACCACCCACTTCCCACCACCCACCTGAGTAATCACCCTTGGTCGGCCATTTCCAGAAGGTTGAAATCGATTAGTCCGGTGCGCAGGCCGAGCACCAGGCTTTCCATGACCAGGCGGCATAGGGTTCCGTTGGTCGCGGTGCAGGCCGCCAGCCGGCAATGGCGGCGGTGGTTCACGAGCAATCGGGCAAAATCCGCATCCACATAATGGTCGTTCAGGATGGTGTTTGCAACTGTTTTCCCGGAGAGGATGGCCGGAAAGATGCCCTCGCCGGTGAGGCCAGAGGCCAGGCCCGCCGCATCGCCTATCAGGAAGATGTTGCCAAAGCGCCAGCCCCGGTAATCGTAATTGATGCGGGCCGCCTCTGGTCGGGCCGTGCCGAGGTCGATACCCCGGGCCGCGGCCCACTCCCGGCAGTGGTCCTGAAGTTCCTTGGGTCGCAGGCCGGCATGACTGATATAGGCGCCCACCGAGGTCCGCTGCCGGTGCGGGAAGATCCAGGCGTAGCCGTTGCCGAAGCGCCGCGCATCCAGGTGCCATTCCATGTGCGGCAAGGAAACGGGGATGTGATACTGGACGCCAACGCCCACCCGTACGGTAGGCAGGCCCAGGTAACGGCGGACCAGGGAAACCGAACCGTCGGCCCCCACCAGGTGACGATAGACGATGGTTTCGCCTGATCGCATGATGATGCGGTCCGCCTCGATGTGAGCCACCGGCGCGTCGGGCCGCACCGTGGCGCCGGCCGCGCGGGCCTTGTCCAGCATATGGGCGCCCAGTTTGCCCCGGTCCACCGTGGACACCATGGGCAGGTCCGAGGCGAGCACAACCTGCTGCAGGCTGGTGACGATGTGCTGGGTTCTGAAGGTGCGTTCGATGAGCCCAGGGGGGAGATCGCGGCAAAGCCCGGCACCGGTGACGCCGCCGGCGCACACTTTAGGGCCGACCTCTCCCTTTTTTTCCAGCACCAGCACGCTAATACCTTTGCTGGCCAGGATTTCGGCACAGGCCAGGCCGCCGGGCCCGGCGCCTATGATGACGGTATGCCACCTTGCCATGAGGGCTGCTGCTCCTTCTTGCAATGGTAGGCGGGGCCACGCCAGCAGCCTACCTTTTTCGCATGATCCGTGGTAGTATCGGGGCCGCTTGGTGATGGACAGCCGCAGACATGGCGCATAGTATACCAGGGAAGCGGGCAGGGTCAGTCTCCAAAAAAAATTTATCCCTTTACCATTTTGCAAGGATGGAGACATGGAAAAGAAGCTCAAGAAAAAAAAGCGGGAAAGCGGGCGATCCACCTTCATGTTGCTGCTGAAGGTTCTGTCAGCGCTGGCCTTGGTCCTGGCGGTGATTGCCGGCTTCATCGTCTGTGAAACCGAAAAGCCGGCCATAGCCGTGCTGGACGAGGTCGCCAACCTGGGCATGAAGGCCGAGTTCCGCTGCACGGTGGCCGATGCGAAGAGCGGTATCCGCGAGGTGGAGGTGGTCCTGGTCCAAGGTGACAAAAAAGCGACCTTGTACAGCAAGACCTTTCCGCGGGCCGGCTATCTCCTCCATGCCGGGCCTGCCAGCCTGGAGGAGAAGGTGGCGGTCGATGGCAAGGCCCTGGGCTTTACCGACGGCAACCTGGAACTGGTGATCACGGCCAGGGACTTCTCCTTCTGGAACCTGATGCGGGGTAACGAAACCCGCCTCACCACCGCGGTACTGCTCGACACCCAGGCACCGGTGGTCTCGGTCATGGAGTCGCCGACCATCATCAAGCCGGGAGGGGCCGGCGTGGTGGTCTATCGCCTGGGCGAGGAGGTCGCCCGGCACGGGGTCATGATCAATGGTTTCTTTCATCCGGGGTTTCCGTTGCCCAAGAAGGGCTCCGGGGTTTTTGCCGCCTTCATTGCCCTGCCCTTTGACTTGGAGCGGGTTGACGAGGCGGTGGTGCTGGCCGAGGATCGGGCCGGCAACCAGGGCCGGGTCGGGGTTGGCCTGCCCTTGCAGCCGGTCAAGTTCAGGATGGACCGGCGGATTGACATTCCAGACAGCTTCCTGAACCTGAAACTCCCTGAATTCCGCGCCCATTACCCGGAGATGACCGGGACGCCGGTCGAGCAGTACGTTTATGTGAACGGCGAAATCCGCAAGAAAAACTACGAACAGATCCTGGCGGTCTGTAACAAACCGTCGGCCGAGCGTTTATGGGAGGGCCGCTTTCTGCGCATGGAGCGCGGCAGCCCGGAGGCTGGCTATGCCGATCACCGCACCTATTTTTATCAGGGCAAGGAGATTGACCGCCAGGTGCACCTGGGTATCGACCTGGCCTCTACCCAGCATTCCGAGGTAGCGGCGGCCAACCGCGGCCGAGTGGCCTTTGTTGATTACCTGGGCATTTACGGCAACACCGTGATCATTGACCACGGCCAGGGCATCTTCAGCCTTTATTCCCACATGAGTGAGATCACTGTGGCCCTTGAAAGCATGGTGGAGAAGGGGGCGATCATTGGCCGCACCGGGTCCACCGGCATGGCCGGCGGCGACCACCTGCATTGCGGCATGCTGGTCAACGGCATTTTCGTCTCGCCCGTTGAGTGGTGGGATCCCCACTGGCTGCAAGACAACATCTTCCGCTTTTTGTAGCCGGCCGTGTCGCGCATCAGGATCCTTTCGGAAAATCTGGCCAACCAGATCGCCGCCGGCGAGGTGGTTGAGCGGCCGGCCTCGGTGGTCAAGGAACTGGTGGAAAACGCCGTGGACGCCGGGGCCTCGCGGGTGGAGGTCTGGGTGGAGGGCAACGGCACCCGGCTCATTCGGGTGCTGGACGATGGCTGCGGCATGGATGCCGATGACGTGCTGCTCTCCCTGGAGAGGCATGCTACCAGCAAGCTTGCCAGCCAGGAGGATCTGGCCGCCATCCTCACCCTGGGTTTCCGGGGCGAGGCGTTACCGGCCATTGCCTCGGTGGCCAGGCTGACCATTACCTCGCGGCTGGCGGGGGCGGATTTGGGCATGCGGGCCGAGATTCGTTTCGGCAGACTGGAAGTTGCCCATGAGATGGGCTGCCCCCAAGGCACGGCCATGGAGGTGCAGGATCTGTTTGGCAATGTCCCGGCCCGCCGCAAGTTTTTGAAATCAGCAGCCACCGAGCTGGCCCACATCGAAGAGGTGGTAAAGGCCTGCGGCCTGGCCCGCCCTGCCTTGGGTCTGCGCTTCATGGTCAACGGCCGCGAGGCGCTCAACCTGCCCGGTGGCTGCGATTCCCTGGAGAAACGGGTGCGCCGCCTGGTTGCCCCTCGCGAGGCCGGGCCCCTGGTGGCCGTGCAGGCCACGGCCGGGGATATGGAGGTGCAGGGCTTTCTGCTGCCGCCGGACAGCGGCCAGGCCGGGTCGGCGCGGCTGCGGCTCCTGGTCAACGGTCGGCCGGTGCGCGATCGGATGATGACCCACGGCGTGAGCGAGGGGCTCACGGGCTTTCTGCTCAAGGGCCACAGGCCGGCCGGCGTCCTTTTCCTGTCACTGCCGCCGGACGCGGTGGACGTCAATGTCCATCCCACCAAGCAGGAGGTGCGTTTCCGGAAGTCTTCGGAGATTCACGACCTGGTGGTTCGGGCGGTGCGGGATGGCATGGCCAGTCACCAGGATGAGGTCAGGCATGCCGTGTTCGGCGTGCCGGTGGGCCAGGCGACCCTTCCTCGGACCAGTCTGACCAGTCAGGCAAGTCCAACAGGTCAGACTGGTCCGACTGAGTTACCCCTGGCCAGTGCCGCTGCCGAACCAGAGCGGCCCTATGTGGCGCAGGCCCAAACCCTGCCTTTAGCCCCAGCGCCGGCCAGCGCACCCGCGGCCGCCCTGCCTGGTTTTCGGCTCATCGGCCAGTTGCACAACGCCTATATCCTCTGTGAAACCGCGGACGGTTTGGTGGCCATCGATCAGCATGCCTTGCAGGAGCGCATCCTCTTCGAGACCCTGAAGGAGCAGTACCGCGGCCCCGGCATTGCCAGCCAGGTCCTGCTTTTTCCGAAGATGCTGGAACCAGACCCCGCGGCCCGGGCCGTCCTGGAAAATCATGCCGATGACCTTGCCCGCCTGGGTCTTACCATGGAGCCCTTTGGTGGTGACTCCTATGTGGTCAAGGCGGTGCCGGCCATCATGGGCCACCTTGAGCCCGGTGAGATCGTCCAGGGCATCCTGGTCCGTTTTTCCGAGGCCCTGGCCGAGGCAGGCGGCCGGGCCGCCACCCGCATGGAGGATATCCTGGCCTCCATGGCCTGCAAGGCGGCGATCAAGGCCGGCCACCGCCTGCACGAGGAGGAGATGGTACACCTCATAGCCAAGCTTAACCAATCCCCGATCTTCTCCCATTGCCCGCACGGGCGACCGGTGCTCAAGCATTTCGACCTGGCCACCATCCAACGCTGGTTTCACCGGACTTGATCGGGCTGGCTGGTCCGCCATGTCTGGAAGCCAGATTTTCCTGGTTCGCGTAGTTTATACCCGTATGGGTGCTCATCAGGCGGCAAAACGAAAAATTTCGACCTCCGTCTCGGTCATGGTATCGCTCGGATAGTATTCGCCGCAGGTCTGGCAGAGATTGGCCTGGATATTTTTGATGACAATGAATGTCTCACCCTATGCCGCTTTTTTCAAGGTGATATGCATGCCGGCTCTCGTCGCAAGGGTGATAAGCATTTCCAGGCTGAATTTTTCCCATTTCCCTCTGGTCAAGTCTGAAACCCTGGATTGACTGATACCGAGGCGTTTCGCGGCCTTGGCCTGCGTCAGCTTTTTAGTTTTGATGAACCTCCGGAGATCAGCCATGAGATCGGCACGCATCTGAAGAATTGCGGCTTCTTCCGCGGAATAACCGAGATCAATGAAGACGTTTCCAGAGGAATTAACAATGGCCTCGCTCATAAGTTACCTCTGCGTGAATACGGATCTCCTTCACGCCCGGGCCGATTCCCTGCATTGGCTTCCAATCGCTTGGTTCAACTCCGCTTTGCAGCGCACGGAGCTCGAAGCCAGCGGCACGGCGAGCTTCATCTGGTCAAGGAAGGGGATAAAGTCACTAAGTAAACAACGTCCCCTAGGAAATCCCGATTGTTAGCACATTTATGATGCTTTTAAGATTTCTAAACTTTTCAATATGCTTTTCTGGTCAACCAATTGATCAGTTACAAATTTATGGACTATGCTTGATAAAAGTGTCTGATAAGGCAAACCTTCGAGGTCGGCTTTGCGTTTGAGTTGTTCGAGATCGTTGCTCTTTAGTCGTAGGCTGATACTTCTTTTCTCATTGGCTTTATCGATGATTTTTTCGATTGAAGCCTTTTTGCTCTTACTAACAGGTGAAAATTGAGCGATATTGTCTTCCATTTCACTTTCGTATTTGTCTAACTTTGGCTTCATAGCTTCACCCAATGTACTTTTTATACAGCTTTCTGCTGGGAAATACCGTTTTGAGGATTATGTTTTTCTGTACGTCCATTACGAAAGGCACTGCGTATATATAATTATTTAATTTTATAACGAAAATTTGCTGATCAGGCCTTGCTTTGTTCTCAAGGATGTCAAGGTATTCCTTCCTCAAAATAATTTGGGTGTAGATCTTTTAGGGCCACTATGTATTCTTTTAAAATCAGCTAGATAGCCAACTTAATGTTTTTTTTACAGCTTCCGGATTGCAGGAAACAATGCAGTCATACCATGGTGCACGACCCTTACATTTTTGCGAACAAGCAGTGCTCGCTTACCCAGTTGTGCCATCATCATCAAGAAAACCTTTATATTTGGATAGTTATTCACTGCTTGCTTATATAACCCATGGAGGCGCATTTTGGCAGGCCGTGCCTGTTTATATCAAGATGATATTACAATG
>MNYK01000028.1 GCA_001873115.1 Desulfobacterales bacterium CG2_30_60_27 | reverse complement strand
TGAAAATACTTTTCGCTCATTCTCGGCGGGCGTCCTGCCCGCCTCCGAGGCGTCCGCGACCTCACGCGCATCCTGCGCCCGGTCGCGGACGAACCCGCGAAAAGCATTTCCAGTCCGGGAACTCCCCTGGGTTGCGGTTCTGCTGGATAGTTACAAAAAAACCTGTGCTGGGATACTATCTTTGCATTTTTTTCCTGCTGTATCCGGCAAAACCGATCAGGCCTGTGGCAAACAAGAGCATGGTGGCTGGCTCCGGGACCGGCGCATTACCACCGCCACCCGGAATATCCGGGTCTGGGATCTCTGAAAGAGTTCCTGCACCGATAAAGACACCAGAGTCCAAAATCCTATCACCTGCGTCAGCAATGGCCAGAGTCAGATGGTAGGTGTCGCCGGGGGTGAGCCCGGTCATGGCTACCTGCAACGGCACGGTTACTCCATCGTATTCAAAGGGCAACCCGCCACTTTCATTGTCAACATAATAGACGCTATTCGCACCATTGTTGACATTATTGATGGAAACCGGGGTGGCGGTCCCGGGGATGAGGGCCTGATTGTCGGAAACCGCGGTACCGTTCAGGAAAAAGCCGAAGACGTCACTATATGATGTATTGACATACTCGTTGTACTCATCGGAACCGAAGGCATAGGTGAAATAGGCGGCATTGCCGGCAGTGGTGAAATCGAACGCCAGGACCGAGGCATCATGCGTCGTATACCCAGGGTTCAAGGCATCCAGGGGGCCATAGCCGGCCGACCCATTATCCCCAGTGATTCCACTGGAGGTGTTGGCCGAGCCATTGAGATTTGCAATGGAACCGCTGGTCATGACGATTCCACTTTCGATGCCAATGCCAGCAGCAGTCCCCCCTGAGAAATAGCCCGATGCCGCAGCAGCACCGGTATAGGTTGCATTGGAAATGGTCACGCCGGCACCAACAAGGGACTGGGCCATATTGGTGGCGTTGTCCATTGCCACGGTTGTTAGAGCCAGGGCATTTCCTGCAAAAAGGCAAACGCCTAAAACGCAGCCGGCTGAAACAATTTCTCTCGTTTTTCCTCTTTTCATCTTGCCACCTCATCGTTTGATTTTGTCTTTTTCCGTTATCTACGGACTATCAACTTCAACTTTATTATAAGTTTATTCCTTATGTTTTATTTTTTTCAATACTTTTTTTTAAAATAACAAAAAATCGATAAGCCTGGCCAGCACGAGCAACCTCGGGCTGTTTCCCCAGCTATTCTTCAGCATTGTCTGTACCACGGCGTGAGAGGTTGAACAGGCCATGACGTGCTCCATCGTCTGCACATTGAATAGGAAAATGGCAGATGTCGCCGTCCTCCGTGGTGTGATTCTGGCCTTGAGATTGCTTCTTGTCGGCTTTTGGTGCGCTGGCCTGCATAACGCAAGTGGACCCTTGGGAGGGGCCACTTGCGGTGTGAGGCAGGTCTAAACGTTACTTACGTTTAGGAAGCATCGGCGTAGCCATTGTCTCATTGGATTGACAATACTCGGCGTTATTGATGGCCGCTTCCCGCACCATGTAGTAGTAGGTTGTGCCATTCTGTACAGTCGTATCAAGATAGAGCGAGTAAGTAGACTGAGTTGTCCCGATAAGCGTGTAGGGGCCGCCCGCGACTCGACTGTGCCGCGGTAAACGTCGTAGTGATCCGCCGTGGTGTGGGTCCAGTTGAGTTGGACCTTGCCCGCCCTTGCCGTGGATGACAGATTACTTATGCAGCTCGCACAGGCAGGGTCGAGTGCGTCCTTCACAAAGACCTGGGCCGCATTCGTGCTCGTCAGGTCAACGCCGGCCGACGGGAAAGACGCAGCCGAGTTGTCCTTAACCCGCAACTGCACCAGGTATGCACCAGGACCTTTGCCATTAAAAAATGTGGTAACGTCGGGTTTGACCACATAAGCGTTGGCGTTCGGATCATGGGCGTCGAAATTGTTCCCTCCACATTGTCGTAGTCAATCTTGGTCTGACGTCTTATGGGTAGCTACACATTGAAGAGGAAATGGCAGATGTCGCCGTCCTCGATGATGTAATCCCGGCCATTCGATTGCATCTTGCCGGCCTTTTTGACTGCCTGTTCGGACCGCGCGGCCATGAGGTCATTGTATTTGATGACCTCCACCCGGATGAAGCCCCGTTCGATGTCGCTGTGGATCTTGCCGCCGGCCATTGGCGCGGTGGCGCCCTGGCGGATGGTCCAGGCCCGGCATTCGTCCTCGCCCGCGGTGTAGAAACTCATGAGGCCCAGCGCCTCGTAAAGGGCCGCGTTGATCCGGTCCAGGCTGGGCCGGGTGAGGCCCATGGCCTCCATGAATTCCTGACGCTCGCCGGCGTCAGCGATGGCGGCGATCTCTTTTTCGATTTCGCAGGAAATGGTGAAGATGCCGGCCCCGAAGTCCTTGCCGATGTCGTCCTCCGTGACGTTGTAAGCGCAGATGATCGGGATGCGGGTCACCAGGGCCAGGCCCTTGATGGCCTGTTCCTCGTGGGGCTCTAACAAAACGGTGGCCAGCGGTTTCTCCTCCCCGAGGGCCGCGTTGCAGCGGAGGAGGATATCCTCTTCCAGGGCCTGGCCCGGGGTCCGGCCCCCCTTCTTTTCCTTGGCCAGCCTGGCAAGGCGGGTTTCCACCAGTTGCATGTCGGCCAGCAGGAGTTCGGCCTCGATCATGGCCCGGTCGCGCGCCGGGTCTACCGAGCCGGCCGGGTGAAAGACCTCCGGCGCATCAAAGGCACGGACGAGCAAGAGGAGCAGGTCACAGCGCCGGGCCGGGTCCATCCAGTCGCGCGCCTTACTGTTTTCGGTAATATCGGGGCAGAGGACGAACTGGTTCTCGGCATAGACCGTCTTCTCTGGCCGGTACAGCTCGGCCAGGGCATCGACCCGTTCGTCCCGGATGGCGGCCACGCCCTCGATGGCCTCGCCGGGCTTGCGGGTCCCGGGCACGGCGCGGCCGGTGAGCAAGGTGAACAGGGTTTTCTTGCCGGTCTGGGCCAGTCCCAATATGGCGATTTTCATGGCACGTTCCTTGGGGGCAGGCAATGCGTTGGGTTGCTACGTTAAACCGACCTAGTAGAAAGAAAGGCCCTGGAAGTCAAGCAAAAAACGCCCGGGCAGCCGCAACGGCCCGGGCGTGCATGGTAGATTGCAGGTCGGGGTTAGAACAAAGGGCGCTCGCAGTCCGCGGGGTAATGATAGTCGGACAGGTCAGACAGATCCGATCCGTCCGATCAGTCTGATCCGACCCTTGATTGGCCGTGGCACATGGGCAGTGACCGCGCCGATCACGGCAGAGGACTATTGCCCGGGCTGACCCGCGAGTTGGCCCATGGGGCCCAAGCCGCGCCTGCCGTCCCTGGCCAGCACCATGAATTTGGTGAACTGCGCGGGAGTCAGGGTTTTCCTGACGTTGAGGATGCCTTCCATCCGGTGGTCCGCCTGCCGGGCTTGGAGATCCTTCAGTCTGGTCTGGAGCCCGGAGATTTTTGCCATGTCCAGTTCCGGTTTCTGGATCTCATCGCCGATTTCCTGTCGCAAGGCCTGCATGTCCTTATGGAAGGTGGCGGCCTGGGCGCGGTGGCTGCTCCGGAAGGTTTGCAGTTGTTCCTTCTGCTCCGGGGTAAGGTCAAGGAGGATCTCCATCTTCTCCATGCGGGCCTCCCGTCTGGCCTGCCTGGCCTCGTGGTCGCCGCCAGGCCCCCTGCCAGGTCCGCCGCCCGGTCCGGGCCCCCAAGCCAGGGCGGGGAGGGTGGTCAGCATTAGAGCCAGTATGGTTGCGGAACAGATGATGCGGGCGCGGTGCGTTCTCATGGTGCGGTCTCCTAATTGAAATGAACTATGGCCACTCGTTGCCTTCAGAGGAAATATTGCTCAATGTCCGTCTCTAATCCTTCGTTGTCGTCATCGTCCTCCCCAACCAGGGCGGCCACATAGTCGATCTGGTTTTCGAGATTAACGACGCCTGGTAGGTTGCAAGGGTTTGGTTGTCTTAGGAGGATGGCGGTCAGCAGGGCCACCGAGACCACACCCGCCAACACCAGGGCGGGTTTGCGGGCGACGGGTAAAGCGAGCAATTTGCCCAGGAAGGCCCGCAGTGGGCTGGCTTGCGGCCGCGGCTCGGCGGCGATTCGTTGTCGCACCGCCTGCCAAACGCTCGCTGGCGGCGTCAGTTGTTCCGCTTCCGCAAAGGGTTCCAGCAGGGTGGTTTTGGCAATTTCGGCAAACTCCCGGCAGGTCGCGCAGTCTTTCAGGTGGGCCGCGATTTTTTCATGCTCCGCCTTGGATAGACGACCGTCCAGATGATCGGTCAGCAGGCGGTCCTGGATTTTTTCACACAGCATGGCGATCCTCCCTGCTCCTTATGGCGATGAGCTTTTCCCGGGCCCGCTTGAGGCGCGAGCGCACGGTGTTGACGTTGATTTCCAGGGTGGCGGCAATCTCTTCGTAAGAGAGGCCATCGATGTTGCGGAGCACGATGCAGGCTCGCTGGTCGGGGTTCAAGGCGGTCAATAGCCTGGCGATCAGTTGGCGCTTTGGCTCGCGTTCCAGGGCATCGTCGGTCGCTTCCATGGTTGGCACGGCCATGGTCTGTTCATCGTAGGTCACAATGCCTCCCTGTTCCCTGGCCGTCTTTCTGGCCTGGTTGATGGCCGCGTTCACGCTGATCCGATAAAGCCAGGTGGTGAACGACGACCGGAAGGCGAAAGAGGGCAGCTTGCGGTATACGGCGATGAAGACCTCCTGGGTGACCTCGGCCGCGCTCTCCCGATTGTTGACGATGCGGCAGGCGGTGGAGTACACCAGGCCGGCGCAGCCCCGGTAAATAGTCTCAAAGGCGGCAGCGTCGCCTTGCGCCGCCGCGGTTATGATGTCGTGTGGTATTTCCGGCATGTTTTGTCCTTTTGCCCAATTAGACACCATGAGCTGCGGAAAAGTTTCAGGAATTTAGCCGCGCGGGTATTTTGCACTGTTAGTCTGTCAGGTAAAAAGTGATAGTGAAGATGGGCGTAAAGCGAACTTCCGCAGGTATTTTTCAGTTGCTAACAGGCTAAAATGCTACAGGCTATCGACCTGAGCAGGGGGCTATTCTTTCGGCGGCAGATCGGTCATGGCGCCAAGCTCTTCATCGCTCATTTTGCGTAGATGGATCTGGCGGGTGGCCTGGTCGAAATGCACCACGACGCGGGTGTCTTCTTCATTGAATACCCGGATGGCCGGGCCGATCTTCACCGACACGCCAGGGAAGATGCGTTCGTAGACATAGACGCATTCGGTGACCCGCCGTTCCAGTTCCGCCTCGATCTCGGCCTGGGTTTCCTGCGTGGCGTTCACCTTGTCCATGATCTTGGGCATGGCCTCATCCATCTTCTTAAGGAGACGTTCCTGATTCTCGTCCAGTATGCCGGCTGATTCCGTTTTGATCTTCCTCAGGGCGTTGATGTTCTTCAGGGTCTCGTTGAGCCTTTCGCTCCACAGGGCCAAGTCCTTTTCGGTTTGCACCTTGCGTTGTTCGAAATCCTTGTCCACCCCAACGACGATCTTGGTATCCACCCCCTCGTCCGAGCCCAGTTCCTTTACATACACCGAACCGCCCACCAGGCACTCGCCGCCCGCGATGATCCCCTTGCCCTGCACCGCCTTGAGGTTCTTGCCCGTCCGGATATGGCGGCCCAGCGCCAGGAAGTCGGTAATGACCAGCTCGCCGCCGCAATCGATGGTGTGGATGTTTTCCGCAAAATCGATGTTCATGTCGCCCTTGGCCAGGGCCTTGGCCTCTTCGGCCACGATGCCGCCGCGGATGGTCAGGTTGCCGCCGGCCATGACCACGGCGCTAAGAACCCCCTTGCCAACCGAGATGTCGCCCCGGCACTTAAGGCGGAAGCCGGGCTGGACCGTGCCCTCGACGAGCAGGGAGGAGCCGCCGAAGGTGATGTTGCCGACGGTCATGTCCACATCGCCCCGCACCACGTGCTCTTCGAAGACCGACGCCTTGCCGTCGACCATGGCGAATTTGCCGTTGGCCTGGGCGTAGACCTTCAGGCCGTCCTCGGAAAGGTAGGTGCCGGGCCCGGTTTTGAACTTCATATCCTTGCCGGGCTTGGCCGCGATATCGTTGCCGAGCACATCCTTGCCCGGCACGCCGGCGGTGGGGGGGATCTTTTCCAGTAGCAGTTGGTCCTTGGCAACGTTCGAGATGTTGTCTAGTTCCCGTTGGTCAACCCGCCCCTGACCGTCGCCGCCCTGCTTCGGGGTCCGCACCATGGCCGGCCGTACATGGGGCCGCAGGCAACCGTTTTTGCCGGCTTGCGGGGCCTGGCCTCTGGCCACGCAGAAGGAGCCATCCGGCAGGGGTTCGGGCACGGGCTGAATGCCATGCACCACGCCGTTGGCCCGGATCTCCTTGTTGAGCGCCTCCATCTCCGCGGCCTTGAGGCCCAAGTCGTCCTTGGGAATCAGGAGGGCCTGGAGCCGGTCCTTGGAGAGTTTCAGCACGAACCGACCGGCGAAAACCGTGGCTCCGCTACCTGACTGCAAGCTGTTGTCAGACATGCCCACCCCCTTTCAGGAAGGTTGTCCCACCGCTTCTGGCGTCATCGTTGCTGTTACCCGGTAATCATTACTCACAAGGTAACTATCCAGCTTGTTCGGCATTTAAGCGTTCCCGGACTGGCAATGCCTTTCGCTCATTCTCGGCGGGCGTCCTGCCCGCCTCCGAGGCGTCCGCGACCTCCTGCGCATCCTGCGCCCGGTCGCGGACGAACCCGCGAAAAGCATTGCCAGTCCGGGAACTCACCTGGGTTGCGGTTCCACTGGATAG
>MNYK01000032.1 GCA_001873115.1 Desulfobacterales bacterium CG2_30_60_27 | reverse complement strand
ACCAGCGCAGCACTCCACCACGCTTACTGACAAGGCGTGAGGAGCAACAGGGACAACGAAGAGATGCTTGGTCCTTTGCGATGCGGAAAATGACCTTGCCTTCTTCAAAGTAACACCGTTCATGCCGATAGCCGTGAATGCCAAAACCATGGTAGAGTAAACTCGTGGACATACCGTACCCTCCTTTCTAAAGTGATTGATCTAATCTTAGAAAGGATCGGTATGTCCACATTTTTACTTAAAAAGTACGCTTCAGCCGGAAGAACCGATTTGGCTGAGATAAAAGTCGCCATTGGGATCTTTTACAAACAGGGGGGGCGCGGAAATATTTCCTGCTTGGGTCGGCGGCGAGTAAGTACCATCGTTGTTATAAAAACATGAAGCCTCCACAGTGATGGCTTTCCCTTGGGTGTTGATGACATCAGACCCGCTGTTGGCTGTGAAAATGGTGTTGGTGATATGCGTCTCCTTCGCTTCCCGCAAGACCTGCACCCCGCTACCGGAACGTTCGGCGCTGTTGCCGACGACGGTATTCCCGTGAATCTCTGCCGATGCATGAGCAAGCACGGCAATGGCGCCTCCGATACCCTCAGAGTCATTTGCCCATAAGAGATTATTAATAATGAGGGCTTTGGTGCCATTATACACATCGATACCGGCGCCGGTCTTCGTTGTTCGGTTATGGGAGATGAGGTTGTTGATTATTGCGGGCCCCTGCACCCGGATAAACAAATTCTCCCACCTGGGCAGAGAAAAGAAGGAGTGACGGGAGCGGAAGACCGATATCCCGCCGCCGCATCTTGCTGAACGGTTCCGGGTGATGATGTTATCATTTATCAGGGGGCTCGAGTTATAGATCATGACCCCCGCGCCGTCGTAATAGAAGTCATTGTCACGGCTTATTTCGCTGCGCAACTCTGATTGGCGCCCTGCCGGGAGAATCTTCTCTGGAAAGGTAAAACCGCCTGTAATGGTGAAACCGCTTAACTCGGTGCTCCTCTCTATCCCTTGATCAAAATAAACGACATGTAGGACCTTCTGTTTCCCGTCCAGTACCACCTTTTCTGGGGCTGACGGCTTTCCTGTTAATTTGACGCCGTTATGTCTTTTTTGAAAGGTGATGAATGCCTCACCGGCTTTCCGTGGCGAGTAGGTGCCTGGGTGAACGAGGACGGTGTCCCCTGGTTTTGCTTGATCCAGTGCCCCTTGTACGGATTCGCCAGGATGCACCTCTATGACTTGACCGGTTTCATGGAAATCCTCCGCTGGCGAAGAGCAGGAGATTATCAGCAAGATGTACAGGCAAGTTGGTAGGTTGCGCAGCATTGACATGATGATGTCGCCACCAGTTAACTCAACTTCCGACCTCGTATCACCGCTTGGATTCCCGGCGACATCTCTGGTCCTATTCTTCACGTCGCGCCACATACCTTCCGCTATATCTTTCTTGGCAAATTTTATGGTATGTCTCCTTTTATATTTCCCGGCCGGCTCATAGTTACCTGCCACAACAACTAATAAGCGTGGCACGCATGACAGCGCTCAGGTTCTGCTAACTATTAAATAGCAACTTGCGTGCCAGAGAAGTCCGGAGGCTAGCAATAATGCAACGCTTTGATTGCACTGGTAAAAAGAGATAGATTCAGTGCTGGCGGCAGAGAAAATCTGTCGAAACAATCCGTCACATTTAACACAACTGCCATATGCGGCGGATTACTTGGAGGCATGCATTGGCACGGCATACACTTGCCTGCCGTATTACCAAAGAACAAACGGGATGGGTGGCGGGGCTGAAACCTGACCATCATCAGGAGAGGAAAAAATTGATTCTTGTTGCCCCACGGCTTTGGAGTTGCGAAAGCTAAATCTGGTTCCGTAAAAACTGGGCCAGGAACTGCAAACCACTATAACGCGTAACCATTGGCGCATTGCACCACATCAATCTGCCATGAAATTGTGCGGAAAAGAATCTTTTGAGACGGCGTGAACCGGAACGGTTTTTCTCAAACGTGGTTATCCTTCGACCGACCGTAAAGGAATGATTTTTGCTCCAGTTTTCAGCGCATCCAGGTAGTCCGCCCAGGCCTGCATCATCTTGCGGCGGTCATCGAGACGTTCCGCCCGGTTGTAAACAGCACGGACGGTATTGGTGCCCCGGTGAGCAAGCTGCAATTCAATCAGGTTGGAGTCCCACCCGGATTCATGAAGCAATGAAGATGCCGTTGACCGAAAACCATGCCCGGTCATTACCTCCTTGGTGTAACCCATGCGCCGCAGAGCCGCATTGATCGCCATGTTTGATATATGCCGCGCCGTGGTTCTGGCCGAAGGGAACACATATTTTCCCCCACCGGTAAAGGGCCTGATCTCGTCAAGGATCGCCAATGACTGCCCCGACAATGGCACTGCATGAATTTTCCGCATCTTCATCTTGGCGGCCGGGATTGTCCACAAGGCTGCGTCAAGATCAATTTCTGCCCACTCCATGCCCTGCAACTCCCCCGGTCGGACGAAGACGAGGGGAGCCAGCCGCAAGGCGCACCGGGTTATGATAAAACCGGTATAACCGTCAATAGCGCGCAGCAGGCCGGCCACTTCCTTGCGGTCCGTGATGGCCGCCATATGCTTCACCTTGGGTTTTGCCGCCAATTGGCCGCGCAGTCCCGCAGACGGATCGTATGGGCATACACCTTCACCAACCCCATACCGAAACACCTGGCTGCATATCTGTTTTACCCGGCGGGCTGTCTCGAAGGTGCCCCTTGCCTCAATCTTCCGAAGGACCCCCAGAAGTTCGGGGGCCGTTATTTCCGAAACGGGCCGCGCCCCGAGGTGCGGGAAGACATAGGAAGCCAGCCTCAGCTTGATGGTCTCGCCATGCTTAGGTGTCCAGGCGTTTTCCTGCCGGGCCAGCCATTCGTCGGCCAGGGCCTCGAAGGTCTCGGCTTTTTTCGTCTCTGCCCTTTTCGTCTCTCCTGGGTCAACCCCTTGTGCTATCTGCGCGCGGACCTGGTCGCGCTTCTGCCGGGCATCAACAAGAGAGATTTGGGGGTATGCGCCAAAGGACAACAGCCTTTCCGTACCTCCAAAACGATACTTGAGCCGCCAGAGTTTGCCGCCGGTGGGTGTGACCAACAGAAACAACCCGCCACCGTCAAAGAGCTTGATACGCTTGGATTGTGACTTGATGGCGCGAAGCTGTGTGTCTGACAGTGGAGTGGTCCGCCTGGGCATAGCCTGTCCTCCAGAATGGGTGCTTTGGGGGTACATTAAAAGGCCTTTAGGGGTATACCCCCAAAAGTACCCCCAAAACCATTGGATTTCAAGACACCAAGATGGATTTGGCTGGACTATGGAAAAAGAAAAAGCCCTGATTTCTCAGGGCTTTCTGGACTGCACCGGACCTTGCCGGATCATGGCCTGGTGGAGATGAGGGGATTCGAACCCCTGACTTCCACGTTGCGAACGTGGCGCTCTCCCAACTGAGCTACATCCCCCAAGATTGTCACAGTTGAATACGGGGAAATGGTCATGTTTGTAAAGATCTTTTTTAGGGCCACCTGCTTTTTTTCACGGTCCCGTGAAATCCCGCAGGTTCCTTGGCCATGGTTGCTCACTTTCGAGAAAAGAAATAAGTACCTGATTAGCGCTAATCAGGAATAACTGTAACCATTATAGGCAGGTCATCGGTGCTGTCTTGCCATGCTCTCGTTCTGCACAGTTTCGATATAGGCCCGCAGGTCAAGGAAGCTGGTCATGGTGAAGATACGCTGGCGGATGGCGGCGCCGCCGGTGATGCCTTTGCAGTATTTGGCGATGTGGTTCTTGGTCTTGGCCAGACATATCGTCTGGTTGTAATGTAATTCCAGCAAGTCCAGATGGCGGGACAGGGCCCGGAGGCGGAAAACCAGGGATGGTTCGTCGCGGTTGGGCTGGAAGACCCAGGGCCGGCCCAGGGCGCCCCGGGCGACCATCACCCCATCGCAGCCGGTCTGGTCCATCATCCGTTGGCCCTGCTCATAAGTCATGATCCCGCCATTGCCGATGACCGGGATGGAGACCGCCCGTTTGGTCTCCTCCAGGACCCGCAGGTCCACCTCACCGGAAAAGCCATCGGTCCAGGTACGGGCGTGCAGGATGACGGCGGCGGCTCCCTCGTCCTCGGCCATCTTGGCAAAGCCCGGGGCCACAATGGATTCGTGGTTCCAGCCGGTGCGGATCTTCACCGTGACCGGCACCTTGCTGTGGGCGCGGACCAGCCGGATGATGCGGGCCGCCAGGGCCGGGTTTCTCAGCAGGGCGGCGCCGGCCCCCTTTTTGAGCACCTTCTTGACCGGGCAGCCCATATTGATGTCGATAAGGTCGATGGGCAGTTCCGACAGGATAGCGGCGGCCTCGCCCATGATCTCGGGCTCGCTGCCGAAGAGTTGCATGGCCACCGGCCGTTCGGCCGGCACGGTGCAGATCATCTGCACGGTCTTGTCCTGCTGGAAGACCAGGCCATGGCAACTGATCATCTCGGAATAGCAAAGGCCGGCCCCATACTCCCGGCACAGTTGCCGGAAGGCCAGATCGGTGTATCCGGCCAGGGGGGCCAGGATGAAGGGCGAGGAGAGGGTGAGGGGGCCGATGTTCATGGGCTGGCTGCGGGATCCAGATAGGACCGATAGGTCAGATCGGACCGAGCGGTCCTATAAAAATTCCCCATCTTCCTCTTTACCTACAGCCTATAGCCTTCTTCACCACCGCCTCCACTGCCTCTACCACCTTGGCCACCGTAAAGCCGAAGTACTCGAAGAGCACCTGGGCCGGAGCCGACTCGCCGAAGCGGTCCAGACCCACCACCTTACCGTTCAGGCCCACATACTTGTACCAGCCGGCGGTGACGCCAGCCTCCACCGCCACCCGGGCGGTAATTTTTGGCGGCAGCACGCGGCGCCGCCAGTCTTCGTCCTGGCTATCAAAAAGATCGGTGCAGGGCATGGAGACCACCCGCACCCGCCGGCCGGCTGAGGTAAGCTGTTTGGCCGCGGCCATGGCCAGGGCCACCTCGGAACCGGTGGCAATGACAATGGCCTCGGGCTCACCCTGGCAATCGGCCAGCACATAGCCACCACGCCGGATGGCGGCAATCTGCTCGGCGGTACGGGACTGGTGGGGCAGGCCCTGGCGGGAGAAGAGCAGGCAGCTCGGCCCATCCTGTCTTTCAATCGCCGCTTGCCATGATACTGCCGACTCCACCGCATCGCAGGGCCGCCAGATGCTCATGTTGGGAATGAGGCGCAGGGTGGCGGTCTGCTCCACCGGTTGGTGCGTGGGGCCATCTTCGCCCAGGCCGATGGAGTCGTGGGTAAAGACGAAGATAGCGCGGATCTTCATGAGGGCGGCCATGCGCAGGGCGTTCCTGGCGTACTCCGAAAAAATCAAGAAGGTGGCGCCGTAGGGGATGAAGCCGCCGTGCAGGGCGATGCCGTTCATGATCGCGGCCATGCCAAATTCCCGCACCCCGTAATGGATGTAGTTGCCGTCCGGGTAGTCCTTGACGCTTCGGCTGCCCGACCAGAGGGTCAGGTTGGAGGAGGCCAGGTCGGCCGAGCCGCCCATGAATTCGGGTAAAACCGGGCCAAAGGCGTTCAAGGTATTCTGGGAGGCCTTGCGGGTGGCGACCTTCTCGGCCTTGGCATCCACGGCCTTGATGTATTCGGCGGCCCGGTCCGCCCATTGCTCGGGCAGCTCGCCGGCCAGCCGGCGTTGCAGTTCCACGGCCAGTTCTGGATACGCCTTGGCATAGGAGGCCAGCCGCTCGTTCCACGCCGCTTCCAGTTGGCCGCCCTTGGCCTTGGCATCCCAGCCCGCATAGATTTCCGCCGGCACATTAAAGGGCGGATAAGGCCAGCCGATGGTGTCCCGCACCAGTTGGATTTCCTCGTCGCCCAGGGGCGCGCCGTGACAGGACTCCTTGCCCTGCTTGTGCGGGGAACCCCGGCCGATGATGGTCTTGCAGCAGATCAGGCTCGGCCGGTCAATGACACCCCGGGCCTCTTCCAGTGCCCGGCGGATGGCCTCGCCGTCGTGACCATCGACGTTCTCGACAACGTGCCAGCCATAGGCCTTGAAGCGTTCAGGCGTATTGTCGGCGAACCAGCCGCCCACCTCGCCGTCGATGGAGATATTGTTGTCATCGTAGATGGCGGTAAGCTTGCCCAGGCCCAGGACGCCGGCCAGGGAGCAGACCTCGTGGGAAATGCCCTCCATCATGCAGCCGTCGCCCATGAAGACGTAGGTGTGGTGATCGATGAGCGTATGGCCGGGCCGGTTGAACTGGCCGGCCAGGGCCCGTTCGGCAATGGCCATGCCCACGGCGTTGGCAATCCCCTGTCCCAGAGGGCCGGTGGTGGTCTCAACCCCGGGGGCATAGCCGTATTCCGGGTGACCCGGGGTCTTGGAGTGGAGCTGGCGGAAGTTCTTGAGCTCCTCCATGGACAGATTGTAGCCGGTGAGGTGGAGGAGAGCATAGACCAGCATGGAGCCATGACCGTTGGACACCACGAAGCGGTCGCGGTTGGGCCACTTGGGATTGGCCGGGTTATGGCGCAGGAAATCGTTCCACAACACCTCGGCGATATCAGCCATGCCCATGGGCATGCCGGGATGGCCCGACCTGGCTTTCTGGACCGCGTCCATGGACAGGGCGCGGATGGCGTTGGCAAGCTCTCGGCGTGACGGCATGAAAGTCCTCCAGGGAGTTGATGCTGCTGGCTGTAAGATGACCGGCCGCCGGGAACAGAGGCGCCGGAACTGGTCCAGATTTTCAGGGACAGCGCATGGCACTATATACCTTGCCTGTTTTGCGAATGCCAGCCTTATTCCGGCCGCCTGCCGGGGTCGGTGAGCGTGGTCAGGAGGCGGATATAGACCTCCTCGCCGATCTCGTCGGCCATCCCGGCCAGGGCCTGTTTCCGCAGGGACAGGGTGCGAACCGCATCAGGGCCAACCAGGTAGGTTCCTTCCCCTACGTAAAGGGGCTCCTTGAAAAGCACGGCCCCGGTATGGACCGCGGCCAGGGTGTAGCTGA
>MNYK01000014.1 GCA_001873115.1 Desulfobacterales bacterium CG2_30_60_27 | reverse complement strand
GAGAAAGGGGAACATGATGGCGATGGTCGCCACCGTGCCGGCGAAGACCGGCCCCACCACTTCCTTGGTGCCTTGGATGATGGCGGTTGTAAGCCCCTGCTTCATCTCCTTCAGGTGGCGCTCGATATTCTCCAGCACCACCACCGCGTCGTCCACCAGCATGCCCAGGGCCAGGATGATGGCGGTATAGACCACGATGTTCAGATCGCCGCCCATGAGCCAGCGGATGGCGATGGTGGCGAAAAAGACCATGGGGATGGAGACGAGCGCCGCAACGATTGCCCGGAAATTGCCCAGGAAAAGCAGGATCACCAGCAGGGTGAAGACGATGGCGTCGCGCAGGGCCTCCAGCATGTTGGTGTTGGCGGTCTCGATCAGGATGCGCTGGGTGTCGGTGAGCTGAAAGTCGATGTTCCGGTAGCGGGCTTTGAGCTTTTCGATCTCTATCCGGCCCGCCTTGGAGGTGTCCAGCACCGAGCCGCCCGGCGCCCGCTGGATGGCCACGGCAATGGCGGGTTTGCCGTTGCCGAGGTAGCCTGAGAAGCGGGCCTGGTGCCGCCAGTCGATGCTGGCGATATCGCTTAAGGTCACATTGGGGGCCACCGGCAGCAGGCGCAGCTCGTCCACCCGGTCCTGTTCGCCGTAGAAGGTGAGGGTATAAAAGGAGTCGGTCCCCTTGGCAAAGCCCACCGGCAGGTCGCGGTCCAGGGCGGCAATGGTGGCGGCGATTTTGTCCAGGGCAACGCCCTGGGCCTTGGCCTTGAAGGGATCGACCCTGATATTAATGGCGGACTGGTAGCCGCCGAAGACCTCGACATTGCCGATGGCCGAGTTTCTGAGCAGGGCCGGCTTGATATCGCTATCGACAATCTTGCGGACATCCTCCACGGCCAGCGTATCGCCTTTCGGGGTCAGGGCGAAGATATCCACCGGCAGGGTGAAGGCACCGGTGGTGTAGATGGAGGGGTTGGTACCTGCGGGCAGCTTGCCGCGCACCTTGTTGATGGCGTTGTTGACGTCCACCGCCGCCGGGTCCAGCCCCTTCTCGTACTCGAACTCGGCGGTGACGATGGACATGCCGGCGATGTTGGTGGAGCTGACCTGGCGGATCCGCGCCAGGGAGGAAAGCTCCATCTCGATGGGCTTGCTCACCGTGGCCGCCACCACGCTGGGGGTGCCACCCGGCACCTGGGTCATGACGACGACCGTGGGCCGGTCGGAGTCGGGAAAAAGATTCTTGGGCATAACCACCAGCCCGTAGACCCCGAGGACAAAAAACGACGCGATCAGGCTGTAGAGGAGATAGGGCCTAATGTAAAAGAAATCGAACAGCCCCTTGCTGCTGGAGCCGTTGCTTACGGCGGGCTCAGCCATCCTTGCGTCCTCCGGCCGGTGTTTGCTTGTCTGCCGGAGCTACGGCTTCGCCTTGTAGCGCGGTCGCCTGCACCGGTACTCCGGTCGCGGCCCGCAACAGGATATCCGGCTTGGCCACCAGGATCGTCTGTCCGGCGAGATCTTCGGCAACCACCGCGCCCTCGCTGCCGCGATGCAGCACGGTCACCGGTAGTTTGCGGGCCAGATTGCCCTCCAGGATGAGAACGTAAGCCTTGTCGCCCATGGTGACCAGGCCGTCCACCGGTACCAGCATCCCTTCTCCCTGGAAGAGTATCACCCGCAGGTTCAGGTACTGGCCCTCAACGATCCCGGCGTTATCGGGAAGCGGGGCCGCATACTGGACCAGGCCAACGGCCGATGCCTGGTTCCGGGGCACGGGCTGGATGGCCGTACCATTTACCAGCAGTCCCCGCGGGACGATGGAGTCGGGCAGGGAAAGGGTCAGGTAAAGTCCCTGGTCCGCCGCGATCCGCAGCAGCGGTTTGCCGGGCACGGCGATATCGCCGCTGTTGACCAGAAGTTCACTTACCGTGCCCGCCACCGGGGCGACGAGGGTGGAGTAACTGCCCAGGGTATCAATCTCGCGAATGTTCTGAACCAGGCTCTCCTTGCTCTTCTCAAGATTGGCGAGGGCGGCCTCTTCCATGCGGGTCTGTTCCAGAGAGGCCCCCTTGATGGCGAAAAGCTGCATGGTACGCTGGTGATTTTCCCGCTGGACAGTGAGTTCGTATTCAAGCCCTTCCAGCTTGGCGCGCAGGGCCGCCTTCCTGGCGTCCAAGTCACTTGCGTCGACGACTATCAGTTTCTCGCTTTTTTTTACCCGGTCGCCCTCCCTTTTATTGACCGCCAGCACCCGGCCGGTCACCTTGGTGGAGAGGGTGGTGGAGAGGTCGCTGGCCACCTGGGCCATGGCGGGCGTGGTCAGGGTGACCTGGCCCGCCTTCAGGGTAACGGTTTCCACCACCACGGGCAGGATGCCGGCCGGCGGGGCCTTGGCCAGATCGGCCTGGCGTTTTTTCACCAGCAGCACCACGGCAAGGGCCAGGACGAGCACCAGGACAATAGCGACTATTTTTTTCATTGGATAACTCCTTGCAGATCGGCACCGTAGAGCACGGCCAGTTGACTGATTACCCGCCATTTGTCGTTTTCCGCCTGACACAGGGCGGCGCGGGCGGTCAGCACCTGGGCCTCCTGGCGCAGGTATTCCTCGGTGGTGGTTCGGCCCTGATCCATGGCCAACCGCGCCACTGCGAGGATCTGCTCGCTGTTGGCGAGCGACCGCGTCGCGATGGCTTGTGAAGCTTCGAGCACCGGCAGTTTGCCTTTGAGATTCTTTTCCTGGGCGGCCAGCCCGATGCGGATCGCCTCCAGATCCTGTTCCGCCTTACTGAGCCGATTCCGGGCGATGGCCTGCTCAATGCCCAGGTTGCGGTCAAAGAGCGGCACCTGGAGGGTTAGCCCGATAAAATTGTAGTCACGGGATATGTGTGCGTCCGTGTTGTAGGCCTCGCCCTCATTGCCGGACAGGCTGCCGGTGAGGTAAAGGCCGGGATAACGAACGCTCTTGCTGCGCTGCCACTCCTCGCGGGCCGCGGCCGTCTCCTTTGCGGCGATCCGCTCCCCGAGATAAGGTGCCTGGTCAAGCTCACCGGTCATGGTCATGGGCGTCGGCCCGGTTATGTCGAGACCGGTGAGGGTTTCGAGATCCTTGCGAACGTCGAGGATTTTCGCGGCCAATTCATTTTTCTGCGCCTGCAGGTCATTGATGGAGTTTCCCACCTTGAGCAGTTCCACCTCGGCGGTCCGGCCGGTCTGGACCTTGAGCGTCATGTCCTCGCTGGTCTTGGCCAGGGACGCCAGCCGGGCGTCGATGGCCTGGTCCAGGCCAAGCAGATAGGCAAGACCGCTGTTGGCGGCCACCACCGCCGCCTTCCGGCTAGAAAGCTCCTGGGCGTGGGCAAGATTCGCCTTTTCGGCGAGCAGGGCGGCCTTCTGCTTCAGGTCATAGAGCGACTTGACAAAGAGCGGCATGTCCAGGGTCAGGCCGTAGCGCAGAATATCACGAGAAAAAGGGATCGATTCGCCGGCCTGGACGTTCACCTCGGTAGGCGGCATGGGCCGCAGGTTGGTGGGTGAGTTGTAGAATTCGGCCTTGCCAAAGCCGTTGATCCGCGGGAACAGGGCCACGGTCGCCGCCTGTTCCCGCAGGCCCCCTTCCCTGGCCGCAAGCTCGCTGGCGGCAACTCCGGGTTGCCGGGCCGCGGCGGTTAGCAGTTCCTGGATAGTGAAGGCCTGGGCCGGATGTGCCAGCAATAGCGAGAGCGATACCGCCCCACCCAGCCAGCGCATTTTTTCCTGGATTATACGGGAAATGCTCATGATTTTTCGGTGCTCCTAAACGCATATTTTGGTTCATTCGTATTTAAGTTGAAAAGGACAAAGAGATACCTAACATAGTTTTTGGTTGCACATAGTCGTCATTCCCGTGCAAACGGGAATCCAGTATTTTCAAGCTGTGGCGCGCAACCGTCATTCCCGCCGGCGCTGGAATGACGGTATTATCCGCCGAGTTTTTTCTCTTTAACAGCGTCTTTCAACTTTTTTACGAATGAACCCATATTTCCTCGGATTGTCGGCCAGATCGTCCTTGATCCGTCTGACCATGCAACTTTCCTTTGTCAGTCGCCTTGCAATGGCGCGGTTGTGGTTATCTGCATCATCCCTTCTTTCCCGGCGCAACCGCAGACTTGATATCCAGAATCGGGGTGCCGTCGATCACATCAACGCCCGAGACCTCAATTGCATTGCCATCCACCTTGAGTACCGTAAGCTCCGAAAGGGCGATAGGATTAGGTCGCATGGGGCTTCTGGTGGAAAATACCCCACGCCGGCCGCGGCTGTGATCCCCGCGCGGATAGACCTTGAGAAGATCACGTTGCGCCTCATGCAGCCAGAAGAGAACCACCAAGGTCTGGCCGACCTCGATGCCGTCCATGGCTTCCAGAAATTGCGGCAAGATCTCCAGCCTGCCGGTTTCGGCTGATTCAGTATAGTTTTTCGGCGCATCCACCGGTGCTTGCAGCCCGCAACGCATCACGCCAATGGGCGTGATGCTGATCTCCCCTGTTTTTTCCATGGGTTAGCTTTACCTTCAGCAGCAGGCATTGCCCTTGGCTGTGGGGGAACAGCAACTGGCGCCATCGGGTGGGGCGACAGAAGCCAGGGTTATGGGTTCTTGGGCCGGTGCGGGCGCGCAGGCCGTGTCGAATTCATGGTCAAGCATCTGCCCGGCCTCATCGCGGAGATGGCGGGCAATGTCCACCACCACGTCAATCTGCTCTTCCGGCACGCCGTAGCTTCGGAGCCGTTCAAGCTGGCAAAGCCCTTTCTTGGGATGATTGGCCGCAATATTGGCGGCGAGCGACACCATCGCCAGGGTGACACGATCCAATGCACAATCAGCCATGCTGAATTCTCCTTGCCAAGCGGAACACGTTTGTTGTTTTCCTCGACCTCAAGATTTGCACGAGACATGACAGACCCCGTTGGGCGTCATTCTGGCAAAGGGGAAATATGTCTTTTTGAACCAGAGGGCGACATTGACCAGGGCGATCAAGACCGGCACCTCGACCAGCGGCCCGATGACCGCGGCAAAGGCCTCGCCGGAATTAATACCGAACACGGCGATGGCCACGGCAATGGCCAGCTCGAAGTTGTTGGAGGCGGCGGTGAAGGACAGGGTGGCCGACTGCTCGTAGGTGGCGCCGGCCTTCATGGACAGGAAAAAAGAGGCCAGAAACATCACCAGAAAATAGATGGTGAGCGGTATGGCGATGCGGATCACATCAAAGGGCAACTGCACGATGTATTCGCCCTTCAGCGAGAACATCACCAAAATGGTGAAGAGCAGGAATACCAGGGTGAACGGGCTGATCCTGGGAATCAGCTTTTCCTGGTACCACCTTTCGCCCTTGAGTTTCACGCCGACAAACCTGGTCAATATGCCGGCGATGAAGGGGATGCCGAGATAGATGAAGACCGATTCAGCGATCTGCCCCATGGAGATATCGACCACCGCGCCGGCGATACCAAACCAACCCGGCAGCACGGAGATGAAAAACCAGGCATAGACCGAAAAAAACAGCACCTGGAAGATGGAGTTGAAGGCCACCAGGCCGGCGCAGTACTCGGTGTCGCCGTCGGCCAGATCGTTCCAGACGATGACCATGGCGATGCAGCGGGCCAGGCCGATCAGGATGAGGCCCACCATGTACTCGTGCTGGCCGGAGAGAAAGGTGATGGCCAGGAGAAACATGAGCACCGGACCGATGAGCCAGTTCTGCATGAGCGAGAGCAGCAGCACCTTGCCATTGCGGAAGACCTCGTGCAGCTTCTCATAGCGCACCTTGGCGAGCGGCGGGTACATCATCAGAATGAGGCCGATGGCAATGGGGATATTGGTGGTGCCCACCTGGAACGAGTTGATGACCTCCCGGATGCCTGGATAAAAATAGCCGCCCATGACCCCGGTGGCCATGGCCAGGAAAATCCACAGGGTGAGAAAGCGGTCTAGAAATGAAAGTTTCTTCGCTGCTTCTGGCAGATTGGCGCTCATAAGTTGCTCCGGTTCACGGTTACAGCGCCGGACTTGATGCCTGGCGCGAGCCACGCACGGCGCGCACATATCCCTTTTTGGCAATATCAATCTCCTCATCGCCCGCGCACATGCAGGTTATCCCGAGCTTCATGGGCTCGGTGCCGTTGGTTGTTTCACTCGTCCAGTAGGCGTTTTCGAAATGTACGAAATCGCAGGGGCCGGCATTCTTGTACAACAAAACATTCTGGGTCAACTGCCAGCGCTCCGCCATGGTCGGCAAACGCCAGTCCTTAAACTCTCCCAGGTCCAGTTCGCGGGTATATTCCAGGGCCTTCTCCTCGCTGGTCATGGCGCTCCGGCTCTTGCCCAACTGCCACATGAGCCCGGTCTGGGTGTCATGGCAGATCCCGTTGCCGAGATTGACAAATTGCTGGTCCGCGGCCAGAACCGTGGCCAGCAGGCCGCAGGCGAGCACCTGGAGGATGACGCTGCAAAAAATTAATAATTGTTTACGCATAACAATGACTCCTCACAAACGTTACGGTCTTCACACGAAAGGCCGCGCGATGAAATAAAGGCCAAGCCCAGCAATCAGCACTCCGGCGGCCCGCCTGAACCATTGCCCGCCCTGGCGCATGGCATGATTTTCCAATAACCTTCTGATCAGGGCCGTGGAGCTGCCGGCTACGGCGATTGGCAGGCAATGGCCCATGGCAAAAAGGCTGATCAATAAAACCCCGGTCATAAATTTTTCCTGCACCGTGATGATCGCCAGGATGGGGGCGATAAACCCGAAGGTGCAGGAGCCGGAAAGCACGCCATAGGCCAGCCCCAGGACAAAGGCGCCAGCCGCGCCCTTCAGGGTGATCTTGCCCAGCAGTTGGTTGCCGGGCAGCTTGCATTTGGCCACGCCCAGCATGTCGAGGCCCACCCAGAGCAAAATCACGCCAACGACCATGGTCAGGTAGGGGCCCACGTCGCCAAGCATGCGGCCAAGCATGGCGCAGATCACGCCGATAATGGCGATGGTCGCAAACAGGCCGAGGCTGAACAGCACGGCGAAAATGGCGGCCTGCCTGCCTTGTACCACCTGCTTTTGCCCGGCCACATAGGCGATGATCAGCGGGATGGAGGCCAGGTGGCACGGGCTGAACAACACACTCAGCATGCCCCACAGGAAACAGCCGAGCATGGCCAGGCCAGTGGCGCCCACCATCCAGGCGTTCACCATGAGATAAAATTGATCGAGCATCCCCGAATTACTCCTTCAAGAGCTTGTCAAGTTGCTCGACGATATCCTTTTTCGGCATGAAGCCCAGATGCCGGTTGATCTCCTGGCCGTTTTTAGCAAAAAAGATCTGGGTCGGCATGACGCTGACTTTGAACCGCTTGGCCTCGGCGGGATTCTGAAAGACATCCACAAAGATGACCGCGGCCTTACCCTCATACTCCTTGGCCACTTCATCGAGGATCGGCGCCATCATCTTGCAGGGGATGCAAGTCCGCGCCCCCAGATCGACCATGGTCACCATCCCCGGCTTCGGAATCGCCTCGTCCGCGGCAACGGCCGGGCTTAAGATGGCCGGGAGTAACAGAATACCTGTCAGAAGATGGACAAAACAGCGTGCCAGTTTTCGCATGAAAATCTTCTCCGTTCAAAAGGGTTTACGTTGTTCAACCAGCGCGCCTAGCCAAGCCAGCCGCGCACCTCGTTGCTGGTCGGCACCTTGCCGACGCACTTGACCTGGCCGTCGATGACCACGGCCGGGGTGGCGAAGATCCCCAGCCTGGCGATGGCCTGGAAATCGGTTACCTTTTCCACGGTGGCGGCCACGCCCAGTTCGGCCACAACCTGTTGCACTGTTTTTAGCGTCTCGTGGCACTTGGCACAGCCCGGGCCACAAATCTGGATCAGCATCGTGAACTCCAAAGAAGGGATTTAGGGGTTTAGGCTGTAGACTGTTAGACTAACAGACTAATATGCTACAGCCTACAGCCTGTCTTCCTACAACACCGCATTAAACAAAAAGCCTACCAGCATGATGCCACTTGCTACCACGCCGATAAACACCCCGATCAACTTGGGCTTCAACACCTTGCGCAGGATCACGGTCTCCGGCAGCGACAGGGCGATGACACTCATCATGAAGGCGAGGACCGTGCCAAGGGCCGCACCTTTTTCCAGCAGAACCTGGACCACTGGCACGATGCCGGCGGCATTGGAGTACATGGGCACCCCGATTACTACGGCCAGCGGCACGCTCCACCAGGCCTCGCGGCCCATGATGGCAACCATGAAATCCGGGGGCACAAAGCCATGGATGCCGGCGCCGATGGCGATGCCGGCCACTACGTAGACCCAGACCCGGCCGACGATATCCCTGACTTCCCGCCCGGCATAGCTCAGGCGGTCCTGCCAGTTTAACCTGACATCGGGCTGCACCACGGCGGCGGCCTGGAGCTCCCGCACCCAGTCCTCCACCCAGCCTTCCAGGCCGCAGCGGCCAATGATCCACCCGGCCGTGATGGCCACCAGGAGTCCGGTTCCCATATAGAGGGCCGCTACCTTCCAGCCCAGCAGGCCGTAAAGGAGGATCACGGCGATCTCATTGACCATGGGCGCGGCGACCAGAAAGGAAAAGGTGACGCCCAGCGGGATGCCGGCAGTGACAAAGCCGATGAAGAGCGGCACCGCCGAGCAGGAACAGAAGGGCGTGACCGTGCCCAGCAGGGCGGCCAAAACATTGCCCGCTGATTCCCGCTTGCCGGCCAGGATGGCCCGGGTCCGTTCCACGGTGAAAAAGGAGCGGATGATGCCAACCCCGAAGACCACCAGGACCAGCAGCATCATGACCTTCGGTGTCTCGTAAACAAAGAAGCGCACCGCCTCGCCGAACTTGGATGCAGGAGCGAGCCCGAGCAGGCGAAAGCTGAAAAAGCCGGCCAAACGCTCAAGTTGCAAGTAGAGCGGCAACCACAGGGCCAGGCCAACTACACCCGCCAGGATAAACCTGAAACGGTTGTTTGGTACTCGAGCTTGGCCAACAGAGCCGGACAAATTCATGGCTTGTCCACCTCGGGAGCTTCATCCTTGAGCAGATCATCCAGGATGTTCGCCATGAAGACCTTGCCGAGAAAGCCCTGATGGCGCATTTTTTCCTTACCGTTCCGGTCGAAGAAGATCTGGGTCGGCTTGATGGAGACGTTAAATTCCTTGGCCTTTTCAGGGTAATTGCCTAGATCGATGAAGATCACGTCGGCGCGGCCCGCATACTCCTTGGCCAATTCGTCCAGCAGCGGGGCCATCATCTGGCAGGGTTTGCAGTTGCCGCCCAGATCCACCAGGGTCACGGTGTTGGCCCGGGGAATGGGGGTGCCCTCGGCGGCCCGGGCCGTGGTCCAGGCCACGAGTACGCACAGGGCGCCGACCAGCAAAGCCGCCAGACAGGGATGCTCTCTTTTCATGGTCACCATCTCCGGCGTATCACTCGCACGCCCTTTTCAGAATAGTTAGACGGTCAATACCAGGCAGACGGGCGAGAAGTCGCCTGACCTCCTTGTCATCGTTCAGCCAGGCCGACAAAACGGCCAACATGGCCCGGCCGTATTCGTTTTCCGGTTTCGCCGTCACCCGGTAGTTGACAAAGAGGCCATCCTTGCGGCTGGTCACCAGGCCCGCGTCCTCCAGCACCTTCAAATGTTTGGAGATCGTCGGCTGGGCCAGGCCCAAGGCGGCGCGAATCTCGCAGACACACATCTCCCTGGCCTGGATCATTTTGACGATCTTGACCCGATTGGGGTCGGACAGGGCCTTCATCACCCGAATGAATGCTCTCATAATCCCTCGATGGCAGAGGTGTAACCGATAATATCACTATATTCCTATATAGCGATATACAAAGCAAGTCAAGGATGTTTTTCGAGGTGATTGGCCAGGATTGACGCAAGTGATGAAAAACTCAAGGCTGCAAGCTGACCGCTTACAACAAAAAAAGCCCCCGACCGCGCCCGACCAGACGGGGCGATAGAGGGCCTGATGACGGCCGCAAGGATCTTGCAGGCGCTCAGATCATGAACCCCACCTGCCGGCAGGCGGAGGTGACCACAAAAATGCGCTCGTTGTTGCTGTCCTTGTCGGCCGGAACCATGAAAAAACCCGGCCAGTCCGGTGTATAGATCCTGGCAAAACCGATAACCTCCTCGCCGTCGCTGAAGTTAACCTTAACCTTATGACCGCGTATAGTACCATCATCCAGATAGGAAGCACGATAATCCTTGTTGCCATCGAAATCCTTGACAAAAAACAGCCCCTTGAGATCCTTGATCAGCACCGCCTTGATGTCGCCCCCTTGCACCGTGACATGGAATCGCTCCTGGGTGGGGGCAAGGTCGCTGGTCATGCCCTTGACCAGGGTGTCGTCCTTGAAATGAACCACCACTTTGTTCTTTACCATGCCATCCTCCTTGCTCGCCGGCCCGTCATTTCACCGTGCTCATAAGGTAAGCATCGTCTCATAGTTCGGCGACGCGATTTTTCCGCCGCCGTGGCGCATTATTATACGTTTCAATTACGTAACTGCTCAGGTTGTTTAGCCCGTTAGGCTGTAGACTGTTAGTCAAAAAAACGGAGCGTATGCGGAACACAGTACGATTTATACCGCAAGGGCATAAGTTTCGTATGAGCAGACGAGCTGCTCAACTCAGCTTTATATCTCGTGTTTCGCTGTTGCTAACAGTCTAAATGCCTACAG
>MNYK01000147.1 GCA_001873115.1 Desulfobacterales bacterium CG2_30_60_27 | reverse complement strand
AGGAGCGCCCCGGCGATGCCCCGCCCGGCCTCCGACTCTGCTGCGTTGCGGGTGAACCAGGTCAGCAGGCCGAGGCCAATGAGCCAGGCGCCGCCGTGCTGCATCATGACCGCCCCAGCGGGACCCAATGTCGCCCCAAAGAGGGACAGGAACAGGTGCGGCGCCAGCACCGAGCCGATGCCAAAGGGTACCGACACGACCGTATTGGCGATGAACAGAACCTTGAGTTTCACGAGATTGCCTCCCTTTCAGCCGTTAGGCCTGCAACGGCGCGTTGGCCGCGCGGCGGGCAGCGCGCTCTCGAGCAGTGATCAGGACCACACCCAGGACTCCCGCGATCACCAGGCCGGCGTCCTCGAACATGCCCAGGTAGAGCCACAGGAGCCCGCTCAGCGCCCACAAGGTGGGGATGATCAGCAGGTGGCGCGGCGCCCCTCGGGCGAAGAGCAGAAGGCCGAAGGTGAGGACGATGGCCGGGCAGGGGAAGAGCGGCGAGAGGGCGGCGTGTGGATACACGTGGCCCACCCCCAGGCCGACGAGGGGGTATCCGGCCAGGGCATAGGCGACAAAGGCCAGCCCGAGGATCGTGTCAACGCGCCCCGCCGGACCGTAGGTGAGGTGGCCCCGGACCAGGGCGTTGAGAAAGAGGACCCCTTGCACGGCAAAGAGGGCGGCGGGCGCATAGAGCATCGCCATCTGGCTCGCGGCCGGCACCCAGAAGACGAGGCCCACCCACAGCCACAGCAGGGCCAGCACCCCGGTGACCACCCGATTCCAGGCCTTGCCGGGCCGGAAAAGGGGAACGAGGACGAGCAGGCCGGCCACGTAGCCCAGTAGTTGCATGGGCCAGATGCGCTCGTTGTACACGGCAAAATAGTCCAACAACATCTCAAGACTGAACGGCATGGCATTCACCTCCCCCAAGTTTTAGGACCAGCAACCGCAAGGACGACTCGCTGCGGCACAGTCCAAGGATACAAGGCAGGTGCCAAAAAAGTGCCAAAACGCCAGCAGTTTGGGAGGGAAATCCTGGCTCGTTCGGCCAAAAGCTCACCACCAAGGGCACGAAGGACACCAAGTCTTTCCTTTGTGCTCTTTGTGTCCTTCGTGGTTTCAGGCTTTCAGTTAGTGCGGCTCGATGACGGTGTCTTTCCAGTACCAGCCGTTCAGGGCCGAGATGGGGAAGCTGCTGACCCAGGGCTTGACCAGCAGGTGCTGGCGCCCGTAAAAGAGCGGCAGGATCGGCGCCTCGTGCACCAGGATCTGGTCCGCCCGCCGCAAGAGTTCGATCCTCGCCTCCTGATCCAGGGCCTGCCTGGCCTGCTCGACCAGGTCTTCGTAGGCCTGGCTCACCCAGCGATTGCGAGGGCGCTCGTTGCGAGGGGGCAAAAAGTAGCTGGGATCGGGCCAGTCGGCAAAGCGCGCCAGGATGTACAGATGAGGCGGATCCTGCTGTAACCGTCGGCGGAAGGGCGGCCAGTCGGCCACGTCCCACGCGACCTGGATGCCCAGGGTTTCGCGCCACTGGGTCTGCAAATACTCGGTGATCAACGGATCGATGGGCGGCACCGACAACCCCTCCAGGATGGGAAGGCCAGCGCCGTCGGCATAACCGGCTGCGGCCAGGAGCTGTCGCGCCCGGTCAGGATCGTACGGGAAGCCAAGCTGGGGCGAGTGACCCGCCATGCCGGGCGGGACAAAGCCGCCGCTGGCCGGGGCGTACATGCCGCGCAGGATCACGTTGGCCAATTCCTCCCGGTCGGCGCCCAGGGCCAGGGCCTGCCGCAGGTGCACATCGTCAAAGGGCGGCCGGCTGGTGACGAACCCCAGGTAGATCGTGAAAAGCCACGGCGCCGACAGGTACTCGGCGGCGAATTGGCGGCGGATGCGGTCGCCCTCGTGCACGGAAGCGTCCGTCAGGGTCAGAACGTCCAGGTCGCCGCGCACGTACTGCTCCAACGGGGCCAGGAGATCCTGGGTAGATCCATCTTGAGGAAAGTGCAGCACGACCTCCCCCACGTTCCCCCGGCAGCGACCCGCGTAGAAGGGATTTCGCGCCAGCTTCATGCACTGCCCTCTATCCCAGGCCTCCAGGCGGAAAGGCCCATTGCCGACGATCTTGTCCACATCGGTCCAGGCCGCGCCAAACGCCTCTATAACATGCTGCGGGATAGGAAAGGTGTTGACAGAGGTCAGCACGTAGAGGAAATGGCTGACCGGTTCCTCCAGCTCGACGTCGAGGGTCCTGGCGTCGAGCGCCCGCACCCCGACCTGGTCCGTGTCGGCATTCTCTCCCTGCTGGAACGCCCGAGCGCCCCGGATCGCCAGCAACTCGGAGGGGATGTCGCCCGTGGCTGGATGGAGCACACGCTTCCAGGCAACCTCAAAATCGTGGGCCGTCAGGGGCGCGCCGTCGCTCCAACGCGCATCGGGCCGCAGGTGGAAACGATAGCGGCGCCCTCCTTCCAAGACCTGCCAGCGCTGCGCGACCTCGGGCACGACGTCCAGGTTGGGCGCCGTCGATACCAGCCCACTGAACATCTGCTCGACGACCAGGCCCGAGACATACTCGGCGCACAGGCCCGGGTCCAGGGTGTAGGGGCAGCGCCAGCGGATACGCAGGGCGTGGGGCGCGGGCGGCTGGGACAAACGCGGCTCCCGCTTCCCGGTCTGCTGCCACTGGGCAAAACCCTCCTCGAACGCCCGGCGCGCCTGCGCAAAGTCAAAGCGGGTATGATAGACCAGCCCGAGCTTCATCAGCGTCCGCCCGGCCAACTCGTATTCACCCTGCTCCTTTTGCAAGGCCAACGCCTGGTTGTAGTAATCAATGGCCTCGCGGTGGGCATAGGCCAGCCGGGCCTGGTCGCCGGCCAGGAGCAGGTAGCGGACCGCCCGGCCTGCCTGGCGGCCCTGGCAAAAGTGGAAGGCCAGCTCGCCAGCCACCGCCGCCACGCCCGAGGCGTAGAGCGCCTCCATCGCCTGACCCACCTCGGCGTGCAGGCGCTGCCTCCGCCGGAGCGGGAGTCCGGCATAGACCACCTCCTGGATTTTGTGGTGGTGGAAGGCGTAATCGCGGCCCAGGACGCCGCTGCCTTCGTTGATGAACCGCCTTCGCAGGAGCACGTCCAGCGCTTCGAGCGTCGCCTCCTCACCCTGCTGCCAGGCGGCGTTGAGTTGGTCAAAGCCAAACTCGCGGCCAAGCACGGCGGCCACGCCCAGGGCTTGGCGGGCCTCCTCGTCGAGGCGGCGGACCCGGGCCTGGATGGCTTCGCTGACCCCGACCGGCAGCGGTAGCTCCGCCTCGGAAACGCGGGCGAAATTGCCGCGCCAGGCCCCAGCCTCTAGCCTGACCAGGCCGCTGTCGAACAGCGCCTTGAGGCTCTCGATCAGAAAGAAGGGATTGCCCTCTGTCTCCGCGTACAGGCGGCGGGCCAGCGGCGCCACGGCCTGGCCGCTGCCCGACATCTCGACCAGCAGCGCCTCGATAGCCTGCGGCGAAAGGCTCGCCAGGTTCCACGACTGGACCAGCCCTTCGCGGCCCAACTGGCGCTGAAAGGAGACAAGCGCGGATTGCCCATCGACTGCTTCGGGCCGCAGGGCGCCCACGATGAGAACCGGGTGAGCGGCCAGGCGCCGGGCCAGGTAGTGGATCATCTGCAACGTGGACTCGGTGGCCCAGTGCAGATCGTCCAGGATCAGGACCAGCGCGCTGTCCCTGAACAGGGTGGCCAGGAAACGGGCCACGCCTTCAAAGAGGTGCGTCTGTTCCTGCTCCAGGGGCGCTGTCGAGCTAGCCCCTAGTCCCGGCAGTTTCTCTGAAAGCTCCGGGACCAGCCGGGCCAGCTCGACCAGGATCCATGCCGGGAGGTCTGCCAGCTCACCGGGCGCCAGGGTCGAGAGAACCGCTTGCAGCGCTTCGGCGAGCGGCTGGTAGGGCAGGAGGCGCTCAAACTCGTAGCAGCGGCCCCACAACACGCGCACCCCCTGCCAGCGCAGGTGAGTGGCGAATTCCTCGATCAGCCGGGTCTTGCCCACCCCCGCCTCGCCCTGGATCAGGAGCAGGCCGCCGTGGCCCGCTCGCATTTCCTCGTAGCGCTCGCGCAAGAAGGTCATCTCGGGCTCGCGACCCACCAGCGGGCTACGAACGACGGGGTCCAGGGGGTTGTAGCCCTGTGGGAGGGGCGAAGGGCCTTTCGCCTTTGCGGCTGGAATAGCCGCCACCGGCTGCCCAACTTCGAAGTGGCCAGCCAGGATGGCCTGGTACAGCTCGGCCGTCTCGGCCATCGGTTCGGCCCCCAGCTCTTGCTGCACGAGCTGCTGGCAGCGGCGGTACTGCTCCAGGGCCGCGTTCCGCTGCCCCAGGCGACAGAAGGCGCGCATAGCCAGCCGATGGGCGTCCTCTCGCAAGGGATCGTGCTGCAGCAACCGCAGCCCGATGGCCAGTGCGCTATCATGGTCGCCCCCCACCTCCAGGCCCACCATCAACCGCGCCAGCGTTTCGGAGAGCAGCGTCTCCAGCCGGTAGCGCTCGTTGAGGACCCAGTCGTCGTAAAAACCATCCAGGAAATCGCCCCGGTACAGCGCGACGGCGGATTGCAGACACGACAGCTCGGGGCGGGCGACCAGCGCCTCGAACTCGGCCACGTCGAGCCAGAGGTCGGCCTGGGGATCGAACTGGGCTGAGTGGACGTCGCTGAGCAGCCAATCTTCGGTCGGCAGGCAGCGACGGATATGCCACAGAGCGGTGGTCAGGGAGCGACGCGCTCTGCGCTCCGGCCGGTCACCCCAGAAGAGGTCGGCCAGCCGCTCGCGGGGCTGGGGTCGCTGGCGATGGAGCGCCAGGTAGGCGAACAGGGACTGGGACTTGAGCGTGGGCGGCTTGGGCACCTGCTGAGCACCATGCCAGATGTCCAGCGCGCCGAGCAGGAACAGCCGCAAGGCAGCCATTGACCCACCTCCCCCAACACTGAAGCGAAGCCCTGCACCTATTGTAGTCGAGAATGTCCCAGCCGTCAACGCCGGGGGGCGGCGGTTGATTGAGCATCAAGGTGGCGCTGGTTTGTACAGTGCTTGCCCCGGTGGCAACACAACGGAGCGGAAGTGGGGCACCCAACCGTGGCCGTCGCATGCTAGACGCAGAAGCAATTGGTGGTCAAACTCAAGGTGAGAAACGAAGGGGGAACGCTCACCTGGACGTTCTCCCGCACGATAGGTTTTTGGTCAGTGCCCCCAAGGGGTCTCGTACTAAGGGACTCGGAAAAAAATAATCATCCCAGTGCTCGACATAAAATCTCAACCTGGCAGTGGCCCTCACCACCAACTGGGTAAAAGTTGCGCATGGAAGGATCTCCCGGTATCATCAGGTACGCACAAAGGCAATCTAACCCAAGGAGTTCGACAATGTACAGCAGGCTACTAACAGATAACATGCTCGGCGCGTTGAAATATGCTGCCGACAACCTCAAAGGCAGCGCCCGCCGCATCTTGATGGCCAAAACGGTCGCGGCATTCGGTCCAGGCGGGCAACGCCAAGCCGAACGTGAATTGGGCTGGAACCGCGGCGCCATCCGCAAGGGCCAGGGTGAACTCGAGAGTGGGACAGCGATAGCTGACAACTTTTCAGCCAGAGGGCGCAAGAAAGCGGAAGACCATCTGCCCAACTTGCGCGAAAATATTCAAGCCATTGTGGAACCCACCAGCCAGGCTGACCCGACTTTCAAAACCACCCAGTTGTACACGCCGCTGACGGCCAAGGAAGTCCGGCAACGGTTGATCGACGACCAGGGCTATGCTGATGCAGAGCTACCGACCCGGCGGACGATCAGTACCAAGCTCAATGCCTTGGACTTCCGACCCCAGACGGTAGCCAAGAGCCAGCCGCTCAAGAAGATCCCGGAGACGGAAGCGATCTTCGAACACCTCTACCAGGTCAACCAGGCCGCCGACGCCCAGGAAGGGGTCTTGCGGCTTTCCATGGACGCCAAGGCCACCGTCAAAGTGGGCCCGTTTTCCCGTGGAGGCAAGAGCCGCCAAGGCGTGGTGGGCGTTGACCATGATTTCGCACCGGCAACGGTTCTCACGCCGTTTGGCATCTTCTTGCCCGCTTACGCGGAAACGTTCCTGTTCTGCACCGAGGGCAAAGTGACGGCGGATTTCATGGTCGATACCTTGGAGCGCCTCTGGCCGACGCTCAAGGAACGATTCAACCCGCATACCTTGGTGATCAATGTGGACTGCGGCCCGGAAAACAGCAGCCGCCGCACGCAGTTCATCAAGCGCCTGGTCGAGTTTGTCCACCAGCATGGCATCACCATTCGCCTGGCTTACTACCCGCCCTACCACAGCAAGTACAATCCCATTGAACGAGTGTGGGGCGTTCTGGAAAACCACTGGAACGGCGAATTACTACTGGACAAGATAGAGAAGGTATTGGGCTTGGCGCGGACGATGACTTACAAAGGCATCCATCCGGTAGTCCAATTGGTAAAGGGCGTTTACAAGACCGGTGTCAAGTTGACAAAAAAGATGATGAGAGTTTATGAAAACATGATCGAGCGATTGCCCGGACTGGAAAATTGGTTTGTTGACATTCCCCCTTGCTCTGGATAGCCAGACAGGCTTTGGGATGTTTTATTTTTTCCGGGTCCCTGAAAACCTGTCACGGCACCCTCTCTTGGAGGCGCGATTCTTGACATCGGTTGCAGTATAGCACAGATCTCTGGCATGGGCAAACCGACTCGGTTCTACCTTGCGTTGGTGAGATTTTTGCGGTGTTGGTGCGCCATTGCGCCAGGGTCACGCGCAGGGCTTCGCCTCCGCCGCTCTCGCCCGTTTCTGGGCAGAAGCGGCGGTTCCGTGGGCGTTCACACGCCCAAAGCATCGAGATAGCTGATCTTGCCCGGTGGGGCGCCGGCCACTTGCAGGGGGCTCTGGCCGGGGTAGCGATAGTGTCGTTTGCGTTCAGACCTCCATTGGGCGG
>MNYK01000096.1 GCA_001873115.1 Desulfobacterales bacterium CG2_30_60_27 | reverse complement strand
CTGAAACCACCTCTGCCGCATTGACAAAAATCCGCCAAAAGCGTAAGGGACACGGAAAAAATTAATATACCTGGATCGCGCCCGAATTTGGGTCGGATTTGGTTGCGCCGATTGAGCACCCCAAGAGTATTTGCTGCGCTGCACAAAACCGCAGGCGTAGCAGGGCTACGGTAAGGATTTCGGAGTCTCGGTTTCACCTCGCTTACCTGCGATTGAGGCGCGGCCAAAGATGGCCCGAAGACGGGATGCGTGATGGTATATTAATATTTTCCGGGTCCCTAAGCAGGTTGTTTAGACTGTAGTCTGGAACTTGAGGTACAAGGCACAAAGATACAGAGCAATATCGAATAACGAACACCGAAGGATGAATGATGAAGTGAAAAAACTTCAGCGGTTCAAAATTTAATATCGAAGTCTGCGCTTATCTCGATATTCCGCGGTTCGCTTTTCAACTTTGCACCTTATCTTCTTCACCTTGTGAGTAGTTTCCGTTGTACGAGTCAAAGAGGCCGCCAAGGCCGGGGCCCGAGCCCCGGGCAGACGTAACGCTGTACAAGACCAGGAATTATGCTAGAAAACAAGGGAAAAAACGAGCGGCCGCGAGGGCCGGGCTTCAGTGCTGGGCGTTGGTGTTAAACCAGATGAAGTTCTGCAGCAATGACTTCTGGGTGTAGGAAAGGTCGAGGAACCGCACCCCGCAGCGGCGAACCGTGGGCGTCTTATCTTCTCCCGCGTGAGAGAGAATGACATCGCTGACGGTCTGCACCGGGATGCGGTCGAAGCAGAGATCCTCCTCGTCAAAGATGATGCCGACCCCCTCGCCGTCTGGCTTGCGCTGCCGCCGTTCCACGTAACGGAAGGCCAGGCCGCCCATGCTGATATCGATGATCTGACCCATCTGGAAGTCGACGGCGAACAGGCCGGAGGATACCGGGAAACGCGGGTTGCGCCGCCGCTCCCGGGTGGGGGCCTCGTTGGTGTTCATTGGTGCGTCTCTCCTGCGGGGAAGGTGGTTGGATTCTCCAATTGTCGGACCATTATAGCTTTATGACAGCACAGGCGGCTTGCGCCTGTCAAGAAAAAAACAAGGCCTGGCGGGCTTTGTTCAGGGGCTGGACGGACTAGTACCCTGTAACATTTAAGTCCAACCCCCCTCCATCCCCCCTTATCAGGGGGGAAGCCTTTAAGCCTCCCCTGATAAGGGGAGGTTTGGAGGGGTTGGATGCGAAAAAATATGTGTTCCATGGTAGCTTGATGGTGCGCACGGCGCACCCTGCGATTAAGAGTTACAAGGTACTAGCGATCCGGTCAAGGAAGGCCCGGACGTTGGTGGCCACCGCGCTGGCGTCTCGCTCGGCCAGGGCCCGGGCCCCGAACAGGGCTGGCCCGACCCCCACCGCCCGGGCGCCGGCCGCGAGATAGTCGCGGGCGTTATCGGCATCGACGCCGCCCACCGCCACCAGCGGGGCGTGGTCAAAGGGGCCCAGGAGATCGCGGATATAACGGGGGCCGCCCATGGCCCGGCAGGGAAAGACCTTGACGAGGTCGGCGCCCGCCTGCCAGGCGGCGAAAACCTCGGTGGGGGTGAGGGCGCCGGCCACCACGGGTATCTGCCTGGTGCGGGCCAGGGCAATCACCTCCGGATCCAGATTGGGGGTGACCAGGAACATGGCGCCGGCCGCCACGGCCCGTTCCGCCTCCGGCCGGCTGCGCACCGTGCCCATGCCCAGCAGGTGACCAGCCGGCACCAGGGGTCGGCAGTCGGCCACCATCCGCTCGGCCCCGGCGGTGTTCATGGTCACCTCCAGGGCCTGCAGGCCGGCCCCGAAGGCGGCGGCCATGAGCTCGGGAAAAAAGGCGGGGTCCACCCCCCGCAGGATGCCGATCACCGGCACGCGCAAGTCCATGCTGTCCTCCTGTCAGGCCGATTCGCGGCCGGGGTCGGGCGGCGCCCCCATCTGGCGCAGGGCAACGTCCAGGGCGCCTTGCAGCCGGTCGAGTTGGCGCTGCTGGCCGATCAGGGCCTCGTTCAGTGCCGTGATCGTCTGTTCCTGAAAGGCGACCCGGGTTTCCAGTTCAATGATGCGTTTTTCCATAGTTGTCCACTTTACGCATACGCCATTATCGCATCCCGAATTCTGGAAGGCTCAAACACTACGGCAAAGCACCACTGGCCGAAGCCGCCCTGTTCGTTGATCGCGTTAATCCAGGTCTGCATCGCGGCCCGTTTGGCCCGGTTCTGTTCACTGTCCTGGCCTTTTACCTCCAGTACCAGAGTCTTGCCGTTGGCGAGCCGGATCAGATAGTCGGGCAGAAAGTTGCGGGATGAGCCCCGGTAGAGATAGCGTACCTTGAAATCCAGATGGTCATTCTTTGCCCAGGCCAGCACCTTGGCGTCCCTTCTTTCGCACAGGTCGGCCACTGCCTTTTCCCATACGCTGTCGTAGATCACATGACTGATCTGCGAGTTATCGGCAGGGGAGCAAGGCTTGGTGGTGTACCAGGTGCGCATGAAGGCGGTGGAGCCGATGGGATGTTCCTGGTCAAAACAGACCGCCAGTCGCTCGGTATTCTGCACCTGCACGAACCGATTGACATGACCCACCACGGTGTCCATGTTCATGGCGATCAGCAGGCGCCGGCGCACCGGATTCTGATGCCAGAGGCTGGGGATATGGAGCTTGTCGCTGGCCAGGAATGCTTCCACCAGCCGGATCAACTGGACCGCGAGATACTGCTGGTCGCCTGAAAACTGAGCAGCGTTTTGCAGGTAGAGCTTGCGGGCCGCCCGAAAGATGAGGTTCTGCAGGCGGAATTCCCCCACCGCCTTTTCCAGGTCGATTTCGCTCACCTTGGAAAGATCGGCATAGCCGGTCAAGGCCGGTGCCAATTCGGCATGCATCGGGGTTTGCATGGGGTCCAGGGCCAGGGGCTCCACCGTATCCCAGTCCATCACCAGGGTCGGGCGAAGGACAGATTCAATCCGCAGGACATTGGGCCAGCGGATCTCATACTGATTGCGCCCCGGCACCACCTCCACCTGCACGCTGGGCTTGGGTGGCGGCGGTGGGTCGCCACCACCGCCAACGTCTTGGAAGATGGAAAGAGGCACGCCAAAGACATTCACATACTCCGGCAGAAACAGCCCCTTCTCGTCGCGCTCGTAGGCAACGCGGCGCAGGCCACGGCCGATGACCTGCTCGCAGAGCAACTGGCTGGTGAAGGCCCGCAACCCCATGATGTGCGTCACATTGGCGGCATCCCAACCCTCGGAAAGCATGGCCACGGAAATGACCTTCTGGAGCATCTGGCCAGGCCTGTCCCGCTTGCCCACGGTATCAACAATGGCGCGCAGTTGGTCCTCCTGCTTGGCTTGCAGGAGTGCGTCGCGCCGGTCCTCGGGCATGCCGGATGACATAAGAATTGCCGCCAGACGATCGGCATAGTCCTTGTTTTTGGTAACGGATTCCCCTCGCTCGGCCTTTTCCAGCACCCTGGAATCCACCCGCAGGGTCTTTTCCGGCGCCATGGTTTCAGGGATGAGGCAATCGCCGCTGTTGAAAAAGTGTTCGATGCGGGCCGCGCTTTCCGTCCGGTTGCACACGGTGAGCATCACCGGCGGTATGGTATGGCCGGCCTTTTGCCAATCCCTGGCGGTTTCGCGCCAGTCAAAGGCCAGGAGGGCATAGGCCTTCTGCACCAAGTCCGGCAGGGGCTCGTGCGGTTCGGCCCGTGGCCGGTTCAGGTCGTCCTTGACCTCTGGTTCGTTGTACAGGTGATAGAGCTTACTCCGGTAGCTCTGGGCATTGGCCAGGGCGTCGTCGCGCACCACCACCCGCGGCGTCTTGACCAGACCGGCCTCGATGGCGTCGTTTAAGCCGAAGTCGGAAATAATCCAGTCGAACAGCCCCTTTTCCGTGGACGTTTTGCCCGTCGGCGCAAAGGGCGTGGCGGAAAGGTCGAAACAGCGGCGGACGCGGCGGGTCTTATGGATGCGGTCCAACCCCTCGATCCAGCGGGTGGCCTCGTCCAGATCGATACCCAATTTTTCCGCCTCTTTTTTGCTGATTTTCATTTCAGCGCGCTGGCGGTAGGCATGATGGGCCTCGTCGTTGATGACCACCAAGTCCTTGTAGCCCGCCAGTTTGCCGAGCACTCGGCGGGTAAAGGCCTCGTCGCTCTCCGCGCCCTTTTTTACCACCGACCGGTCCGGTTCCTTCAAGGGCATCAGCCCATGCCAGTTTTCCACCAGTATGGCGGCCTGATTGATTTTCTGGCGCAAGGCCTCATTCGGGCACAGCCGGAAGTCGTCATAGACATTTTTTTCGTGACCCGGATAGAGTACCTGCAAACGTTCTTTTACGGTGAGGCCAGGTGCCACCACGAAAACGGCGGACGAAAATTCCTTGCGCTTCGGGTAGGTCAGGGCGTTCAGCACCTGCCAGGTGATGATGAGCCCCATCACCGCGGTCTTGCCCGTGCCGGTGGCCATCTTGTTGCAGATGCGCTCCCAGGTGCCGCCGTCACCTGGCAGAAAAATACCCTGTTTATGTTCCGGGGTGCCTTCCACCCACCAGATCAAGGTTTCGATGGCCTCCAGTTGGCAGAAGTAAAAGGGGAACTGGCGCGCCTCGCGGTCATGCCAATGTTCCAGTAGCCGCCGGCTGACGCTGGTAACGCCGGGGTAACCCGCCGCCCGCCATTCCTCCACCCGTGGCCGGATGCGGTTGACCAGCTCCAGTTCCACGGCCCGCCGGGTATTGTTGCGGGTGTCGAAAATTTCGTAGCCCGCCGGCCGGCGGCCCGTAACCACCTGAAACACCCGGCCGAACCGGTCCTGTTCCCAGTGCTGGCAGGGCGGGTCGTAGGGGGAATTGATGATGAGGGAGGAAGGCTTGGTCATGCCGCTCCTTGTTCCGCAAGCAAGCGATTTAACCCTTGAACAAACACCTGAAAGCTGCGGGAGCGGTTGCGTTCGACGTCAAGATGGTGCCCGATCCGCCTTGCTCCATCGCGTTTTTGATAGGTGGGAATGAATTTGCGTAATTCAGTGACCGAGCTGCCGAGTTTATCCGGATTTCGGTAAATGGCCTTGGCGCTCTGTTTATGCAGATTCGGCAAGTTGAAAGCCTCGCCAACCGCCTGCCAATCCCCCACGAACCAGGATTCCAGTTCGCGGCAGGCAATTCTCACTAATGTTTCAGGTCGCCCTCCCTCGCCGCAACGCTCCATAAGGCGCTGCTTGATTACCTGACAATCACCATTGTCCTGGTCACGTAGAACCACGAATAAGCTGTGTTTGTCCAGCCAGCCACGAATCTTCCGGGCCATACGTTTTTCCAGATCCTGTTTGCCTTCAAAGAGCAAATATTCCACCCGGACATCCCTGGGGATTATCTTGGGTAATACTCCTTCCAGGGCATCTTTGGCCGAGGGCTCCTCAAGCAAAAAGACCAGGGTCGTCATCGCAGATTAACCCCTCGGAAAAGCCCCTCCTTCCAGAGATATCCCATTTTGTCGCCCTCGGCCATATAGGCCGCCACTTGCTTGTCATCCTTGGCCCTGATAATTTTGGTGAACCCCTGTTCTTTTGCCAGCCAGAAGACCTCGTCCAGGTTTGCGGCGTTTAAGAAATCAGGGGAGTGGGTAGATACGAAGACCTGCTCTCCCCGCATGGCATAAGTTCGGAATTCTTCCGCCAGATCCCAGAGCAGGGTAGGGTAAAGTTGATTCTCCGGTTCCTCGACACAAAGTAGAGGATGTGGCTTAGGATCATACAAGAGGGTCAAATAAGCCAGCATCTTGATGGTGCCGTCGGAAACGAATCTTGCCAGAATCGGATCTTCAAACGCGCCGTCTTGAAATTTCAGCAGCACTCGGCCCTCTTCTGTGGGTTTGGCCTCGACCGAGGTAATGCCAGGAACTCTGTCCTTGAGTTTTTCCACGATGGTGTCGAAAACCGGTCTGTGCTGCTTGAAGAGATACTCAATCACCAGGGAGAGGTTCTCGCCTTCCCGCGAGAGGTGCTCGGCGTAGCCTGCCTCCTGTTCGGGGCGGGCACGGCTGATATGGAAATCCGACAGGTGCCAGTTCTCGATCAAATCCCCCAAGGCCATGACCGCCGGGAACCTCTCGAACTGCGCCAGGCCTTTGATGGCCAGGATATCTGGATTTTTCAAGGTCTGGGCTTCACGCACCAGGTCGTTTTCATCCTTCACCGATTCCAGCTCGTTGGTTACCGCCTCGCCGCTGCCATAACTGAAATTCAGAAAATGCCAGGGTTGGCCCTTGCTGCCCCGACGATATTTGAGAATTTCTCGCGCCACCACCGGTCGCCCATTTTGCTCGTCAATCGATAGACCGTAGGTGATCAGGTTAGCGCCTTTGCGTCCCAAGTCGGCCCGGATCTTCAATTCGATTTCGATTGGCCCGGTACAGCCGCGACTCCGCACCTCCTGAAACCCCCGGCTCCCGCCCAACCTGCCCAGTGCCGCCGTGACATTGGTGGTCATGGCGTCACGTAGAAAGCCGAAAACCGAGAACAAGGTGCTTTTCCCGGTGCCGTTGGCGCCTATCAAAATGCAGAGGCGCGGGATGTCGCGCATGGTCACATCCTGAAAGGTGCGGAAATTTTTCAGCCGGATTGATTCGATACGCATGACTTACTCCAAATCCATGACTTTCAAAGACTCAATGCCCCGGTCGTCCACGATCTTCACCGCGATGCGGCGGTTGTCGCCGGCCGCAAACGGCAGTGACACGGTGCCGTGGAACTGCTCCAGCAGCTCCTCGTTCAGTTCCGCCTTGATGTCCTTTTTCAGTTTGTGCCAGCCGTCCTTGGCCCCGGCCATGGGGAAGAAGACCTGCCGGGGGAAAAGCGAGCGGTCGTCGTAGTCGGTGTCCAGCGCCCACATGGCGATCTGTTTCTTGCCGCCGGATTGCAGTTCGCCGCTCTTGGTGTCGAAGTAATCGAACCCGTGCACCTCGACTTGATAGCTGCCGTCTGTCAGGGTTTGCACCACCACGTCCGGCTGGCCCATGAGCCAGAAGGATTCATTGCTGGCCCGGGCCTTTTTCAAATCCTCGGTGAGCAGGTCGATGTTCATCTGTACTTTCAGCGCGGTGATGCCGCGGATGCCGTCGATATCCTTGGCCGCCTCCGGGTCAAAGGTGAAGGCGCAGAAGACCAGCATTTTCGGCAGCGGGAAGAGTTCGCCCGCCTCGCGCATGGCGATCTCCACCTGACGCTGTTCCAGGGCCGCGTATTCCGGGCCGAAACTTATTGCCACTCGCTCGCCGGACTCCGCCACCGTGCCCACGGCATGGATGTAGCGCGATCCCGGCAGCGGTTCCAGGTCGGCCAGTTGCAGCTTCTGCCCGCCCTTGCCGCGGATGCCGGCCTTGAGCAATTCGTCGCGCCACTGGGCCTGGCGCGAAGTTTCGCCGGAACGGGCCACCGCCATATCGGCGTTGGCCGGCTGTTCGGCCTCGTCCAGGGCCATAACCGAGGGAAACGGTACCGCCTCCACGGTAAACGGCCCGGTGATGCGCAGCTTGATTTTGGAAATTGCCGGCTGGTCGTAGAGGATTTCCGGGTCGGCATGGGCGGCGATGGAGGCATCCATCTTCTTCTGCATGGCCTGGCGCGCGGCATGGAAGGCAACGAACGGCTGGCGTGCCGCCGCCGGCCATTCGGCGGGGAAGTCAAAGGGAATTTCCCATTCCGCGTAGGTCAGGTTAGGCGCAGCCGTAACCCGACGGTGGGATTGTTGGGTTACGCCCGCTGGGCTAACCCAACCTACCAGGGCGTTGTTCAGGTCGGCCAGCGCCAGCTCAATGGCCGGATGCATGCGCTCGTAAGTTTCGTCAATCTCCGGATTGTTGGCAATGGACTTGAGCATGACATGCGGCACGGTCTTGTAGATGAAGCCGCCCTTCAGCCCTTCGGTGGGATACTTCAGGTCGTAGTAGTCGTAGCTGGCGGTCATGAGCCGCTGCTTGGCGAGAGTCACCGCCACCCGCGAGGTGTCGCAGGTAATCCAACGCCGGCCCCACTTTTCGGCGACAAAGGCGGTAGTGCCTGAACCGCAGGTTGGGTCAAGCGCCAGGTCGCCGGGGTCGGTGGTCATGAGGAGGCAGCGTTCTATGACCTTGGTGTATGTCTCGACTACATATGACTTTTGAGCGGCAAACGTACTCGGTACAGTATCATCCCACCAGCCAGTAATCCGTCGAACAGGAAAATCATCCGCAAATCTTTTGTATGCCAGCGTTTGACCAACACCAATCAACCTTGAAGCCTTAGCGAGGCGCTGCATTCCACTTGATGTGGTTTTCCAGAACGCTCCGGATGAAGGGCTAAAGTGTCGCCCCTCATGATCGATCAGGCCAGAAGTAGACTCGCCTCCACTTTGAGAGGTCAAGTTATCTGTCCTGAAAACACGTCCCTTTATTAAAGTCTGCTCAATCTTGTCTTTGGTTACTAAACGCCTCTCGTAACCTTCCGCTTCCCTCACCCAAGAGTAGGAAGATATGTCACCAGACATATCTACATAGAGCTGACGATATTTTGTCTTGAGAGAATTCTTGCAATACCAAACGAGGTAGTCATTTATAGAATCCAATCCCTGTGATCCGAGAGCGCTAGTTTTCTTGAACGGAATAAGAGAAAGAAAATTGGCTGTCCCGAAAATTTCATCCATCATTTCCCTAATATGATGCACATTCTCATCCGAAATCTGCACAAACACGCTCCCCGACTCATGCAGCAGTTCCTTCGCCAGCAAAAGTCGGTCTCGCAGGTAGGTAAGATAGGAATGGATGCCCAACTCCCAGGTGTCGCGGAACGCCTTGATCATCTCCGGTTCTTGGGTAAGGTCGTCGTCACTGCGATCCTTCACGTCGCGCTTGTTAACAAAGGGCTGAAAGTTGGAGCCGTACTTGATGCCGTAGGGCGGGTCGAAATAGAACATCTGCACCTGGCCGGCCATGCTCTCCTTTTGCAGGAGCGAGTTCATCACCAGCAGGGAATCGCCGGCAATGAGCCGGTTGGCCCAGTCGCGCTCGTGCTTGTAGAAGTCAATGGCCTCGCGCAGCGGCAGGTTTTCAAAGGGGGCGGAGAAGAGGCCCAACTGGAAGGC
>MNYK01000053.1 GCA_001873115.1 Desulfobacterales bacterium CG2_30_60_27 | reverse complement strand
CGCCATTTTTACCCGGTCGGCCAGCCCTTGTCAAGACCTATTCGTCTCAACCTCAACACCTGGCCAGCTTATTAAATGACCGGCCCCACAGGCAGGGCGACAAACTAATCGACCAGCCTTGCCTTGTCAACGAGAATCATACTGGCTCTAGTAAAAACTATCTCCGCCACAGGCCTTCCCCCAACAAAAACCATTGACCTTCATTAAAACGATGTACGATAATGACGTCAAAGGTGAGCCTCTTGCAAAAGTCTTGAAAATGTTTTTTTGTCATTCCCACGCAAGTGGGAATCCAATCTTTTAAATTGGTTATGAGCTTTCTGGATTCCCGTTTTCACGGGAATGACGACTTTTGCAAGAGGCTCAGGGAAAAGGCTGCTATTGCCTCTGGCGCATTGCGCAACCGTGTTTCGCCGACTTTTTCCACCATTGCCAACCGGAGAAAATCATGCGGGAAGCAGACTTCTACACGCCACTGGACAACAGACAGGTGCAATGCTTTCTTTGCAGCCACCGCTGCAAGATCAAGGACAGCAAACGCGGCATCTGTCAGGTAAGGGAAAATCGTGGGGGTAAGCTCTACAGCCTGGTCTACGGACGCCTGGTGAGCGAGAACGTCGATCCCATCGAAAAAAAGCCGCTCTTTCATCTACTGCCAGGCTCGCTATCCTATTCCATTGCCACGGTGGGCTGCAACTTCCGCTGCCAGCATTGTCAGAATTTCGAGATCTCCCAATACCCGCTGCGCTCCCCCGGCGCAGCTATCCCCGGCGCCCATCGCACCCCGGCCGAGGTGGTGGCGGCGGCCAGGGCATCTGATTGCAAGTCCATCGCCTATACCTATGTCGAACCCACCATTTTCATGGAATTCGCTTTAGAAACCGCGGCGTTGGCCCATGCGGCGGGCCTCAAGAACGTTTTTGTCAGCAACGGCTACACCTCACCCGAGGCGACCCGGAAGCTGGCGCCCCTACTCGACGGTAACAACATCGACCTCAAGGCCTTCACGGAAAAATTTTACCATGAGGTCTGCGGCGCCAGGCTGGCCCCGGTGCTGGACACCATCCGTCTCATGAGGGAACTGGGCGTCTGGGTCGAGGTCACCACCCTGGTGATTCCGGGCTGGAATGACTCGGATCAGGAGTTACGCGACATCGCCATGTTCCTCCGCGGCGTTGACAAGGACATGCCCTGGCATGTCACCAGTTTCCATCCCACCTTCAAAATGATGGACCGCCCGGCGACCCCGATCGCCACCCTGCGCCGCGCAAGGGACATCGGATTAGCAGCTGGTCTGACCTATGTCTACGAGGGCAATGTGCCGGGCGAGGGCGGCGAGAACACCTTCTGCCCGGCCTGCGGCCAGGTGGTGATTGAACGCTTCGGCTTCAGCATCGGCGCCGCCGCCATGCGGGACGGGAGCTGCCGTCACTGCGGCCACCGCCTGGCCGGGGTCTTTTAGCCGGCCCGCGTGGCGAAAATCAGACGGGTCAGACCTGTCCGACACGTCTTGACCCGTCTGATCCTGTGCTACAAACCCGGACAGTTTACTTGCTCCCGACAGTCGGCCCTTTTCTTGTTGACGCCTGAGACCTTTCCAGGTTAAATACCGTGATTTTTCCTAGGGGTTGGCGAAAAATATTAACCAATAAAAAGGGCGGCCTTCCCGTTGCAATACGGACTATACCAGGTCATAAGCTGGCTCTTTTACCTCATCGCTTTTCCCCTATTTTCCCTGTACAGCCTGGTCAGCGGCCGGCATGGCGCCAGCCTGGGCGAACGGTTGGGACGGGTCACGCTCCGGATGCCGACCAGTCAGCATCCGCGGATCTGGATTCATGCGGCCTCGGTAGGCGAGGTGCAGGCCGCCAAAGCCCTGATCCCGGAACTGCTTAAGGCGTTCCCGCAGGCGGCGCTTGTGGTTTCCACGATGACGGAGCAGGGTCGGAACCGCGCTCGGGAGGATCTGGGCCAGGTCGAGGCGTGCATTTATGCGCCCCTTGACCTGGCGCCGTTCGTACGGAAAAGCCTGCGGGCGGTGCGGCCCGACATTTACATCTGCCTGGAAACGGAACTGTGGCCCACCTTCCTCCGCCTGGCGGCCGCCAGGGGCACGGCGCTTTTTCTGCTCAACGCCCGGCTGTCGGAAAAATCATTTGGCCGCTATTACTGCTTCAGGAGAATGGCCAAGGATGTACTTGGCCGCTTCGCGGCCATTGCGGCGATCACCGCGGCCGATGGCGAGCGCTTCCGGGCCCTTGGCGCGCCAGCGGCCAACATAACAGTCCTGGGCAATGCCAAATATGATCGGCAGGACGCCATGGCCCGACCCGAGGCCACGGACCGTTGCCGACAAATTCTGGGCCTGTCCGCGGACCAACCCGTGCTGGTGGCGGGCAGCACCCACACCGGCGAAGAGGAAATCCTGCTGGAGGCCTTTGCGACCATCCGAGCCAGCAACCCCACCATGATCCTGGTGCTGGCGCCACGGCACATCCAGCGCCTGGCGAGCCTGGAAGCCTTGCTGACACACCGGGGCTTGCCTTGGCACCGCTGGACCGCGGTAAAAAACGAGGGCCGCGCGGCCGCCATTGTCCTGCTGGACACCATGGGCGAACTGACCGACCTCTATGGGGCCGCCACCCTGGTGTTCTGCGGCGGCAGCCTGGTGGACAAAGGCGGCCACAATATCCTGGAGGCGGCGGCCTGGGGCAAGCCGGTCTTCTACGGGCCGCACATGCAAGATTTCGCCGACGCCCGGGCGATCCTGGAGAAGGCCGGGGCCGGGTTCACCGTTCACACGGCATCCGAACTGGCCGCGGCTGCCCTGGCCCTTCTGCAAAATCCCGAGCAGTATGCGGACGTGGCCGCCCGCGCCCGACAGGCCGTGCAAGACAACCAGGGAGCGGCTGTGGCCATGGCCAGGCTTGTCAAAAACCGCCTGGCGGGATAGAACATGGAACAGAGTTGAAAGCTTCAGGCTCAAGGCTGAAAGCTCTAGGGAACCTTGAAAAATTCATTTATCGTCATTCCCGCGAAAGCGGGAATCCAGTCAAATCCAACATCTGGATTCCGGGTCAAGCCCGGAATGACGAATTTTTCAAGGTAGCCTCTAAGCACAGCCTGGCCGACAACCATACAAAGGACACGCCAGCATGAAAGCATTGATCGCCCTTGAAGACGGCACCCTGTTTGAGGGAGAGTCATTCACCGGTCCGGGCGAGACCGTCGGCGAAATCGTCTTCAACACGGCCATGTCGGGCTATCAGGAGGTGCTCACCGATCCCTCCTACAAGGGCCAGATCGTCACCATGACCTACCCGCTCATCGGCAACTACGGGGTCAACCGGGAGGACATCGAATCGGCCGGCATCCAGGTGGAGGCCTTTCTGGTCAAGGAATACAACGCTATTCCCAGCAACTTCCGAGCCACCGGCACCCTGGCCGATTTTTTGAAAAACGCCGGCATATTGGGCGTGCAGGGCATCGACACCCGGGCCCTCACCCGCCATATCCGGGTGGCCGGCGCCATGAAGGGCGTGGTCTCGACCCAAGACCTGGACCCGCGCTCTCTGGTGGCCAAGGCCAAGGCCTGGCAGGGCCTGGTGGGCCACGACATGGTCCAGGCGGTCTCCTGCCGGGAACCCTATGGCTGGGACGGTCATGCTCCCAAAAAAGGTACCGCCTTTACCACCGCCGCGCCCGGCGACCACAAGGTGGTGGCCATGGACTTCGGCCTCAAGTATAACCAGCTCCGGCTCCTCGCCGAGCGGGGCTGCGCGGTGCAGGTCGTGCCGGCCACGGCCACGGCCGATGACATCCTGGCCATGAACCCGGACGGCATCTTTCTGACCAATGGCCCCGGCGACCCGGCCGGCGTGCCCTATGCCGTGGACACAGTGCGGCGACTCCTGGGCAAGCAGCCCATCTTCGGCATCTGCCTGGGCCACCAGCTTCTCGGCCTGGCTTACGGCGGCAAGACCTTCAAACTCAAATTCGGCCACCGGGGCTCCAACCAGCCGGTGAAAGACCTCACTACCGGCCGCATCGAGATCACCTCACAAAACCACGGGTTCTGCGTGGACATGGGCTCGCTCAACCCGGACGAGGTGGAGCTGACCCACATAAACGTCAACGACAACTCGGTGGAGGGCATGCGCCACCGGAAGTGGCCCATTTTCTCCGTCCAATACCACCCGGAACACGCGCCCGGACCCCATGACGCCGTGTACCTGTTCGACCGCTTTGTGGAGATGATGAAGTAAGAAAAGGCACAAAGGAGCAAAGGCACAAAGGGGCAAAGTTTAAAGAAATTTCTGCTCGATATACTTTTCACTTTGTGCCTTTGTGCCTTTGCCCCTCAAGTTACAGACTAAAAACCTACAGGCTAAAAAAATCATGCCCAAACGCACCGACATCAAAAAGATCCTGATCATCGGTTCCGGACCCATCATCATCAGCCAGGCCTGCGAGTTCGATTACTCCGGCACCCAGGCGATCAAGGCCTTGAAGGAAGAGGGTTACGAGGTGGTGCTGATCAATTCCAACCCGGCCACCATCATGACCGACCCGGAACTGGCCGACCGCACTTACATCGAGCCCATCACCCCGGAGATGGTGGCCAAGATCATCGAAAAGGAGCGGCCCGACGCCTTGCTGCCCACCCTGGGCGGCCAGACCGGCCTGAACACGGCCATCAAGGTGGCTGAGATGGGCGTGCTGGAGCAGTTCGGCGTGGAGCTCCTGGGCGCCGACATCGACGTTATCCGCAAGGCCGAAGGCCGGGAAGAGTTCCGCGACGCCATGCACAAAATCGGCCTTGCGGTGCCGCAAAGCACCATCGTCCATACCATCACCGAGGCCCGGGCCGCGGTGGCGGAGATCGGCTTTCCGATCATCGTCCGGCCCTCCTTCACCCTGGGCGGTACCGGCGGCGGCGTGGCCTACAACAGCCACGAACTGGAGGAACTGACCACCGTCGGCCTCGATCTCTCCCTGAACAGCGAGGTCATGCTGGAAAAGAGCCTGCTGGGCTGGAAGGAATACGAGCTCGAGGTGATGCGGGACACAAACGACAACGTGGTCATCATCTGCTCCATCGAGAACATGGATGCCATGGGGGTGCACACCGGCGACTCCATCACCGTGGCGCCGGCCCAGACCTTGACCGACCGCGAGTACCAGACCATGCGCGACGCCGCCATCGCCATCATGCGCGAGATCGGCGTGGAGACCGGCGGTTCCAATGTCCAGTTCGCGGTGAACCCGCTGGACGGCGAACTCATGATCATCGAGATGAACCCGCGAGTCTCGCGCTCCTCGGCCTTGGCCTCCAAGGCCACCGGCTTCCCCATCGCCAAGATCGCCGCCAAGCTGGCGGTGGGCTACACCCTGGATGAGATCAGGAACGACATCACCCGGGAGACCTGCGCCGCGTTCGAGCCCAGCATCGACTACTGCGTAGTGAAAATCCCGCGCTGGACCTTTGAAAAGTTCCCCGAGGCCGACGACTTCCTTACCACCTCCATGAAATCGGTGGGCGAGACCATGGCCATCGGCCGTACCTTCAAGGAGGCCTTCCAGAAAGGCTTGCGCAGCCTGGAAATCGGCTGCATGGGCTTTGGCGGCGACCCTATGTACAACCTTGAGGACATGGACGATATTGACCTCAAGGCGGCCCTGGGCCGGCCAAGTTCCCAGCGGGTTTTCCAACTGTACGAGGCCCTGCGGCGCGACATGAGCGTAGCGGAGATCCACCAGATTACCGCCATCGACCCCTGGTTCCTGAACCAATTGCACGAGCTCGTGGCGACCGAGGCCCGCATCAGGGAGCGGGGCTTTGCCGGCCTGGACCGGGATTTTCTTTTCAAGGTCAAACAACAGGGGTTTGCCGACCGGCAGCTCGCCTTCCTGACCCGCACCTCGGAGGCGGACATCCGGGAGCTCCGGGACAACACCGGGGTCAAGGCGGTTTACAAACTGGTGGATACCTGCGCCGCCGAGTTCGAGGCCTGCACCCCATATTTCTACTCCACCTATGAGACCGAAGACGAGTCCCGGGTGAGTGAACGACGCAAGGTCCTGATCCTGGGCAGCGGTCCCAACCGCATCGGCCAGGGCATTGAATTCGATTACTGCTGCGTGCACGCCTCCTTCGCCCTTAAGGAACTGGGCATCGAGAGTATCATGGTGAATTCCAACCCGGAAACGGTGTCCACCGACTACGACACCTCAGACAAGCTCTACTTCGAGCCCCTCACCCGGGAGGACGTGCTCAACATCATTGAGAAAGAAAAACCCGAGGGGGTCATCGTCCAATTCGGCGGTCAGACGCCCTTGAACCTGGCCGTGCCCCTGGCCACGGCCGGGGTGCCCATCCTGGGCACCTCCCCCGATTCCATCGACCGGGCCGAGGACCGCAAGCGTTTTCAGCAACTCCTGCAGAAACTGGGGCTGAAACAACCGGCCAACGGCACCGCCATGGCCGGCGAAGAGGCCCTGCGCATTGCCGCGGAAATCGGCTACCCGGTGGTGGTCCGCCCCTCATATGTGCTGGGCGGCCGCGCCATGCGCATCATCTATAATGCCAACGACCTGAAAAACTACATGATCAAAGTTTTCACCGTATCGGCCGAGCATCCGGTGCTCATCGACAAGTTCCTGAAGGACGCGGTGGAGGTCGATGTGGACGCCATCTGCGACGGCGAGATCACCGTGCTGGGCGGCATCATGGAGCACATCGAGGAGGCGGGCATCCACTCGGGCGACTCGGCCTGCGTCCTGCCGCCCCACCACCTGTTGCCGGCCATGCTCGAAGAGATCCGGCTGGCCACCGTGGCCATGGCCCTGGAGTTGAAGGTCAAGGGCCTGATGAACGTCCAGTACGCGGTGAAGGACAACACCCTGTATATTCTGGAGGTCAATCCCCGCGCCTCGCGAACCGTGCCCTTTGTCAGCAAGGCCACCGGCGTGCCTCTGGCCAAGCTGGCCACCAAGGTCATGATGGGCCACAAACTGATTGACCTGGGCTTTGCCAAACAGGTGATCCCAAAACATCATGCGGTGAAAGAAGCGGTCTTCCCCTTCAACCGCTTCGACAACGTCGACACCCTGCTGGGTCCGGAGATGAAATCCACCGGTGAGGTCATGGGCATTGACGATTCCTTTGGCCTGGCCTTTGCCAAATCGCAGTTCGCGGCCGGTCAGCCCATTCCCACGGGCGGCACCGTGCTGATCAGC
>MNYK01000119.1 GCA_001873115.1 Desulfobacterales bacterium CG2_30_60_27 | reverse complement strand
ATAAGAAGAAAAGCCAACGCTCAGATATAGTACGTTTTTTTGTGGAACATAGTTTCGATATCTGGTAGCTAATACTAGTGTCATGTCAATCTTGAAATGTCATTTCGACCGCAGGGAGAAATCTTTCTAGCTCATTGACAAGGAAAGATTTCTCGTTTCACTCGAAATGACATAGTGTCGTTGACACGACACTAGGTTGAGCTGTTTGAAATTTTGCGTTGGGCCGGGTGCGGCATGTGAAAAGGGGGTGACCGGAAGCAGTGCAGACCACGGATTATTATAAGACGCTTGGCGTGGCAAAGGGCGCCTCCGAGGCTGAAATCAAAAAGGCCTACCGCAAGCTGGCCATGAAATATCACCCTGACCGGAATCAGGGGAACAAGGAGGCCGAGGAAAAGTTCAAGCAGTTGAGCGAGGCCTATGCCGTGCTTTCCGACCAGGAAAAGCGCAAGGCCTACGACACCTATGGCTCCGCCGATTTCCATCAGCGTTTTTCCCAGGAGGATATTTTCCGCAACGCCGACCTGGGCTCTATCCTTCGGGAATTCGGGATCAATCTGGGCGGCGGGGCGGGGGCGACCTTCCGCGCCAGTGGCAGGGGCGGCGGGGTCTTTGATGAACTCTTCGGCCAGTTCGACAGCCGGGGAGGACAACGGGGCTTCCAGCAGGCCCGGGTTGTCAAGGGCGCTGATCTGCAACTGGAACTGCCTGTCACCCTGAATGATGTCTTGGGCGGCGTTGAAAAGACTATTGCCCTGGGCCGGGGTGCCGGGGCGGAAAAGGTGGCGGTCAAGATCCCGGCCGGTATCGAAACCGGCAAGAAACTGCGGGTGGCCGGCAAGGGTTCGCCCTCGCCCATGGGCGGGCCGCCCGGCGATCTCTATCTCCTCATCCGGGTCGAGCCGCATCCGGTTTTTCAGCGTGACGGCAACGATCTGCTGGTGGACCGGGTGATTCACTTCAGCGAGGCCGTGCTGGGCGCGGAAATTGATGTCCCCACCCTGGATGGTAAGCATCTGCGGGTCAAGGTGCCGGCAGGCAGTCAGCAGCACGCCAGGCTGCGGATCAAGGGCAAGGGGCTGCCCGACGGGCCGGCGGCGCTGCCCGGTGACCTCTTTGTGCGGGTCGTCGTGGCAATTCCCAAAAAATTAAACAAGGACCAGAAACGGCTGATTGAGGAACTGGCCGCCAGCGGCCTGTAAGGGGGTCGTGACGGCGGTGGCCTTACCGTTGCCTTGGGGCGCAGCGGTTTTCGTGTTTCAGAAGAAACCGCTTTCTGGCCAGGCCGCCGGCATAACCCGTCAACCGGCCGGCGACGCCGACCACCCGATGGCAGGGGACGAGGATGGCCAGGGGATTGCGGTGCAACGCCTGGCCAACCGCCCGGCTGGCGCCTGGTTTCCCCAGCCTTTTCGCCAGCCACTGGTAAGAAACGGTGTGTCCGTAAGGAATTTGCCGGGTCTCCTGCCAGACCAGGCACTGGAAGCTGGTGCCAATGAGCGCCAGGGGCAGCGTGAAGGTGAGCAGCCGACCTTGAAAATAGGCCAAGAGCTGGCTGGCCGCCTCTGCCAGACAGGGTGGGGCCGGGTCGCCCGCTCCGGCCGGTGGCTCGCCTTGGACGGCCAGGAAGCTGACCTTTTGTATACCGTGCTCGTCGCCGCTGACGCGCAGCCAGCCGATGGGGGTGGGCAACGTAAGGTATGGGGTGTCTGGCATGGTGTATTCCATATGACCCATAGGTTCCATAGGATATATGGAACCTATGGAACCCAAAGAAAAATGCGTACCACCAGACTATGACCTTTTTTCATTTTTAACAAGGAGACACGCATGGCTGATGCATGCCAATCAAGCAGTTGCGCAAGCAAGGGGAAAACCTGCGGGTCCCCCGACGCGGCCAAGTCCCAGCAGGATCTGGCCATTACCCGTTCGCTTTCCATGATCCGGTACAAGATCTTGGTCATGAGCGGCAAGGGGGGCGTGGGCAAGTCCACCGTGGCCACCAACCTGGCCTTGGGGCTCGCTAATCGCGGCCACAAGGTCGGGCTCATGGATGTCGATTTGCACGGCCCGGACATCTGCCGCATGCTGAACCTCACCGACAGCCTGCAGTCTTCCCCGCCCAAGGGCGGCGGTCAGATTCCGCCCATGCGGTACAACGACAAGCTTTCGGTCATCTCCCTGGAATATCTCATGGCTGATCGGGATGACCCGATTATCTGGCGCGGCCCTCTGAAGGTAGCGGCCATCCGGCAGTTCATCGCCGATATCGCCTGGGGGGAGCTGGACTACCTGATCATCGACGCCCCGCCCGGCACCGGCGATGAACCGCTTACCGTGGCCCAGCTCATCAAGGACGCCCAGGCCATTGTGGTAACCACCCCCCAGGAGGTGGCCCTGGCCGATGTGCGCAAATCGATCAACTTTTGTCGCCATGTGAAGATGCACATTCTGGGCGTGGTGGAAAACATGAGCGGCTTTGTCTGCCCGCACTGCCAGGAGACGGTGGAGATTTTCAAGGCCGGCGGCGGCCAGAAGACGGCCAGCGCCTTCGGCCTCACCCTGCTCGGCAAGATCCCCATGGACCCCAAGGTGGTCATCGGCGGTGACGCCGGGACACCATATCTGAGTTCCCAGGCCGACAGCCCTGCCGTTGTCGCCTTCCAGGGCGTGGTCGCACAGGTCGAGGCGGCCGTGGCGCAAAAGAAGATCACCCTGGACCCCGCGCTCGGCGCCCGCGGGTCCGCCTGCGATCCCAAGGCCTGTTCCCGCTGAGAGATCGCCCGGGCTGCCAATGCGCCCAAAGGAGAACCATGCGCATTCGACCATTGACCGTCGGGTCCATGGCGGTCTGCTGTTATATCGTGGCCTGCGAGGAGACCGGCAAGGGGATTATCATCGATCCCGGCGGTAACGAGGCGGAGATTCTGGCCCTGTGCGCCGAAGAGCAGGTTACGGTGGAGTATATCGTCAACACCCACGGCCATCCGGACCACGTCTGTGGCAACGCCCGGATCAAGGCGGCCACCGGCGCCGAGATCCTCATGCACGCCGCGGATGCCGAATTCTTTGCCAGGCCCGAGGTGCAACAGTATTTTTCCATGCTCGGGCTGGCGGCGTCTCCGCCCGTTGATCATACCGTCCAGGACGGCGATCTCGTCCGCTTCGGCCAGCAAGCCCTCAAGGTACTTCATACGCCAGGCCATACGCCAGGTGGCATCTGCCTCTATCAGAAGCCCCACCTGTTCACCGGCGACACCCTCTTTGTGGGGGGCGTGGGCCGCGGCGACTTCCCGGGTGGCGATACCACGACCCTCATGCGCTCTATCCAGGACCGCCTGCTGACCCTGCCCGATGACACCGTGGTCTGGCCAGGCCACGGTTACGGCGGCAGTCGTTCCACCATTGGCGAGGAACGGCGCGCCAATCCCTATCTGCACGAGCCCTGGTAAGATGCGCGAACTAATCCTGGGTACGGCCGGCCACGTTGACCACGGCAAGACCAGCCTGGTCAAGGCCCTTACCGGCATCAACACCGATCGCCTCAAGGAGGAGCAGGCGCGGGGCATCACCATTGAACTGGGCTTTGCCTTTCTGGATCTGCCCTGCGGCCATCGGCTCGGCATCGTCGATGTGCCGGGCCACGAGCGCTTCGTCAAGAACATGGTGGCCGGGGCCGCCGGTATCGACCTGGTGGCCTTTGTGGTCGCGGCCGACGAGGGCATCATGCCCCAGACCCTGGAGCATTTCGAGATCTGCAGGCTGCTGGGTGTTAAGCGCGGTCTCGTGGTCATTACCAAGAAGGACATGGTCGAGCCCGATTGGCTGGACTTGGTGCAAGAGGAATTGCATGATTTTCTGGCCGACAGTTTTTTGGCCAACGCGCCCATGGTCGCCGTCTCCTCGGTGACCGGCGAGGGGATCGACGAGGTCAAGAACGTTCTGAACCAACTGGTGGCGGCCAGTGATTTTAGCGAGGCCTTCGGGCCGTTCCGCCTGCCAATTGATCGTATTTTTTCCATGAAGGGCTTTGGTTCGGTGGTTACCGGCACCTCCATTTCCGGCCGCCTTAAGGTGGGTCAGCCCATTGCCGTGTTTCCGGCCCAGCTTCCGGGCAAGGTGCGGGGCCTCCAGGTGCATGGCCGGGATGTGGAAGAGGTGGAGGCGGGGGTGCGCACCGCGGTGAACATCCAGGGGATTGACAAGGAAATGATCGGGCGGGGCGACGTGGTCGCCACCCCGGGCTGCCTGCAACCTTCCTATATGCTGGACGCCGAGTTTTTTTACCTGTCCGGCAATACCAAGCCCCTGAAAAACCGGACCCGGGTGCGGGTCCATCTCGGCACCGCCGAGGTCATGGGCCGGGCCGTGCTGCTTGAGGACGAGGAGCTGGCCCCTGGCGCGGCCGCCAATGTGCAGTTACTTCTGGAGAGCCCGGTCTGCGCCTGGCCTGGCGACCGTTACGTGGTCCGCAGTTATTCGCCAGTACACACCATCGGCGGCGGCGGTATTTTCAACGGCACCCCTGTCAGAAAAAGGCGGCGTTTCAAGCCGGCCAACGAGGAGTTGTTCCGGGTCTATCGCCAGGGCACGGTTGAGGACCTGGCCCTGCTCCATATCCGGGAAAGCGGGCCGGCCGGCCTCACCCAGGATGCCCTGGCCGCCAGGATCGGTCTCTTCGGCAAGAGGCTCGACAAACTTCTGCAGGCGCCGCTGTCCGGGCGACGGCTGATACTGGTGGACGCGGAAAGGCGGCTTCTGGTGGACGCCGATGTGGTGGCCGCCCTAGAGGACCAGGCCCTGGCCCTGCTCGGCGAATACCACACGAATAATCCCATGAAGGCCGGGTTCTCCAAGGAGGAGCTGCGCTCGCGGCTTCCCGAAGCCATGGCGCCCCGGCTCTTCCAGATGGTGCTGCAGGAGATGGTCGGAAAGGGGGCCATGGTGCGGGAGGAATCCCTGGTGCGCTTGGCGGGCCACGCCGTGTCACTGGCCGCGGATGCCGGCCTGCTGCGTATCGGGATGGAGCGTCTTTTTCTGGAGGCTGGCCTGCAGCCGCCGATCACTAACGAGATTACGGCGGCCTTTGCCAAGTATGACCCCAAGCTCGTGCGGCAGATTCTCGAGGTGCTGGTGCAGGAGAAGGTGGTGGTTAAGGTGTCGGAGAGCCTTTACTTCCACCATCAGGCCTTGGACGCCGTGGCGGCAAAGGTGGTGGCGCTGTTGAAGAGCCAGGGCGAGATGGATGCCCAGGCCTTTAAGGGGCTGGCCGGACTTTCCCGGAAATTTTCCATACCCATCCTGGAATATCTGGATAAACAGAAAATTACCATCCGCGTCGGCGACAAGCGGGTGCTGCGGGAACGCCAGTGAGCCGTTGCGGCTGACTCACGGGCAGGGAGGTTTTTCATCGGCAAGGTCAGCGGCAATCTGGGTGGTCTGAAGACCGCCCAGCTCAAAAGACTGGAGCGCCTGGCCGGCCACAAGGTGCCGCCGGAGTTGGTCATCAGCCCGGAGATGGCCCGGTCCATGACCGAGCTTTCCCTGGAGATCGGCCGCCAGATCGGCGTGCTGCTCAGCCGGGCCGGCCGGGTGGAGTACGTCCTGGTCGGCGACAGCCGGGGCATTGTCATCCCCGTCCTGAGCCAGGTCCGGGGAGGAGGTGGCCGGCTCAAGGGGCTGCGCTGCGTCCATACCCATCTGGCCGGCGAGGGCCTGTCCGAAGACGATCTGCTGGATCTGGCCTGTCTGCGCCTGGACCTCATGGCCGTGCTCAAGATCCAGCCAGACGGCCTGCCGGAACGCCTCTACGCGGCCCATCTGCTTCCCGATCCCCGGGCGGAAAAGCCGGTCGCCTTGCTTGAACCCGTGGTGCCCAGCCAGCAACCCCCCACCTTTCTTGAGCTGGTGGAGGCCCTGGAAGCGGAATTTACCCGGCTGCGGCCGGTGCTGGAGGTGGACCGTAATCAGGACCGGGCCATCCTGGTGAGCGTCTCCAGCCAGCCCCGTGGCCGGGCGCAGGAATCCATGGATGAACTCATAGAGCTGGTCCGTTCCGACGAGGTCGAGGTGGTGGACACGGTCATCCAGCGGCGCGAGCGTATCCAGCCACGCACCATCCTGGGCAAGGGTAAACTGGCCGAGATCATGCTCAAGGCCCTGCGCCTGCAAGCCAACCTGCTGATCTTTGACCAGGAACTCAACCCTTCTCAGGTCCGTTCCATCACTGACCACGGTGACCTCAGGGTCATCGACCGGACCCAGCTTATTCTCGATATCTTCGCCCGCCGGGCCCTCTCCCGCGAGGGCAAGCTGCAGGTGGAGATGGCCCAGCTCAAGTACATGCTGCCCCGGCTGGTTACCCGTGACGACGCCCTGTCGCGGCTCACTGGTGGTATCGGCGGCCGGGGCCCCGGGGAAACCAAGCTGGAGGTGGATCGTCGCCGGATCGACGACCGTTTGCACAACCTGGCCAAGCAGCTCAAGGCCGTGGCCCGGGAACGGCACCAGCGCCGCAGTCGGCGCCGCAAGCGGGAACTGCCGGTGGTCTCCCTGGTGGGCTATACCAATACCGGCAAGTCCACCCTGCTGAACATGCTGACCCGAAGCGCGGTCACGGCCGAGAACAAGCTCTTCGCCACCCTTGACCCCACCAGTCGACGCTTGCGCTTTCCAGAGGATATCGAGGTCATCGTCACCGACACGGTGGGCTTTATCCGTAATCTGCCAGACGAACTCATGCAGGCCTTCAAGTCCACCCTGGAGGAACTGCACGAGGCCGATGTCCTGGTCCACGTTATCGACCTCGGCAACCCGCGCTTTGCCGAGCAGGTCGTGGTGGTGGAAGACATGCTGCGTGATCTGGACCTGGACCGTATTCCGCAACTGCGGCTCTTGAACAAGGCGGACCTGGTGGACCCGGAGGTCGTCCGACATCAGGCCGCGCAACTTGGTGGGGTGCCGATCTGCGCCCTGGACCCTTCTACCTTTGGCCCCTTCCTGGAACAGGCCCGGCACCTGGTGCTGAAAAGATGGGGGAAGAGAGGTGAGATGTGAGAGGTGAAAGGTGAAAGCTGAAAGCGAAAGCGATAAGAATAGGATACACTGATGGTAACTATCCAGCTTGTGTCGGCAGTCAAGCGTTCCCGGCCTGAAAATACTTTTCGCTCATGCGGGGGCGGGCGTCCTGCCCGCCTCCGAGGCGTCCGCGCCCTCCCGCGCATCCTGCGCCCGGTCGCGGACG
>MNYK01000105.1 GCA_001873115.1 Desulfobacterales bacterium CG2_30_60_27 | reverse complement strand
GCCGATAACCCGGAAAGAACCCCGGGCACCCATGGGTTGGACAGCAAGATGATCAGTCAGATCGGTCGTGATTTCGCCGCCCGCTTCGTTCTCAGGGGCCGGATCATCAAATACGGCATGGAGAAGGAAAACACCTGGGAGCCGCTGAAGATGGGGCTGCTCCCCTTTGTGGTGGACTCGGCCACTCAGGCCTTCTATGGTTTTGCTAAAACCGATGGCTACGATACCCTTGGAGCCATGTCCCTCGGTTACGCCACCGGGGCCATTGCGGGCGACAGCGCCACCAACCCTTATACCTATGCCGATCGGATTGATCCTTCGGGCGCCAACTCGGCCGTATGGGGCGCGGCCGGCGCCGGCGTCGCCTATCTTGCCAAGCAGGGCGGCCAGACCAATCAGGCCGCGGTGCAGCTTCGGGTCTGGATTCAGAACGCCGAGACCGGCGACGTGGTCTGGACCAACCGGGTGGACGTGAAGGTGGCGCCCCAGACGGTCTTTGCCGACAATAACCCGGACGCGCTCTTCCAGACCGCCGTCAATCGGGCGGTCGCCGCCCTGATCGAGGACTTCTGGGCCAAGAACGAACTCTACATGTAACGTAAGCATTGCACCGCCCCACGGAACCAACCAGGGGGCGGCCTGCCTGGAGAGAATGGCATGAAGGCATCACCGTTTCCGAGAATGAACGCTGTCACCTTGCTGTTCAGGGTGTTGCTGGCTCTTTCGCTTTTCTCCGCCATCCCGCTGCTGGTCTCCTGTTCCGGCGGCGGCACGCCCCCAACTGCTGCGGAGTTGGCGGCCGGCGCTGGTGGCGGGGACGGCGGGGAGGATGTCCCGGGGCCGATCGAACTGCCCGGTGTTCCCTCTAACATTATCCTGGAAAGCACCAATCCGTCCCCGGCCGTGATCGGCATTACCGGCGCCGGTGCCACGGAATCCATCATCCTTACCTTTCAGATCGTTGATATCAATAATGACCCGGTCACTGGCGCTCATGTGGTGGATTTCGAGATTTTGCACGGCGGGTTGAATGGCGGGGAAAAGCTCAACAATGTCCAAGCAGCCTCGGTTGATTCCAAGGTCACTACGGTTTTTAATTCGGGCATCAAGGCCGGCACCGTGCAGATACGGGCCTCGCTGCACAGTGATCCCACCATGCAAACCGACGTCACCGTCGCCATTACCGGTGGCCTGCCCAGTGGTAATGCCTTTGGCTTGTCTTTTGGTCCTCTCAATATTGAAGGACTCATTACCCATGGCCTTACCCAGGAAGTGCGGACTGACATCTCCGATTATTTCAGCAACCCCGTTGCCCCTAACGTTCAGGTGAGCTTTCAGACAGACTATGCCTCGGTTTTGGCCACCGGCACGTTTGCATCGTCCGACGCCACCGCCTCGGTGTTCATGAGCACCGTCACTACCAGCCCCCCTGACCCTGAGGACGGCTTTGTGCAGGTCTCGGCCCAGACCATTGGCGGCAACCATTCCAAGGTGTTAGCCCTGGCCGTTGACCCGATTGATGAGAACATAGTTTACGCGGGCACCGATGGCGGTGGGGTTTTTAAAACCACTGATGCTGGGACGAGTTGGAAAATTGTGGGAGGGCCGCTCAAAGAGACCGGCGCTGCCAAGTTTGCCAACCTAAAGGGCACCATTGTTCGTGATCTTGTTATTATCAGTAATGCATCGGAGGTAATCTACGCGGCCACCGACAAGGGAGTCTTTATCAGCACGAATGGTGGCGAGAACTGGAGCACCATTACTGGACGCCGTCGTATTTTGGCCGACAACCTTGGGGTAACCACTGGCTTTGATGTCGATCCAACGAATCCGACGAATGGTATTGGTTGGCAGGTTTTCAATTTTAACAATGAGTTTTCCGGGGTGCGATCCAGGATGAAGGTGCTGGTTGGCGGGGTTGAGACTACCGACTTTGATTTTTCAGGCGATGGTATTTTTATTCTTGATGACTTTGGCGGTGGGCATCTTGACGCTGACCTAAATGTCGAGGTTGATTATGATGCGGAATCCAGTGTACCTTGGCCGGTTTATGCCTTGGCGGTCAACCCTGACCCCGCTGACTACGACGTCAACCTGGGACACGCCAAGACCATCTGGGCCGGAACATACGGGGACGGAGTTTGGAAGACCGTGGACGGTGGGCGTAACTGGGTTCGGGCCTCGACCATGGCCAATGGTCAGGGAGTGAGTTTTGGGAAGAATGTCCTGTCGTTGGCCATTAACAGCGCCGCGCCGACCGAGCTTTTAGCTGGTAGCGATGGCGATGGCCTGTTTAAAACTGTGAACGGTGGGACTACCTGGACCAAGCAGACCGGCACCATGGCAAAACCCATCAACGAAACCGAGGTGCGGAGTATCACCTTGCTACCGGCGGCCCCAGTGGCCATGGTCTGGATTGCCGGTAAGAACGGCATCCATTATTCCACCGATGGCGGTGTTACCTGGAATGCCCCGGTCACCAAGATTACCGATACGGACCCCACTAATGCGGACGCCCGAGCTATAGTCCGTGATGATGTTGATGGCACCCTGTACGTTGCCTCCTTTGGCGATGTTCTGGATCGCTCCGAGCCGCATGGCGGGGTATACAAGAGCGTTGACAATGGGGTGAACTGGAGCAAGGTTGCCGACCTGCCTGCCACTACGGGCGCCCATGCCCTCGACAGCCTGGCGGTAGTCGGCCAGGCTGGTGCAGACCTGCTTTACGCTGGCAGTGAAGGTCGCAGCGTCTTCAAGAGCCTGGACAGCGGCGGTACGTGGGCGGCGGTGAATGGCAATACCCCCACCAACCTTAATAACACCCTGTTCACCACTGGTGAGGTAATGCACTCTGGTCATTTGCAAATCGATATCGTACCCCTTGGAGCCTCGTTGCAGGGTATGGGCCTCTGGTCTGATGGCATTTACAATACGGAGACGGTTCGTTTCTATGTCCAGGTCGCAGATTGGGAACACGGTAATCGCCTGGTAGGGGAAACTACGATCACGATTTCTACGGATGCTGGTTCAAGTACTAGTTATGATGCTACCCTGGCAGATGGTGTTTATGGAGGCACCGACTATCCCGTTTCGTGGCAGAATGACTTGGACGGCGACGGGGAGCAGGGTTGCTTAACGGTGTCCGTGGATGGCACCCCGTATGGTACTCATTCGCAAAAGTTGTGTTACTACATGCATGGTATCTTTACCGTCAGCCCCACCAGCCTGGATTTAACGATGGCCGCTGGGGCCACCTCTGTGGCAGAGGCTGTGAGTTCTTCCGGCGGCTCTGATCATCATCAGTTTGCCAATGTCGACCCGAATGGCACTATTCCGTCGATCGGTGGGCTCTATGTTTACACTAATCCCGCGCTTTCTTCCGGTGAGGTGATTCAAGATACCATCACGGTTACCGATAATTTTACTGGTCAGTCAATCGATATCCCGGTGACCATTACCAAGAAATAATTTTGGTTGCTGGCCGGCAACGCCGAGCGGGCCCAGTTTGAAAATTTAAAAACCCGGATCCCAACAGTATGGGGTCCGGGTTTTTTTGTGGGTAACTTGATCTGACAGGAAAAGGTTATTGCTTTGCCTCTTCCCCCCCTTCCTGCTTCTTCTTGGCATTCTGATACAGGGCCAGGAAGTTGATGGGCTCGATCAGGAAGGGCATGAAGCCGCCGTCCACCGTGGCCTGGCTGATGATCTGGCGGGTGAAGGGCAGCATGATGTTCGGGCATTCCACGTTCAGCACCATGGGCATGTGTTCGGCCGGGATGTTTTTTATCATGAAGGCGCCGGCATGCTCCACCTCGATGATGAAGAGGGTCTTGTCGTCGTTGCCCGCTATCTTCACGGTAAGCCCTAAACTCACCTCCCAGACATCCTCGGACAGCCTCTTGTTCTTCATGTTCAGGTTGACCTCGGTCTTGGGCTCTCCCTGTTTCACCTGAAATACCTCTGGCGCATTAGGGTTTTCAAAGGAGAGATCCTTGACGTACAACTTTTGCAGCCGAAAGGCGGGGGTGTTGCTCTCCGCCGTGGGTGTGGCGTTTTCTTCAGTCATGATGTCCTTTCCTATTTGAAGTTTCTGCCATGCTCGCCAAACAACCGCAGTGTTCAGCATTCCGAGCCATTTTCTGTTTGCCGATCATTAAACACAAATGGCCGGCCCATGTAAAATATTCTTTTGGTTTTTATGCTCCGGCGAGCATCTTCCGCAGATAACGGCCGGTGTGGGAGTCAGGATTAGCGGCCACCTCCTCCGGCGTGCCCTGGGCCACGATGCAACCGCCGCCGTCGCCTCCCTCGGGGCCGAGGTCGATCACATGGTCGGCCACCTTGATGACGTCCAGGTTGTGCTCGATGACGACCACCGTGTTGCCGGCGTCTGCCAGACGGCCCAGAACGAGAAGCAAATGCTGGATATCGGCCGGATGCAGACCGGTGGTGGGTTCGTCGAGAATGTAAAGGGTACGGCCGGTGCCGCGGCGGGCCAGCTCGCGGGCCAGTTTAATGCGTTGCGCCTCGCCGCCGGACAGGGTGGTAGCCGCCTGCCCAAGGGCGATGTAGGACAGGCCCACGTCGTTCAAGGTCTGCAAGCGGTGGCGCAGGGGCGGCACGTTGGCGAAAAAGGCCAGGGCCTCTTCCACGGTCATCTCCAGGAGGTCGGCAATGTTCTTGCCCCGGTAACGAATATCCAGGGTGTCTTCATTGTAACGTTTGCCCTTGCAAGTCTCGCAGGTGATATAGATGTCGGGGAGAAAGTGCATGGCGATCTTGAGGACGCCATCGCCCTCGCAGGCCTCGCAGCGGCCGCCCTTGACATTGAAGCTGAAGCGGCCGGCCGTATAGGCCCGGGCCCGGGATTCCGGCAGCCGGGCCAGCAAGTCGCGGATCGGGGTCAGCACGCCGGTGTAGGTGGCCGGGTTGGAGCGCGGCGTTCGGCCGATGGCGCCCTGGTCAATGTCGATGATCTTGTCGATGCTGGTCAGACCGGTGATCTTCTGGAAGCGGTCGGCCTCGCCCCTGATGCTCGCCGGCATCGAAAAGTTCGCGCCCCGGTGGGCAGGCAGGGCCGCGGCAATCCCTTTGTAGAGGGTTTCCATGATCAGGGAACTCTTGCCCGATCCGGAGACGCCAGTGACGCAGGTCATGAGTCCAAGAGGCAGGGCCACCGTGACCTCCTTGAGGTTGTTGACCACGGCCCGGTGGATGGTGATTTTTGGGGTGCTGGCCTTGGCCCGGCGCCGAACAGCGGGCAGCGGGATGGACAGTCGGCCGGTGAGGTAAGCGCCGGTAAGCGAGGCGGGGTCGGCGAGCAGCCCTGCTACATCGCCGCTGTAAACGATGTTGCCGCCATGGGTGCCGGCCCCCGGTCCCATGTCCAGAATATAGTCCGCGGCCATGATCGTGTCGGCATCGTGCTCCACCACAATGACGGTGTTGCCTAGATCGCGGAGCTTGGTGAGGGTCTGGATGAGGCGGGCATTGTCGCGCTGGTGCAGGCCGATGCTCGGCTCATCCAGGATGTAAAGCACGCCGGCCAGGCGAGAGCCGATCTGGGAGGCGAGGCGGATGCGCTGGGCCTCGCCTCCCGAGAGCGACGAGGCGCCGCGGTCAAGCGACAGATAGTCAAGGCCCACGTCGAGGAGAAAGGCGAGGCGTTCGTTGATCTCCTTAAGCACCGGGGCGGCAATGAGCTGCTGCTGCGGTTGCCAGTAAATTTTGGGCAGTGCTTCGCTAAGCTGCCGGATGGAGAGACGGGTGAGCTGGTTAATGGTCCAGTCGCCGATCTTCACGGCCAGGGCCTCGGGCCTCAGGCGTGCGCCCCCGCAGTCCGGGCAGGTCTGCTCGTTTAAAAAGCGGGCCAGTTCCTCGCGCACCGCCGGGGAGGCGGTCTCCAGGTAGCGGCGCTCAAGATTGGGCACCACTCCCTCGAAGGGGGCATGAAAGGTCAGGTGACGCCGGCCCTTCTGGTATTCGAAGCCGATCTCCTCCTGGCCAGTGCCATACAGTACGGCCTGCTGGGCCTTTTCCGGCAGCTTGCCGAATGGGGTGGCCAGGTCGAAGTGGCAATGGTCGGCCAGCGCCGCCAGCAACTGCCCGGCATAGGAAAGGGGTTTGCGCCGGCCCCAGGGGGCGATGGCCCCGGCGTTGATGCTGAGACCAGGGTCGGCGACCACCAGCCGGGGGTCGAAGAATTGCTTTACCCCCAGGCCGCCGCATGCCTGACAGGCCCCCTTGGGACTGTTAAAGGAGAAGAGTTGCGGCGACAGTTCGGGCAGGCTAAGACCGCACTGGATGCAGGCGGCATGTTCGCTGAACAGAACCTCGTCGCCGGTGGCCGGAAAATGGACGAGCAGGAAGCCTTCGGCCAGCCGCACACCCGTGGCCACGGAATCGGTCAACCGCCGGGCCACCTCATCCTTGATTACCACCCGATCCACCACGGCCTCGATATGGTGGCGCCGTTTTTTGTCCAGCGTGATCTCCTCGTCCAGGTTGCGAATCACGCCATCCACCCGCACCCGGACATAGCCATCCTTGCGGAGCCGGTTCAGCACCTCGCGGTGTTCGCCCTTTTTGCCGTCCACCAATGGGGCGAGCAGGATGAGCTTGGTGCCCGCCGGCGACGCCATGAGGCTCTGCACCATGTCCTGGATGGACTGGGGGCGGATCTCCATGCCGCATTTGGGGCAGCAGGGGCGGCCGGCCCGGCCGAAGAGGAGTCGGAAATGGTCGTAGATTTCGGTGATGGTGCCGACGGTGGAACGGGGGTTGCGGCTGGTGGTCCGCTGTTCGATGGAAACGGCCGGGCTCAGGCCATCAAGGGAATCCACGTCCGGTTTTTCCATCTGGCCCAGGAACTGGCGGGCGTAGGTGGAGAGCGACTCGACGTACCGGCGCTGGCCCTCGGCATAGAGGGTGTCAAAGGCCAGGGTGGACTTGCCGGAACCGGACAGGCCGGTGAACACGGTCAGGCTGTTGCGCGGCAGGTCGGCGCTGACGTTTTTCAGATTGTGCATCCGGGCGCCGCGGATGCGGATGTGGGTTTGTTCCATAGGAATAGCTGAAAGCTCAAAGCTGAAAGTTAATGGCTGCCCTCTGGCTGCCATCCAGTTCTATGTGGTTTGCGGATGCCAGTACCATGTAACACATCTGCTTGCGTATCTAAACCCCGCCAAACCTCCTCTTATCAAGGGAGGCTTATAGGCTTCCCCCCCTGACAAGGGGGATAAGGGGGGGGGCCGGGGTCCAGATTTGCCTCGACATCCATAAAATACTGGATTCCCGCCTGCGCGGGAATGACGACTATGTTCAACCAAAAACTATGTCCAGTACCTCTTTGTCCTTTTCAACGTAACTGCTCAGGTTGTTTAGCCCGTTAGGCTGTAGACTGTTAGGCAAAAAAACGGAGCGTATGCGGAACACAGTACGACTTATACCGCAAGGGCATAAGTTTCGTATGAGCAGACGAGCTGCTCAACTCAGCTTTATATTTCGTGTTTCGCTGTTGCTAACAGTCTAAATGCCTACAGCCTATAGACCTGAGTAGTTACTTTTCAACTTCAATACGAATGAACCAAAATATCTGAATCGTGCTG
>MNYK01000156.1:0-7124 GCA_001873115.1 Desulfobacterales bacterium CG2_30_60_27 | reverse complement strand
GCAGGATGCGCGGGAGGGCGCGGACGCCTCGGAGGCGGGCAGGACGCCCGCCCCGCATGAGCGAAAAGTATTTGCAGGCCGGGAACGCTTGACTGCCGACCCAGGCTGGATAGTTACTATTCTCCATTCATTTGACTTTACGATTGCCTGACTTTAGATTGTAAGGAAATACGTGCTGTCCGCTATCGCGCTGACGAACCGCACGGCCTGGTCCACCTACCCGTAGCTGACCAGCCGCCCGGTCCGCCATCCCTCATCAATTATTGGCAAGGGCCTGCCCATGTCCATCGCTGCAAGCTTGCTGGAAGTTCGTGATCATGCCGAGGCGGGCTATCGCCCGGTGCTTGACTTTGACGCCTGGCGTGTTGCCATCCTGAACCATGCGGAGGACTTGCGGCCCGAAAATCTGACCAGGATGCAGCGCCACAACGAGACCGATGAGGTTTTTGTGCTGCTGCGAGGGCGGTGCATCCTGTTTCTGGGCCAGGGGGCGGATGCCGTCACCCGGGTCTTTGCCGAGGACATGCAACCGTTCAAAATTTACAACGTCAAGAAAGCCGCCTGGCACACGCACACCTTGAGCGAGGATGCCATGGTGCTGATCGTCGAGAACCGCGACACGACCTACGACAACTCGCCATTCTGCTCCCTGACCGAGTCGCAACGCCAGACGATTCTGAACCTGACCTCGGCGTTGTGGGGCAATCGTGCAAGCGCGTCTTAATCTCCTCAGGCGATGCCATTTCGAAAAACATCTCTAGTGCTTCCCGAAGATGCCCGAAGATGCTCGCGCGCCTCCTCGATGGTATCGCCCTGACTGGCGATGTCGAGTTCCGGGCAGAGCGATACATACCCATCCCCCTCGCGTCTGGTACCCTGTAACATTTAAGTCCAACCCCCCTCCATCCTCCCCTTGTCAGGGGGGGGAAGCCTTTAAGCCTCCCCTGACAAGGGGAGGTTTGGAGGGGTTAAATGCGAAAAAATATGTGTTCCAATTATTCCTGCCCCTTCCCCGCCCGCCGCCGCTGATTCACATAGTTGGCGGCCTCCCAGCCGGCCACGCAGCCCTCGCCCACGGCCTTGGCCATCTGCCAGGGGGGGCCGGCGATGTCACCGGCCGCGTAAACGCCTACGAGGTTGGTGGCCTGCTTTTTATCGGTCTGGATATGAGAGAAGGATTCAGAGTCTAGCATGATGCCGAGGTTGGTGGCCAATTGCACGGCGCCCTTGGCGCCCAGCTCGATAAACACCCCCTCCACCGTCAGGGTGGCGCCGTTATCCAGCACCAGCCCTTGCACGGCATGGTCGCCGACGATCTCCGTCACCCAGCTCCCCTCATGCACCCGCACGGGGCTGGCGGCCAGCTTTTCGCCCAGGGCCGGGGTCACGGTAAGCTTCTCGGCCACCAGGTGCACCTCGCTGGCATACTTCGTTAAGGTGAGAGCCCCGTCCACGGCGGCACTCTCGTTGCCAACCACCGCCACCTTGGCGCCCCGGAAGAAGTTGGCGTCGCAGTCCACGCAGTAGCTCACCCCCTTGCCGAGCAGCTCCTTCTCGCCAGGCACCTTGAGCTTTTTCCTGGAGGTGCCGGTGGCGAAGATCAGGCTCTGGCAGCGGGCGGTGGCGCCCGATTCCAGCGCCACCACAAACTCCTCGCCATCCTGCTCGATGTGCAGCACATCCTCGGCCAGGACCTGGGCTCCGAAACGGCGGACCTGGGCCAGGCCGATGTCCAGAAGTTGCTGGCCCTCGTGCACCCCGTCGACGCACAGGTAATTCTCCACATGGGCCCGGGCGATGGCACTCTGCTCGGCCCGGCCGATGACCAGCACCGCCACCTTTTTGCGCACCGCGTGCAGGGCGGCCTGCAGGCCGGCCGGCCCGGCGCCTATGATGACTACATCAACGCTCTGTTCCGTCATGATTGATCCTTATTCCTGCATTCTAGCCGCTGGCATCTGGCCGCTAGTAGCTGGCCGCTAGCCGCTCTTTAAGGTTCCCATACCAGCCGGAAACCAAGATCATTGCCCTGATAGCTGGGCGAAAAGCTGGCCCGCGCCGCCGAGCGGCACAGGGGCGGCAGCGACTTAAAGCCACCGCCGCGCACCACCCGGTTCGAGCCAGTGGCCGGCCCGGATGGGTCGGTGTCCGGGCCGGCATCATAGTCGCCATACCAGTCCTGCACCCATTCCGCCACATTGCCGTTCATGTCATACATGCTGAAGTCGTTGTCAATCTTACCCTGCACCGCATGCGAGACATTCGTGGAGTTGAAGCAATACCAGCCAATTGCGTCCAAGTCGTTGTCAACGAATTCACAGGTCTGTTCGGAGATATCACCGTTAGAAAAGGCCGTGCCGCTGCCGGCCCGGGCGGCGTATTCCCACTCCGCCTCGGTGGGCAGCCGGAAGGTTTTGCCCTCATCGGCGCTCAGCGCGGCGATAAAGGTCTGTACGTCATTCCAGGAGACGTTCGTCACCGGACATTGCGCACAGGAGGAATTGGTGGATGGGTTATTGCCCATGGTCTTCTGCCACTGCTCCTGGGTCACCTCGGCATCCTGCAGATAAAAGTCATTGGTAATGGTTACCGCATGCTGGGTCTCATCTGTCAGACGCCCCACTTCTTCCGGCGGGCTGCCCATCTGAAAGGTGCCGTGCGTCACCAGGACGAAGTTCATGCCGGTCAGGCCCGGCACCTGCGCGTCGCCCACATCCCCTTCCTCGATCACCTTGCAGGTCGACAGCCCCAGGAAGAGGACGAGCCCCGCCAGCATGCCAACGAGCCTGCGGCCGGACCAGCCGCTCCCCATCTTCATTACCATACGTAATGTCATCATATCTGTTCACCGTCGCGGGGCCGGCGAGACGCTTGACCGCCGCCCGCCTCCGTCTTGCTGGAGCATTTTGCCGCCCCAAAGGGCTCACGCCAACACTTTGAGAAAACAGTCATTCGCCGGACGTAACAAATCACAAGGTTCAAAGGTAACTATCCAGCTTGTGTCGGCAGTCAAGCGTTCCCGGCCTGAAAATACTTTTCGCTCATTCTCGGCGAGCGTAGAAGATCAACGATCTCAAAAAATATCAGGAGAGTAAAGTAGCCAACCGTGCACCGTGAACCTGATAACCTAATAGTTACGTACGGACAAAGCAATGGACAGAGCATAGCAAACTGAATAGAATGACGCCAGTTGAAACTCCGCGAAAAAAACCGGAACTTACGCCCACGCGCCCATGCTCTATATCGCCGACCTCCATACCCACTCTCCCTTTTCCCGGGCCACCAGCAAGGCCGGCACCCTGGCCGGTCTGTTCGCCTGGGCCCGAGTCAAGGGCATAAACCTGGTGGGGACCGGCGACTTCACCCACCCCGGCTGGTTCAGCCAACTGCAAGAGCATCTCGTTGAGGCGGAACCGGGCTTTTATCGGCTGCGCGACGAGGCCGTGCCGCCGGCCGTGGCCGGGGTGACACCCGAGGCCATTCCGGTGCGCTTCGTGCTCACCGCCGAGATCTCCAGTATCTACAAGAAACTCGGTCGGGTCCGCAAGATCCATAACCTGCTCTTTGCCCCGGACTTCGCGGCGGCCTCCCGGATCAACGCCCGTCTGGCCGCCATCGGCAACATTGAGTCCGATGGCCGTCCCATCCTGGGCCTGGACGCCCGCGACCTCCTGGAGATTGTCCTGGAGCGGGCGCCCGGCGGCTTCCTGGTGCCGGCCCACATCTGGACCCCCTGGTTTTCGCTGTTCGGCTCCAAGTCTGGTTTTGACCGCATCGAGGACTGCTTCGGCGACCTCACCGAGCACATCTTCGCCCTGGAGACCGGCCTGTCCTCGGACCCGGCCATGAACCGGCTGGTCTCGGCCCTGGACCGCTTTACCCTGATCTCCAACTCCGACTGCCACTCCCCGGCCAAACTGGGCCGCGAGGCCAACCTCCTGGCCACCGGCTTCGACTTCGTGGCCCTGCGGGAGGCCATGAAGAATCCGGCGGCCGGTGGTTTTTCAGGCACGTTGGAATTCTTTCCGGAGGAGGGCAAGTACCATTTCGACGGGCACCGCAAGTGCAATGTCTGCCTCGAGCCCCACGAGAGCCGGGCTATCAGTGACCGTTGCCCGGTGTGCGACCGGCCGCTCACCATCGGCGTCAGTCACCGGGTGCTGGAATTGGCCGACCGCGACCAGCCGGTATATCCAGCCAGGGGCTCCGCCTTCCGCAGCCTCATCCCCCTGCCCGAGGTGATCGGCGAGATCATGGGCCGCGGGCCGGCCACCTTGGGGGTCATGGCGCAGTATGCCAAGGTGATCCAGCGTTTTGGTTCGGAATTCAACCTCTACCTGCAAGCCCCGGTGGAGGAGATCAAGCAGTTCTCGTCGATCCTTGGCGAGGCGGTCCTCCGCGTCCGGGCCGGCAGGGTGAGCCGCCACCCCGGCTATGATGGCGAGTTCGGTACGATCACGGTCTTTGAAGAGGGCGAACTGGAAAGGCTGGCCGGCCAGAAAAGTCTCTTTGCCAGCGGGCCGGCCCGTAAGCCCAAAAATAACAATCCCCCGGCCGGGCCGCTGCCACGAACTGCCGCGCCCAGCGAAACAATGCTACCGCCCGCCGTTGGTCCCAACTCGGCCCAGGAGGCGGCCGCCACCAGCCGGGCCGCGCATATCCTGGTGAGCGCCGGCCCCGGCACCGGCAAGACCTATACCCTGGTCGCCCGGCTGGCCCGCCTGCTGGCCAGCGGCGAGGCCAGGCCCGAGCGGATCGCGGCCATCACCTTCACCAACCGGGCCGCCGCCGAGGTTCGGGCCCGCCTCATAAAACAGGCGATCCCCGGGGCGGACACCGTATTCGTGGGCACCTTTCACCGCTTCTGTCTGCAATGGCTGCGCCGCGAAGCGCCGCACACCACGGTGATCGGCGACGACCAGCGCCAGTTGCTGCTGAAGAAACTGTTCCCCGAGCACACCCGGACTGAGCGTGAGCAACTGGCCCAGGCGATCATCGAGCATTTTCACGGCCTGGCGGTAGCCCCCGTGGCCGCTGCTCAGGAGCCGGACCCCGAAGCACGGCGCTACCTGGCGGAGCTGGCCGCGCACGGCTGGCTCGACATCGAGGCGGTCATCCCCTTATTTGTCAGTCGCCTGCGGACCGAGCCAGACCTGCTGGAGACGGTGCGCGAACACCTTGAGCATCTTTTTGTGGACGAATTCCAGGATATGAATCAGGCCCAGTACCAGTTGGTGCAACTGCTGGGCCAGGGGGCGCGGCTCTTTGCCATTGGTGACCAGGATCAGGCCATTTACGGCTTTCGCGGCAGCGACCTCGGCTATTTCAGCGATTTCGCCGGGCAAGCCACCACCACCTGCCTGGCGCTCACCAAAAATTATCGTTCCGCCCCCGAGATCCTGGAGGCCGCCAATGCGGTGATCAGCCACAATCCGGCCCCAAGCCGGGCCAGACTGGAGCCGCAAATGCTTAAGCCCGGCCGCTTGGAATGGTGCCTTGTGCCGACCGAGGCGGCCGAGGCGGAATATGTGGTGCAGCGCATCGAGGAGACCATGGGCGGGATCAGCCATTTCTCCATCAATTCGGGCCGCGGCGGGGCAAGCGAGACCGACCGGAGTTTCGCCGACGTGGCCGTGCTCTACCGCCTGTCCCGCCAGGCCGACCCTATCGCCCAGGCCTTGGAACGGCGCGGCATCCCCTTTCAGCGGGTGGGGAGCCCGCCCTTCTTTATGGGGCCGGAGATGCGGCCGGCCTTTCATCTGGTGCAGGCCGTGGCCGGCCAGGCTGAACTGGCCGATTTTCTCCTTCTGCTGGGCGCCATGGACGGCATCGGCCCGGCCACCCTTACGATCATCGAAGACGGCCTGGGGTTCGACGCCGCTCACTTTTGCGCCAGGGCTGCGGGTCTCCCGTTGCCCCAGATGGCCAGCCGGTCTTGCCGACAGTTAGGCGACACTATCGCGGCCTGCCGCCTCACCGCTCTGGAGAGCGGGGTGGTTTCTGCTCTTAGGCAGGCGCTGCCCACGCTGGCCGTGCGTCAGGATACGGCCGAAGGCAGGCGTTTCCTTGATTTGGCCGGGGTCTTTGGCCGCGATCTGGCCGGTTTCGCCGACCACCTGCGGGCCAACCAGGCGGGCACGGTCTACGATCCCAGGGCCGAGGCCGTGGCCCTTATGACCCTGCACGCCGCCAAGGGCCTGGAATTCCCCGTGGTCTTTCTGCCCGGCCTGGAAGAAGGGCTGCTGCCCGGCGCCAGATTCGGGCAGACCGGCGATCTGGAGGAGGAACGACGGCTTTTCTATACCGGTCTCACCCGGGCCCGGGAAACGGTGATCATGACCGCGGCGGCCATCCGCACCATGTACGGCAAGTCTACCCGGCAGGTGGTGTCCCGTTTTTTAAGTGAAATTCCCGGCCACCTGCTGACCACGGTGACCCGGAAAAAGCAACCTCGCAAGAAGCCGGCCAAGGTGCAGATGACCTTGTTTTAGCCAGGAATCCTGGTAACGATGCCATGACTGACCTCCCCATGACTAGGAACCTGAAGATCGGCAAGGCCACGGTCGGCCTGGTGGGTCTGGAGCTGGCCATGAGCGCGGCCCTGGCCCAAAAACTTCCCGAGGACGAGGCGGTGGAGGGGCTGTACCGGGCGGTGGCCGGCAAAAATTACATCCCGGATAACACCAGCGCTCTCTACCGGGAGGCCCTGCGCCTTGAGTACCGCAGGCAAGCCGGGCTGGAGGCGGGCGGTGCCGCCGGCCTGACCATCCGTATCCTGGGGCCGGGCTGCGTGACCTGTAACCGCATCAAGGCCATGGTCATCGACGTCTTGCAGAAACTTCAACTGGCCGCGGACATGGAGCAGATTCACGACCTCGACGAGATCTGGCGCCACGGGGTGATCAACACCCCGGCCCTGATCATCAACGGCCAGCTCAAAGTTAGCGGCCGCCATCCCAGCGCCGCCGAGGTGGAGGAGTGGATCAGGGAGGCGGCCGACACCATGGCCAGTTGACAGGCAAGGCAGTAACTATCCAGCTTGTGTCGGCAGTCAAGCGTTCCCGGCCTGAAAATACTTTTCGCTCATGCGGGGGCGGGCGTCCTGCCCGCCTCCGAGGCGTCCG
>MNYK01000152.1 GCA_001873115.1 Desulfobacterales bacterium CG2_30_60_27 | reverse complement strand
ACATCCTGCGCAAATACGGCGCGCTCCGGGAGTAGATACTTCGGTTGTCCACTCCTTGCATTTCCTCTGCCCCGCTCTCGCAGCGAGATGTTCCGTCCGCTGTTGGGGGAACTTTTTCCACCCCGCATATAAAGCTTCCCTTCTCAACGTCCTCGCTGCTGCCGGATAGCCACCCTTGCCAATGCATCGACCGCATAATCAGAGGGCGCCGACCGCGTTCCATGGGGATGATTGGCAGAGATACCTGTCTCGTCCTGCTGTTATGTCGAATATCCAGTTGTTCCGGGATGGACCTTGTTGTATTGGTCATCGGCGCCTCTGGCCGGGAACACGGCAACGTGCAGGCTGAAGGGAAGAAAGGGCGGAACCGCCATGGCTTAACGATATCTTTCCCGGGTTTTATAAAAGGCCTCCTTGGCCGCGTACATGCGCCGGTCAGCTTCCTTGAGAAGCATATCGTGGGCAAAGACATCGGAGCCAGCGACACCGAAGCTGACCGTGACCGGAAACAGCTCCCCGTCGCCCACCGGCAGAAAAACCTCCGTGAACGCCTTGACAGTCAACCGGGCGATGAATTGTTCGGCGCTGGCATGGTTGGCATCAACCAATAAAATGACAAACTCATCCCCGCCGGTCCGGGCCACCACGTCGCTCGACCGGACATTTTGTTTGAACAACTCGGTCACCTTAAGAATATAGGCGTCACCCGCCTCGTGCCCATACTTGTCGTTGACCTTCTTCAGGCCGTTCACATCGGCCTCGACCACCGCATGGGGGATGTCGAATTCTTCCTGCTTCTTCCTCTCCTCCTCCAGGACCGCATCAAGATAACCCCGATTATACAAACCGGTGAGCGGGTCGGTGTTGGCCTTCTCTTCCAACTGCCGCATGAGCAGGCGATTATGGATATCAGCGCCCAGGGGTTCAGTGAACAGCTTGGTCAGTTCCCCATCCTCATCGCTATAACTTGTCGGCAGTACGATGATCCCGACCCGCTTGCCGCTGGCGCCCCGCAGATCGATCTGTACCCCGGTTTCCCATGGAAAGAATTCCGATTCATAGACCTTTATCCGACTGCTCTGCACATCCCGGGACAGGTAGGCTCGGCTCAGGCCCTTCAAGGTTTCCTCATCCAACCCCTTCTGAAAGGTAAACCACAGATTCCCCTCGCGGATATCATTGATGATCACCGCGGCCTTGTCGGCCTTGATGACCGGCAGGAACATCTCCATAAAATATTCAATTACCGCTTGGGGTTCCGTTGCCTTCTGCATGAAGGCGCCAAGGTTAACCAGACCGGAGAGAATCTCGTTCTTGCGGGTGAGGGCCAACCTGGTTTCCCGAATCTGCTCAATGAGTTGGATCTGGCGGGTCGTATCGCGGAACAGCAGCAGGCCGCCGCCTGGCGAAGCGGTGATAATCTCGGTGAAGAATCGCCCTTCCACCACGTGGCTCTTCTTCTGGCCATTTGCCGCGTCAAAGCCGAGCGCGGCCGGGCAGTCCAAGCATGGCGTCTCGCTGCCTAGCAGCTCATGGCACTTGCGACCGTCGGCCTGGGGCAGAATAGTAGCCACGGCGGCATTCTTCCGCTGGATACCGAACGTCTCGTTAACCGTCACCAGGGCATCGGGGAGGTGATCTATCAGTTGTTCCAGAAACTGGGTCTTGCCGGCAATCTCCTGCTGCCGCCGTTCAAGAAGAATATTCTTGGCCCGCAGTTCCTTTTTGGCGAGATCCACATTGCGGAGCAGATTGAGCTCGCGGGTAACGTCATGCAGGTTAAGGACCGTGTAACCTTCCCAGGGAATCATGGACACCTTAACAAACTGATCGGCCCCGTCCCTGCCCTTGATAACGATGGACTTGGTCTTGGGCCAGGGCTTAGTGGCATCGGGAACAGGGCAGTCCGCGCACGGCGCCGGCTTGCCGAAAAAGAGTTCATGGCAGGTGGTGAGGTTGGACAGACAATTCGGTTTGCCACCGATAAGCCGACCCGCCTCCTCGTTGGCCAGGACGACCTGGTAATCCTTGTCAATGACGATAAGCCCGGTCTGGGCAACCTCAAAGAGGGCCAGAACCGTATCAGGATTGCTGAGGGCTGAAAACAGGGTTGACATAACTATTAGGACCAGGGCGGTAAAATCGGGCCACCGGGAGGCAGTTCTTACAGAACAACACAGGGGGAATTTCTCAAAAATCCTTTTTGCATACTAAAAAGGAAGTGTGGTAATGGTCAACTCCTTTTCCTGGTTCACCCTATTTTTTCTCAGGACTGCCGCCCTCGAGCACCATGGCCCGCTCCAGATCGATCCATTGCTTTTCCAGCCGCTTGGCCGACACCGGGAAGAGGGTCTTCAGCTCCTGGGCAAAAAGTGAGATCCGGTATTCGGCAACGGCCTGCCGGTACGCCTCAATGAGCCGGGCCAGCTCCCGGGAAGGGGCTAAAATGGCCGCGCAACTGGCCAGGCGCTCGGCATGGGGTCTGAGCAGGGCCTCCTTGCCAGCATCCTTGGCCGGCGCCTGGACGGCCCGCTCGGCGCGGATGCGGAGCGCCTCCAGATACCGGGGCACCGCGGCGAGCTGCTGCTGATCAAAGGTTGTCAGGAAATTGTTGGGCAGAATCTCCGCCACCAGGGCCAAAAGCAGCGGGTTCCCTTGACCGTGCCCAGCTTTTCCCCTGAACCTGGCGAGCCAGTCGATGGTCTGCCGGCGGGCCCGCAACGCGACCAGCACCTTGTCCATGACTGCCTTGACCAAAAGATGAAACCCCGCCTGCCGAACCCGCGCCACCTCGGCCGCAAAGGTTGCCAGGTCCGGGATGGCCCCGGCCCCCACAACAAAGACCTCCCTTAAAAGAAAGACCTGCAGCCGCGCATCCAGTTCCTCCGTGGTTCCCATGCCCTCCCATAGTTGCCAAGGCAGCTTGCGGAAGGAATATTCCTTGCAAGCCTGGCTCCACTGGCTTTTGAACTGCAGGCTGTAAAGCAATGCCAGTCCGTGCCTGGTCTTCTCTTGGCTTGCCGCCTCGGACAGACACAGTTCAATGGCCAGCCCGCCTTGGCGGTCCGGGACCAAGGCGGGGAAACAGCGGCCATGGGGGAGCGGCATCGCTTCAGGAAGCGTTGCAAAATCCCACTCCGTAATGCCCTGGCGCTCCCAACGCCCTTGCATCTCCAGGAGTGACTGGGACGGCGGCCCGGCCGGGCTTTTGCCTTCCAGAAGATCCGCCAGGACCCGGGAACATTTACCGGGCGTGCCGGCCCCATCCACGCGGCAGTAGCGCATCCTGAGATGATTGGGCAGCTCGATGGCGGTCCAGAGTTTCGGGTCAAGGCGCACGCCATACTGCCGTTGCAGGGCCGCCTCCAAGGCTTGATAGAGCGAGCCCTCGCCGGGACGCAGATCGGCCAGGATGGTAGCCACGGTGCGCGGCAGGGGAATAAGTTGCTTGCGGACCGGTTTCGGCAGCCCGCGCAGCAGAAAGAGGATCTTCTCCTCCAACAGGCCCGGCACCAGCCACTCAAAGACCTCGGGACGCAACGCCCCGAGTTGCACGGCCGGGATATGCACGCTCACCCCGTCCGCGTCGCCGCCCGGCTCAAAGGAGTAGGACAGGGCCAGGGTTAAAGCACCCATGGACAAGGACTCGGGGAATTGTGCCAGCCGCTGCTCGGCGGGCAGGCGGCGCACCACATCCTCTTCCCCCATGCGCAGAAAGGCGTCGGCGCCCCGCTCACGTAATTCCCGCACCAGCCCGGCCTGGTCCCATACCCCGGAAGGTAACCGCTCTTCATAAAACCGCATCAGGCTCGTCTCATCCACCATGATATCCCGCTGCCGGACCCGCTCCTCCATCTCATGCAACCTGGCTACCAGGTCGAGATTATGGGCAAGAAACGGGAATGAGCCCGGCAGTTCCCCGTCCATCAACGCCTGCTGGATGAAGATGGCCCGGGCCTCGGCCGGCTTGATGGGGCCGAAATTCACCCGCCGGCCGGCCACGATAACCAGGCCGAACAGGGTGACCTTTTCCAGGGCCACCACCTGGCCGCGCCGCTTTTCCCAATGAGGAGCTGAATAAGAACAACGGCAGAGGGAACCGGCCAGGGGTTCGAGCCACTCGGGTTTGATGGTGGCCACGGTCCTGGCGAAGAGCCGCGAGGTTTCCACCAGTTCCGCGGCCATGATCCACTGGCCCGCCCGGTTGAACTGGGCCGAGCCGGGAAAGATCATGAGTTCGCCGCCCTGGCCACCCTGATACAGATTTTTGGCCTTTTTCCGGGCAATGAAGCGGAGGTTGCCGCTCAGGATGGCCCGATGGATGGCGTCGGCGCAGGCAGGCTGCTCGTTGGCAACAAAGCCCTTTTCCTCGGCCAGAATAACGAGGATCTGGGCGTGAATGTCCTCCCACTCCCGCATCCGCTGCTGGGAGAGAAAATTGGCCGTGCAGAACTTCCGGGCCCGCGCGCGGCCGTTGGCAACGCTAAGCACGCGGTGATACTCCTGCCACAAGTTCCAAAAACCCAGGAAATCCGAGGCCTGGTCGGCAAAACGGGCATGCGCCGCATCGGCCTCCCCTTCCCTGCCGGTCATGCGGATACGCGGATCCTGCCCGCTTAAGGCAGCGGCGATCACCACCACCTCCCGCAGGGCGTTTTCCTCTTGGGCCGCCAGGATCATCCTGGCGATGCGGGGATCCAGGGGCAACCGGGCCATGATCCGGCCCCGCCGGGTCAAATTACCGTTGGCATCGATGGCGGAGAGCTCGGCCAACAGGGCATGGCCATCCCGAATGGCGCGGGATGACGGGGGATCGAGAAAGGGAAAGTCAGCCGGATCGCCCAGCCCCAAGGCCAGCATGCGCAGAATGACCTCGGCCAGATTGGCACGCATGATCTCGGGGGTGGTGAAGGCCGGCCGACTCTCATAGTCCGCCTCGCTATAGAGCCTTATACAGATACCGGGCCCCAGCCGGCCGCACCGCCCCTTGCGCTGGTCGGCGCTGGCCCTGGAGATGGGCAGCACGGGCATCTTGGTGGTGCGGGCCCGGGGATTGTACATGGTGAGCCGGGCCAGGCCGCTATCCACCACGTAGCGGATCCCAGGCACGGTGAGCGAGGTCTCGGCTATATTGGTGGCCAGTACGATCTTCTGGCGCCTGGCCGGCATGAAAATGCGCTGCTGCTCCTGCCTGGACAGGCGGCCGAACAAGGGCAGGACCAGAGGCCCCTCCGCCTCCTTCCCGCCAGGGAGGCGGCACCGGGCCTCCAGCAACTCCTTGGTTTCCCGGATATCACGCTCCGTGGGCATGAAGACCAGCATGTCGCCGGTCCGGTCCTGACGCCGGATGTTAAGCACCGCCTCCACGGCCCGCTCGATATGCCCGACCTCATCGTCGTCATCCACGTCCGCCTGAACGGTCGGATAGACCACCTCAACCGGGAAGGTCCGGCCCGGCACCGAAAGCACCGGCGCGGCCGGAAAGCGGGCGGCGAACTTCGCCGTGTCCAGGGTGGCCGAGGTGATGATGAGCTTCAGATCGGCACGCGTAACCAGCAAGCGTTGCAGAATGCCAAGCAAAAAATCGATATTCAGGCTGCGCTCGTGGGCCTCATCGACCAGAATGGTGTCGTAGGCCCGCAACCGCCGGTCCCCCTGGGTCTGGGCCAGGAGCACGCCGTCGGTCATATAGGTGATCACCGTGGCCTGGCTCACCTGGCTGCGGAAACGAATCTTGTACCCCACCCTTTGCCCGCACGGCTCCCCAAGTTCGTCGGCCACCCGCGCGGCCAGTGTGACCGCCGCCAGCCGGCGCGGCTGGGTACAGGCTATCTTCCCCCGCTGGCCGCGGCCTGCCTCCAGGCACATCTTTGGCAACTGGGTGGATTTGCCGGAACCGGTGTCACCGGCCACGATGACCACGCGGTTTTGCCGGATGGCGGCGACGATCGCCTCACGCTGGGCAACAATGGGCAATTCTTGGGGATAATTAAGCCGCATGCAAAATTTTGTCTGAACCGCAAAAGGGGTGATTACGACAATCCTGGATCAAGCTTCAAGACAAGGGCTGTGCTCCAGCAGGCTCAACCGATCTGGACGGGTCCAGACTATCGAATTGCTCCGGGGAGAGGCTGGCCAGGCAAGCGGCCGGTAAAGGCGGCACTACTCTGTCCCCTCTTCCTCGCCCGCCCCGCCGAAATCCAGATCAACCTCCTCCGCGGCGGGCACGGGCTTGGCCTTTTTCCGGTCTTTGTCCCGCAACCATTGCAGGGCCCAGTACTTCTGGTTGAGCTTTGAGTAGCCGCTGAGCAGACTGTCGCTGCGTTTGCGTTCCTGAATGAGCAACTCCTGAAAACGCTGGGACGTATCGTCCCGATACTGATCGATCTTCTTCTCCACCGCATCGTTAAGCAGCACCAGCTTGGCCTGCAGCCGGGCCACGGTTTCTTCCAGGCCTTGCAGGCGCTGCCGCACCTCCTGGGGCACGCCCCCCGCCGGCTCGGTAATCGCCTGCGAGGCCTCCGCCAGAGTGGCCCCGGTCAGCCCCATTTCACCCCGATCGGCCAGCACCTGCTCGATGATCTCGGTATCGATAATCTTTTGTCCATCCGCGAAGCCATACACCAGAGCGGCGTCGCATATCTGGTTGATGGCCCTGGGAATGCCGGCCGCGGCCTGGTGAATGCGGTCCACCGCCTTCTGGCTGAAGATCTCGGGCCGACCTCCCACCTTTGCCAACCGCGAACCGATGTAATGATCCGTCTCCTCCCGATCCAGACCGGTGAGATGGTAGTTCACCGCGATACGCTGGCTGAACTGGGTGAGGCCGGGCTGCTGCAGCTTGATCCGCAGCTCGGGCTGACCGACCAGCATGATATTCAGCAGCAGATGCTCATCGCTCTGCAAATTGGAGAGCATGCGCACCTCTTCCAGGGCGTCCAGGGACAGATTCTGGGCCTCGTCGATGATGAGCAGCACCTTGCGGCCCGCGGCAAAACGCTTGATGAGGAACTGGTACAGGGTATCCAGGGTGCGGGCCTTATTGTCCCGGTCTGGAGTGAGCTCGAATTCCTGGAGAATCAGGTTGAGCAACTGGTCGGCCGAGACATTGGTGTTGAAGATCACCGCAATGTCCATGGTCGCTTCGATCTCGTTCAGGAGATAGCGAATCAGGGTAGTCTTGCCGGTGCCGATGTCGCCGGTAAGCAGGGTGAAGCCGATACCCTCGGAAACGCCGTACTCCAGAGTGGTGAGGGCATTCTGATGTTTGGCGGTAAGGTAGAGAAAATTCGGATTCGGAACGATGCGGAAGGGCTTTTCGCTCAGCCCGTAAAACTTTTCATACATACGGCCGGTGCCCCCTCGAAAAAGCCTGTCATCCGTCTTTAGGAGCCGTTACGAAATAACATGGCCATTTATATCTATTTCGTTACGGCTCCTTATGCCGCTCCGGGCACTTAGATGGCCATGTTATTTTTTTACAGCGGCTTAGCCTTGAACTTTAAACTTTCAGCCTTCAG
>MNYK01000029.1 GCA_001873115.1 Desulfobacterales bacterium CG2_30_60_27 | reverse complement strand
CGCAGGAAAGTCAAAAATTTTGTAGTCAAATATCATTGATTTTACGTCATTATTTCGATCTCTAGCGTGGTCGCTACGCGATGACTGGCGAGCAGGTAACGGGGGGATACCGCCAGAGGCGGAAATGGAGCGCCAAGGTAGTGCCAGGGGGCTGGAATGGGCAAGCAAATCAAGGGCCGCTGCCGGAGGGCGCGCGAAAATTTTCCTCTCTCCACTGGAAAATTTTTAAAAAAAATCGTCCGCTGCCTTGGCGGAGGATTGCTTATGTCGAATATCCAGGAGCCCTTGAACCCGTTTGACAGACATCGCCAACCGGGGTAAAAGAATAGATTCCCTCTTCGGCTTTTTCCCGCCGGAGCACCGCCTTCCGGCATACTCCGACTTGACCGTTGACGAAGGTACCATGGCAATCGGCTCTCTTTACTCCACCTTGTTTTCCCGCTACAAACGCCTGGCGCCGCTACCACGGCTGCTCTTGCAATGCTGCGCCGTGCTAGGCGAGCCCGCCTCGCCCGCGGCCCTCCTCCATAAACTCCTCCCCCAGGCCGCCTTACCACGGCCAGAGGAGGAACGCGTTGACCAGGAAATAATCCACCGCAATCTGCAAGACCTGCGGCAGGATGGTCTGCTGGCGGCCGACCAGCAATGCCACCCGGCGGTTATCGAACTGATCTGCCGGGCCATGGACAAAGCCCTGCTCGTCGGCCTGGCCCGCATCGTGCAGGAGGAATGGCCCGCGGTAATAGAAGATGGGGACGCGGCGCCCATGCCTGACCAGCTTCGTCTTATCAGGGATCTACGCCTCAATCTCTGCCTGGGGAATTGGGAGGGCTATGCCCACACCCTCCTCCTCTATCTGGAAAACTTTGGTAACGACCCGGGGACGCACCCGCTGGTTCTGATCACCACCAGCCCTTTTGACCCGCCATGGTTTGGCGCGCTTCCGGCCCATGTGCAGATTTACGCGCTCCAGGAAATCTGCAAGCATTGCATTGCCAGGCTGGCACCATTCGGACCGGTTCTTGCCTATTTAAAAAATGATGCAACAATCGCCGCCTTGCCTGCCGAGGCCCATCCAGCTCTGCTCTACCTGCGCACCACCGCCCTCCTGCTCACCGGCCAGGTCAAGGCGGCCAAGGCGACACTGGCGGCCGCGGGAGACCTCGTCCGCTCCCTCGGCCTGCATGGATGGCTTGCCTTGGTCACGGGCCACTACCAAGAGGCCAGGCGACGCTTTGCCGATGATCTGCCGCTGCTCCGGCAGAGCAACCAGAACGAGTCGGCCTTTTTCACCGGCATGGAAGGTTTTTTTGCCCTGCTGGCCATGTTCCAGACCGGAGACCCCGCCCACCTCAACAGCATGGCCGCCATCCTGGATGCCCTGCCGACCATCCAACCGCACAACCCCTTTCTGGCCGCCTATGCCGAACTACGGAATGCCTTGCAAATGCAGGGTCGGATGACCAGCAGCCATTATCCGGAGCCCCAGACGGAAGCCGCGCAGGCGCATGACGGGCTGGTCTTGCTCTGCCGGGCCTGGACGTGTTACTGGACCAACGCCATTTTGGACGACAAGGATCTCGCCGGGCTGATTGACGGTCTCTCCAGGGCCAAGGCCAGCGGCCACCGCTGGCTGGCCTTGGAATACGCCGAGATCCTGGCCCGCATGACCGGAAGGCAGACCAGCCAACGCTATGCCAATCGAGTGCGACGAGAAACAGGCCTCGTCCCCCTGATCGACATCCTCGGCCAGGAAGAGCCATGGCAGCGGGCCCTGAAGGCGCTCAATGCCCCCCAATTTCTTGTCAGTCCAGGCCGCCGGGAAGGGTCAGGAAACCGGATCGCCTGGCTGATAAACCTGGAAACTCCCCCATTCACCCTGATTGCCAAGGAACAGAAGCGCACCGTCACCGGCGCCTGGTCCCGGGGCCGCCTCCTCAGTCCGCGGAAACTCGCGCACCACGAAGCGTTGCCGGCCCTTTCCCCGCAGGATCTGGCGGTCTGCGCCAGCTTGCGCCGCCATGAGGGTCCATGGGGCATTGCCTATGCCTTTGACATGGAGAAGGCCCTGCCCGCCCTGGTTGGCCATCCTAACGTATACCTCCACGATCACCCCGAGGTTAACATCCAGCTCCAGAAGGGAGAACCCGAGGTCCGGGTTGAGGAAAGGGGGGATGCCATGCACATCTCCTTTTTCCCGGCCATCGGTGACACCCCCTACGTTATCCACAGGGAATCCCTGCACCGTTTCAGCTTTATCGAGATATCCAGGATACACCGCCGCTATGCCCGGGTCATCGGCCCGCTGGGGCTTATCGTCCCAGCAGCGGAACGAGAGCGGGCCATGCGGATTCTGGGGGGTCTGAAACCGCCGGTCACCATTCACGCCACCATGGATCATGGTTTTGCCGCCATCGAGAAAGTAGCAGCCGACCCCCGCATCCATGTCCATCTTGCCCCTGCCGGTACCGGCTTTCGTGCCGCCCTTTACGTGAAGCCTTTCCGTGAGGGTGGACCATATCTAACGCCCGGAATGGGAGCGGCCAAGGTGGTGACCGAGATCGGTGGCCGGCGGCTCCAGACGTTGCGCGCTATCGAGCTGGAAGAGAAACGGGCCCGCGAGGTGGAAGACGCCTGCCCCAGCCTAGCCCTGCCTTCGGTTGCTTTTCGGGAATGGCTTATCCAGGAAACCGATGCCTGCCTGCAACTCTTGAGCGAACTGCACGGCCTGGGGAAAAAAATTATTGTGGAATGGCCCGAAGGCCGCAAACTTTCGGTGAGCAGGCCCATATCCTTTGCCCAGCTCCACCTGCAGATCCGCCAGCAGAGGAACTGGTTTGAGATGACCGGCAGCCTGGAACTGGAGCCCTCCCTGACCCTGGACATGCGTCGTCTGCTAGACCTTGCCGAAAAAAGCCCGAGTCGCTTCATCCCCTTGGGCAACGGCCAATTTCTCACCTTAAGCCGGGAACTTCGGACCCGGCTCGATGACCTGAACGCCATAGCCGACAAGAAGAAAGACGGGTGCCGCCTTCACCCCCTGGCCGCCCTGCACATGAATGCCCTGCGGGCCGACGGCGCCCGCGTCAGCGGGGACAAGGCCTGGAACGCCTGGCTGCAAAAAGCCCGCCAGGCCCGGGCATATTGCCCCGTTCTGCCCTCCACTCTCCAGGCCGAACTCCGGGATTACCAGAGCGAAGGCTTCACCTGGCTGGCCCGCCTGGCCTACTGGGGCGTGGGTGCCTGCCTGGCGGACGATATGGGGCTCGGGAAAACTTTACAGGCCCTCTCTATAATCCTGCTGCGGGCCGCCGCCGGCCCCACCCTGGTCGTGGCCCCCACATCGGTCTGTTTAAACTGGCAGGAGGAGGCCAAACGCTTTGCGCCCACCTTGAACATTGTCCTGTTCGGCGGCAGAAACCGCGGTAAACTCCTGGCCGCCCTCGGCCCTTTCGATGTGCTGGTGGCCAGCTACGGTCTTCTGCAACATGAAAGCCAGGCCCTGGCCGCCGCCCCCTGGGTCACCATTGTGCTCGACGAGGCCCAGGCCATCAAGAACCGGGCCACCAAGCGCTCACGGGCGGCCATGGCTCTGCGGGGGGACTTCAGAATTATCACTACCGGCACGCCTATCGAAAACCATCTGGGGGAACTGTGGAACCTCTTCCAGTTCTTGAACCCCGGCCTGCTCGGCCCTTTGGACCGTTTTCAGAAACGGTTCGCCGTGCCCATTGAACGGGATGGCCGCCGGGATATCCGCCTCAAACTGAAAAAACTGGTGCAACCCTTTATCCTGCGCCGCCTCAAATCCGAGGTGCTCGACGAACTGCCGCCCCGCACCGAGGTGACCCTCAAGGTGCAGATGAAGCGGCAGGAAAGGGCCTTTTACGAGGCCATAAGGCAACGGGCGGTCGAAACCCTGCATAACGATGGGGGCCGGCCGGCCGAGAAACATGTCAGAATACTGACCGAAATTACCAGGCTGCGCAGGTGCTGCTGCAATCCACGCCTCATCCTGCCTGGCACCACCATTCCCAGCGCCAAGCTGGAAGAGTTCGGCAGAATTGTGGAGGAACTGCTGGAAGGGGGCCACAAAGCGCTGGTCTTCAGTCAGTTCGTCGGCCATCTTGCCCTTATCCGGGAATATCTGAACAAACGGTCCGTCTCCTACCAGTACCTGGACGGCGCCACGCCGGCCAACCAGCGCGCCAGGCGGGTGGCCGCCTTTCAGGCTGGCACGGGCGACCTGTTTCTCATCAGCCTCAAGGCGGGCGGCGTCGGCCTGAACCTCACGGCGGCAGACTACGTGATCCATCTCGATCCCTGGTGGAACCCGGCGGTGGAAGACCAGGCCTCGGACCGGGCCCACCGCATCGGCCAGCAGCGGCCGGTGACAGTGTACCGGCTGGTGGCCGAAAACACCATCGAGGAGAAAATCGTGGCCCTGCACCGGGCCAAGAAGGATCTGGCCGCAAGCCTGCTGGAGGGCGGCAACCTTACCGGCAAGATGAATTCCCAGGAATTACTGGAACTCATTGTGCAACCATGACGGAAAAAGCAGGCTGACAGGCTGCAGGCGGTTTGACTGCGCAACATCACCGGCCTGCCAGTCTTTCGCTCCAGCGCCTGGCGTGCCTGCCGGGCAATCGTCCCGCCCTTGGTGGCAGCCACCTTGTTTTCGTCCATGCCGGTCAGCTCCCGCACAATCCCCAAGCCGTACCCTGGCGGCGGTATGCCGACCGCTGAACCGGAGATTATTTTACTGTTTTTCTCCGAGCTAAAAGCCCATGCGGAACTTTATGCCACGATCAAATAAGGTCGAAACGGTCCAGGTTCATGACCTTGTTCCAGGCCGCCACGAAGTCACGCACGAACTTCTCCTGCGCATCGGCCTGCGCATAGACCTCGGCCAGGGCGCGCAGTTGCGAGTTGGAGCCGAAAACCAGGTCCACACGGGTGCCGGTCCACCTGAGTTCGCCAGTCTTGCGGTCGCGCCCTTCGAACGTGTCCCTGGCATCGGACGTGGGCTTCCACACGGTACTCATGTCGAGCAGATTCATAAAGAAGTCATTGGTGAGCGTCTCCGGCCGCTTGGTGAAGACGCCGTGCTTAGACTGCCCGAAGTTGGCATGCAAGACGCGCATGCCGCCAACGAGAACCGTCATCTCGGGCGCAGTCAGCGTCAGCAGTTGCGCCCGATCAACCAGCAGTTCCTCTGCCGATACGGCGTATTTGGTTTTCTGGTAGTTGCGGAACCCGTCTGCTTTCGGCTCGAGCACCCCGAATGACTTGGCATCGGTTTGCTCTTGCGACGCATCCGTGCGTCCTGGCATGAAGAGAACCGTTACCTCGTGGCCGGCTTTCTTCGCAGCCTGCTCGACACCGGCACATCCGCCCAGCACGATCAGGTCGGCAAGCGAAACCATCTTCCCGCCTGACGGCGCGCGGTTAAACTCCTTTTGGATTCCCGCAAAAGTCTGCAGCACCGCCTGCAGTTGGGCGGGCTGGTTGACTTCCCAATCCTTTTGCGGGGCAAGGCGAATGCGCGCCCCGTTCGCACCGCCACGCTTGTCGGAACCACGGAAGGTGGAGGCCGAGGCCCAGGCGGTCGAAACCAGTTGGGAGACAGATAGTCCCGAAGCAAGAATCTTGCCCTTGAGGGCGACGATGTCCTGCTTGTCGATCAGCTTATGATCGACCGCAGGCACCGGGTCTTGCCAGATCAGTTCCTCCGCCGGAACCTCCGGGCCTAGATAGCGCGAACGGGGGCCCATGTCGCGGTGGGTCAGTTTGAACCACGCCCGGGCAAAGGCAGCCGCGAACTCCGCCGGGTTCTTGTGGTAGCGCCGCGCGATCGGCTCGTAGATCGGGTCCATCCGCAGCGAGAGATCCGCCGTCGTCATGATGGTCGTAACCCGCTTCGCCGGATCGTGAGCGGCAGGCGCGAGATTCTTTTCAGCCGGATTGACCGGGACCCACTGGTTGGCACCGGCGGGGCTTTTCTCCAGATTCCAATCATAGCCGAACAGCATGTCGAAATAACCCATGTCCCACTTAATCGGATTCGGTGTCCAGGCGCCCTCGATGCCGCTGCTGATCGTATCGCCGCCTTTGCCGCTGCCGAAGCTGCTCTGCCAGCCGAGACCCTGCTCTTCGATGGGAGCGCCTTCGGGTTCAGGCCCCACATGCGACGCAGGAGCTGCGCCGTGACACTTGCCGAAGGTGTGCCCGCCAGCGACCAAGGCGACGGTCTCTTCGTCGTTCATGGCCATGCGCGCGAAGGTCTGGCGCACGTCACGGCCGGAGGCGACCGCATTTGGTTCGCCGTTCGGCCCCTCCGGGTTCACATAGATGAGGCCCATCTGCACGGCGGCAAGCGGGTTCTCAAGGTCCCGGTCTCCGGAGTAGCGCTTGTCGCCGAGCCAGGTATCCTCGCTGCCCCAATAGATATCCTCTTCCGGTTCCCATATATCCTCGCGCCCGCCGCCGAAGCCGAAGGTCTTGAAGCCCATCGACTCTAACGCGCAGTTGCCGGCGAGGATCATCAGATCGGCCCAGGAGATTTTCCTGCCGTATTTCTGCTTGATCGGCCATAGCAAACGGCGCGCCTTGTCTAGGTTCACATTGTCCGGCCAACTGTTGAGGGGCGCAAGGCGCTGATTACCGGAACCCGCGCCCCCGCGGCCGTCGCCCATACGGTAAGTGCCCGCGCTGTGCCACGCCATCCGGATGAAGAGCCCACCGTAGTGACCCCAGTCAGCCGGCCACCAGTCCTGCGAGTCGGTCATCAGTGCATACAGTTCTTTCTTCAGGGCGGCCAGATCAAGCTTCTTGAATTCTTCTGCGTAGTTAAAATCCTCGCCCAGTGGATTGGACTTGGAGGAATGCTGGTGCAGAATATGAAGGTTCAACTGGTTTGGCCACCAATCTTGATTCGACGGGCCACCGCCAGCTATTTGTTTGCTGGTTCTGCCCGTTACCGGGCACTTGCTGTTTTCGCTCATCTTCGTTCTCCTTTGAAGTTGGGGGTTGCAAAGCTAACAAATGGGTTGCAGGGGCATTTGGCTGCGTCCTTCTGCGGCTTGATCCGCACGTAAAGGTGCCAGCGCGTGTAATCCCCTTTTTCGATGCTGTCATATAAAGGTCGTGTTGGTGGCTCTCGCTGCACTTGCCGATGACCTTTTCCGCCTTTTCATCATTCAGATTCTTGATCCCCTGCTGGCCCCTGCAGTCAAACTGAACCCGATAACGCTCCATTTGGACATTAATGCAGATGAAGTTGTGGCTGCAAAAGCCGTGCGTGTGGCGGTAAGTGGCAGGGATGCCGCGAGGTGAGAACCTTTTTGTTTGCCATGTTCTCCTCCTTGGTCAGGTTAAGTCAGCTACCACCGGCAAAGCCGGTGGCTTGAAATATCTGAACCCGCTCAAAGCGGTTGAAAACCTGGCGCCACCTGAAGGTGGCTTATGCAAACAACTTCAATTGGTCAATGCGTTGATCTTCCTTCTCCTGCTTGCGAATATAGTCTCGCACCGCTTCTTCGTCCTTGCCAACCGTCGAGACGTAATAGCCTCTGGCCCAAAAGTGCTGCCCTACAAAATTCTTCTTCCGCCCCTGAAAATTCCGGGCTATCTGGATCGCACTTTTGCCTTTGATAAATCCTACAACCTGCGCTACCGAATACTTGGGGGGAATGGAAAGCAAAAGGTGTACATGGTCGGACATGAGATGCCCTTCAACCACCTTACACTCTTTTTGCGTCGCCAGTTCTCGCAATATTTCCCCCAAGTATTTTCTAAGGTCGGCAAATATTGTCTTCTTTCGGTACTTCGGGATCCATACGATGTGATACTTGCATTCCCACAGCGTTTGGCTTAGGCTTTGGCTGTCGTACATGGGAAGTCTCCTCTTCTTGAACTTTGAGCGGTTCAGAATTGTGAGACTTCCCTCTTCTCCCGTAACTGTCAAACTTTGCGAGTCCCACCGGCAGAGCCGGTGGTTTACCTGGTTATTATTATGGCTGAGATTGCGGCCCTGGATGCCGAGAGTGCCGAGGTGCTGCGATGCATTAAAAGGCTGTTAGCATAAGTCCTATAGGATCTATAAGACCTATGGCAACTCAAGAAAACCAGCCCATAATCCCGCCCCACGGCAATTACCAGGAACTGCTTTCCTACCAGAAGGCCGAAGTGGTCTATGACCTGACCTTTCGCTTTTGCCAGAGCTTTCTCAAAAAGGGGGACCGCACAATAGATCAAATGGTGCAGGCGGCCCGCTCCGGCAAGCAGAACATCGTGGAAGGGAGCAAGGCCTCCGGCACCTCGAAGGAGATGGAGATCAAGCTGACCAACGTGGCGCGGGCCAGCCTGGAGGAACTGTGCTGGAAGATTATCGCGATTACCTGCGGGTGCGGGATTTTGCCATCTGGGACAAAGATTCCCGAGAGGCGCGGTATGCCAGAAAAACAGGAAATAAGTCCCATGTGACCTATGAGACCTATAGGCAGTTTGTAGAAACCCGGCCGGCAGAGATAGTGGCCAATATTGCAATTTGCCTGATTCACCAGACCAACTATCTGCTGGATCAGCAGATACGCCGCCTGGAAAAGGATTTCCTGAAAGAAGGCGGCCTGCGCGAGCGGATGACCCGCGCCCGCTTGCAGGCGCGGGATCAACAGCGGAAGGGGCGGGGGAAGGTATGAAGGCGGGGTGGGAGATCACGAAGCTGGGCGATGTACTCGAAGTTCAGAACGGCTATGCCTTTGACTCGAAGGCATTCATTGCCTTCCAGATTGCCTGAAAGTTGTTCCACAGCCGCTGGAACCTGAGCCGCGAACCAGCCCGCCGGCCGCGTATCCTGTTTCTCGCCGACCGCAACATCCTGGCCAACCAGGCCTACAACGCCTTTTCGGCCTTTCCCGAAGACGCGCTGGTGCGGATTGAGCCGGACGAGATCAAGAAGAAGGGCAAGGTGCCGAAGAACGGCAGCCTGTTCTTCACCATATTCCAGACCTTCATGAGCGGCCCACCCAAGGATGGCCACCCCTCGCCCTACTTCGGCGAATACCCGCCGGACTTCTTCGACTTCATCGTCATCGACGAGTGCCATCGCGGCGGCGCCAACGACGGCTATCTCACGCCCTTCCGGGTGAAGCAGATTGCCACCACCCTGGACGAGTACGTCTACACGCCTGACGACAAGGTGGTCGAGATCAAGGCGCGGGAGAAGAAGCGGGTAGAAATCTTCATGGCGCAAATCGACCAGCAAGAGAAAACCCTGGTCTTCTGCGCCACCCAGGATCACGCCCTGGCGGTGCGCGACCTCATCAACCAGATCAAAACCAGCACCGATCCGAACTACTGCCAGCGGGTAACAGCCAACGATGGCGCCCTGGGCGAACAATATCTGCGGGCCTTCCAAGACAACGAGAAGACCATCCCGACCATCCTCACCACCTCGCAGAAACTCTCCACCGGCGTTGATGCCCGCAACATCCGCAACATTGTACTGATGCGGCCGATCAACTCAATGATCGAATTCAAGCAGATCATCGGCCGCGGCACCCGCCTCTTCGACGGCAAGGACTACTTCACCATCCACGACTTCGTAAAGGCACACCACCACTGCAGCGACCCCGAGTGGGACGGCGAGCCCCTAGAGCCAACCATAAGTCCCATAACTCCCATAAGTCCCACGGAGACACCCAAAAGCGGCACAAACGAACCCACCCCTTGACTTTCCCTGGCCGCAACCCCGATAATAGCGCATACAACCTGCACGAACCGGGCAGCGGTTTTGCAAAATCGACAAAAAGGGAGACAGGCCATGCCGGAGAGCGTCTACAAAATCATCGAACTGGTGGGTACGAGTACGGAATCCTGGGAAGCCGCGGCCAAAAAAGCCGTGGAAGCCGCCTCGAAAAGCCTGGAGGATCTCCGGGTCGCCGAGGTCACCAAGCTGGACATGAAGGTGGAGAACGGCAAGGTCACAGCCTATCGGGCCCGGCTGAGCCTTTCCTTCAAATACCATATCCACTAGGCACGGTACTGCCTGCAAATTTCCTCGACAGAAACTGCTTCCTCCAGTAGGTTGAGGCCCTGGCCCGCCCCGTTCCCACTGCCCGCGAGAAAGCAACGTCCGTGACCCTGCGCAACCACAAATGGCTCGTCTTTGCCGTAGTGGCAACGGGCGTCTTCATGTCGACCCTGGACAGCTCCATGGTCAACATCGCCCTGCCCGCCATCATGGCCGACCTCAAGAGCCCCCTGCACCTCACGGAATGGGTGGTGATGATCTACCTGCTCACCATCACCGCCACCCTGCTGCTCTGGGGACATCTGGGCGACATGTTTGGTCCCGGACGCTTTTACGCCGGCGGCATGGTCCTCTTCGCCATCGGCTCCCTGGCCTGCTCGATGGCCCAGACCCTGGCCTGGCTGATCGCGGCCCGGCTGTTACAGGCCATGGGCGCGGCCATGATGATGGCCATCGGCCCGGCCCTGATCAGCAAGGCCTTCCCGGTCCATCAACTGGGCCGGGGTTTCGGCCTGATCGGCGTGGCCGTTTCCCTGGGACTTATGACCGGCCCGGTTGTGGGCGGCCTGCTCCTGGAGGTGGCCTCCTGGCGCCTGCTTTTTCTGATCACCGTGCCCGTGGGCGGGCTCTGCGCGCTGCTCTCCCTCCTGGTGCTGCCCCTGGCCGGCGACCCGCGGCCCGCCGGGCCATTTGACTGGTCAGGATCAATCTGCATGATTGCCGGGCTTATCCTGCTTTCCCTGACCGTGAACCAGGCCACCGCGGCCGCCTGGTCAGTGTCACGACTGGCCCCCCTCCTGACGGGGACCCTGTTGGCCACGTTCCTGTTCCTGCAGGCGGAAAACCGGGCCTTGACGCCGCTCTTGCCCATGGGCCTGCTGCGGGAAAGGTTTTTTATGTCCGCCTTGACCAGCGCCGTGCTCTCCTTCGTGACCCTCTTTGCGGTCATCGTCCTCATTCCCTTCTACCTGGACCGCATCCTCCGCCTGCCCAGCGCCAGCATCGGGCTGGTCATGCTGGCCATCCCGGCCACGGTACTCGTCGTGGCCCCCGTGGCTGGCTGGCTCTCCGATCAAGTCGGTGGCCGGCTGCTGACCACGGCCGGACTCGTGCTGTCCACCACCGGCCTGCTGCTGCTGGCCGGCCTCACGCCCCACGCCAGCCCGGCCGGCGTAGCGCTACGGCTCGTCTTCCTGGGCACCGGCCAGGCCATGTTCCTGGCGCCAAACAGCGCCACGGTCCTCGGCCGGGTAAAAAACCGCCATGCCGGCATCTCCGCCGCCCTCCTGGCCACGGCCAGGAACCTGGGCATGCTGCTGGGCACGGGTCTGGCCTTCTTCGTCTTCTCACTGGTGTTTGGCCGACGCACCAATGGGCTGGACATGAAAGACTTCACCCCGGCCCAGACCGACGCCTTCATGGCCGGGCTCGCCGCCGCCTTTCTTGTGGCGGCGGCCCTGGGCGGCGCGGCCACGATAATCTCCTGGCGCCGCGGCCCGGATGAACGGCGCCTGGCCGATGCGCAGGCATGAAAAGGGGCAACGTCAGACAACTCAGACGGTAACGTGAAAAAGGGTCGAGTCCCGCAGCCGGGCCTTGTCCGCCATGGCCTCCTTCAGGTGCTGCAGGTGGTGGCGCGGCGAGGTGTGACAGCGGATGGTCAGGGGGTAGCAGCCCATATTCCCGAGGGCCGCCGAAAGTTCGGGCAGCAGGCGCTCCACATGGACGCGGATCTTGTCATCGGCCAGGTCGATCTCACCCTGCACGGCTTGCCCGGCCATGGTGAAACGCAGATGCACGTTGCCCAGGCGACTCATCTCCAGAAAGAACTCCAGGGCCATGGTCGGGGCCTGGCCGGCACCGGCCCGACCATCCTGGTCGAGAGTGACCAGCCACTCCCCCCAGCCGGCCGCGCCGCTGAAAAAACAGGGAAACATGAAAAAGGCGGATTGGTCCTGGGAAACGGGCTGGGCGTTGAGATGGCCGAGCTGTTCCAGAAAGGCGGCCAGCCGCTCCAGGTCGCCCGCCTTGGGGCCGGCCGCCAGGGAAACACCGGCCAGCCGCACGGCCGCCAGCGCGTCGGCCAGTTGCTGGTCCAACCGCTGGGGCATCTGCCCTTTGCCCGGTGCGTTGCCAAAACCATGCAGCCAGGCGAGCAATTGAACCACCGCCTCGGGGGCCGGCCGGCCATCCATGGCCATGGCCGCCAGGCCGGCCAGCAGGGCTTCAAGCCGACCGGTTGGTGCCGCAGCCAGACCAGACCGCGGCAGGCCAGCAAACTCCTGGAGACCACGCAAGGCCCGGCCCAGGGCCGGGGCGTCGGCCAGCATGGCCCGCAAAACCTCATAGGCCGCGACCTTCTTGTCGGCCAGGGCGAACCAGGGCCGCTCCCCGCCCTGTTTCACCTCCAGCCAGACCTCATCCCCAACGTGCAAGGGCACGGCGCTCTCGGCCGTCACCGTCTGGCCCTGGATGGCGAGCAAGGCCCGCCCGCCATCCGCCATCCCTACCACGCGGGCCAATAGCAACTGACCAGGCGTGAGCTGCAGCGCCGCCCGCGGCTCACGGCCGGCCGACGCCGCCCCCTCTTCCGGAACGGGGCTGACCGGTGCGGCCTTGATGGCAACCTGGTCGCTGATCTTCATGGGCTCTCCCACCCCTCGATAACCCGCTCAGGAAATCGGCAGATTAACCTGCACCTCGGTGCCGCCGCCCTCACGGCTCCGCAGCACAAAACTCCCGCCGTGGGCGGTAATTACTCGCTCCACCATGCTGAGCCCCAGGCCGGTGCCATAGCTCTTGGTCGTGAAAAACAGCTCCGCCACGCGATCCAGGTTGCCGGCGGGAATCCCGGCGCCCGTGTCGCGGATGAACACCCTGACCCAGTCTCCATCCCGGCGAAGCGTCACCTGCAATTTCCCGCCCGTGGGCATGGCCTCGACCGCGTTCTTGATGAGATGCACGAACATCTGGCGGATCAGCGCGGGGTCCAGCTCAAGCTCCAGGCTATCCTCGGGGAAATCCAGTATACAGGTAATCCCCTGCCTGGTCATGCTGGTCTGCAGCAACAGCAGCGACTTTTGAATCAAGGGCTGCAGCGCCACCCTCTTCTTGACCACCTCGGTCTGGGAGACAAAGTTAAAGAGATCCTCCAGGGTGGTCTCGATGCGCTCGCTCTCTTTGATAATAACACTACAGTACTTGTGCCACTCGGTGTCCCGCACCTTTCTGGCCAGCAGGCGGGCCACGCCGCCGATGGAGGTGACCGGATTGCGGATGGCGTGCATCATCTGGGCCGCCATCTGGCCCAGGGCCGAATAGCGTTCAGCCCGCACCAGGAGATCCTTGTTCTTGTCGAGTTCCTCGGTGAGCGCCGTAAGCTGGGCGATCTTTCTCTCCATGTCCATATAGAGATGGCTCTGCTCGATGGCCAGGCTGGCCTGGCTGGCGAAGATCTCCAACTCCCGCATGCTGCCCTCGGTGATCGGCCGCTGGGTGATGAAATTATCGGCGATGATCACCCCGAAGGAGCGGCGCGGCGAAAAGAGGGGCACCACCACGAAGGAATCATGGCCCAGCAATTCGAGCAGTTCACCGGGCACCAGGCAGTCATGATTGTGGCCGTCTACCACCAGGATGGAGCGCCGATCGGTGGCCGCCTTGATAAGGATGTGGTCCAGGTAAGTGGCGGGGATCTTCAGGTACTTGATAATGGCGTTCACCGCCACATCCTGCTTGGCGCAGGTGGAGCCGATGCTCTGGACGATGTCGCGGAAGGAGAGCTTTTTCTCCTGCATATCGGCCCAGATCTGGCCCGCGTCCTCGCGGCAACTTGGGCCGATGGCCAGCCGGCCGACCAGGGCGCTGCGGTCGGCGTTGAACATGGCCAGAAAGGCCCGGTTGAACTGCAACCCCTCGTTGGCGGTGATGCCCACCAGGATGCCCTGCAGGATCTCGTCCAGCTCCACGGTGGAGAGGTAGACCGTGTTCATCTGATTGGCGAGCTGGTGGATCACCTGGGTGCGGAAGTTGGTCTTCTCCAGTTCTTCCTGGTAGCGCCGGTTTTCCAAGACCAGCCACCGCTTTTCCAGGGCCTTCCTGGCCGCGAACAAGATCTCGCTGAACTGCAGCGGTTTGTTCAGATAGTCGTCGGCGCCCTGGCGGATGCATGCCATGGCCGTGGCAAGATCGACCACCCCGGTGAGCATGATGAGCGACACATCCGGGTCAGTGGCCAGAATTTTCGGGATGAGGCTA
>MNYK01000066.1 GCA_001873115.1 Desulfobacterales bacterium CG2_30_60_27 | reverse complement strand
ACATCCTGCGCAAATACGGCGCGCTCCGGGAGTAGATACTTCGGTTGTCCACTCCTTGCATTTCCTCTGCCCCGCTCTCGCAGCGAGATGTTCCGTCCGCTGTTGGGGGAACTTTTTCCACCCCGCATATAAAGCTTCCCTTCTCAACGTCCTCGCTGCTGCCGGATAGCCACCCTTGCCAATGCATCGACCGCATAATCAGAGGGCGCCGACCGCGTTCCATGGGGATGATTGGCAGAGATACCTGTCTCGTCCTGCTGTTATGTCGAATATCCAGGGACAGCTACGAACCCCTGGACAAAAACCGCTTCTTCGGCTATATATATGCGGTTGACGTGGGCCGGCTTCCGGCCCGTTTTTTTTCACGTTTCGCGACCCGGCCGCCTCCCACGGCCCTTTACCTTCAAGCGGGAACCGAGGTTTGTTGTGAGCAGTCAGCAAGAGAAAGAAATTCAGCGCCGCCGCACCTTCGGCATCATCAGCCACCCGGACGCCGGCAAGACCACCCTTACCGAAAAACTCCTGCTGTTCGGCGGCGCCATCCAGATGGCCGGGGCGGTGAAGTCGCGCAAGACGAGCCAACACGCGGTGAGCGACTGGATGGCCATTGAACAGGAACGCGGCATCTCGGTGACCTCGTCGGTGATGAAGTTCAATTATCGGGACTTCGAGGTCAACTTGCTGGACACCCCCGGCCATCAGGACTTTTCCGAGGACACCTACCGGGTTCTCACCGCGGTGGACTCGGCGCTTATGGTGATCGACAACGCCAAGGGCGTGGAGACGCAGACCGAGAAGCTCATGGAGGTCTGCCGGATGCGCAACACGCCGGTGATCACCTTTATCAACAAGCTCGACCGCGAGGGTCTGGAGCCGCTGGAAATCCTGGCCGACATCGAGGACAAGCTGCAGATCGAGTGCACGCCGCTCTCCTGGCCGATCGGCATGGGCAAGGGCTTCAAGGGGGTGTACGACCTCTACCGCCGCGAGCTGCAACTCTTCACCCCGGGTCAGACCGTCCGGCCCCAAGACCGCATCGTCATCACCGACCTGGACGACCCCCAGCTCGACGCGGCCCTCGGCCGCCAGGCTGACAAGCTGCGGGGTGACATCGAACTGCTGCAGGGCGCCGCCAACCCCTTTGACCTTACCGAATACCTCAAGGCCAGCCAGTCGCCGGTCTTCTTCGGCAGCGCCATCAACAACTTCGGGGTCAAGGAGCTCTTGGACGCCTTTGTCGAACTGGCCCCCTGCCCTGGCCCGCGCGCCACGGTCACCCGCATGGTGGCGCCCGAGGAAGAGCAGTTCTCGGGCTTCACCTTCAAGATCCAGGCCAACATGAACCCGGCGCACCGCGACCGCATCGCCTTTTTCCGCATCTGCTCGGGCAAGTTCACCCGTGGCATGAAGGTGCGACACCACCGGCTCGGCAAGGAGGTGGCCCTGGCCAACGCCACCATCTTCATGGCCCAGGACCGCAGCAATATCGAGGAGGCCTGGCCAGGCGACATCATCGGCATCCACAACCACGGCACCATCAAGATCGGCGACACCTTTTCCGACAAGGAGGAGCTGAAGTTCACCGGCATCCCCAACTTCGCGCCCGAGCACTTCCGCCGGGTTATCCTCCGGAACCCGCTGAAGATGAAACAACTCAACAAGGGCCTCATGCAACTGGCCGAGGAGGGGGCGGTGCAGCTCTTCCGGCCGATTCTGGGCAGTGACTATATCCTGGGCGCGGTGGGGGTCTTGCAGTTCGAGGTGACCATGTCGCGGCTCAAAGTGGAGTATGGGGTGGAGGCGATCTCCGAGGCGGCGCCGTATGGTGCGGCCCGCTGGATCAGTTGCCCGGACCGCAAGAAGCTCGACGAGTTCAAGGCCAAGAATCAGGGCAACCTGGCCCTTGACGCCGAGGGGCAACTGGCCTTCCTGGCCGCCAGCGAGTGGCGGCTGAACTACACCATGGAAAATTCCCCGGACATCGTCTTTCATAAGACAAGAGAATATAGCTGAAGGCTCAAAGCTCAAAGCTGAAAGCAACCCCAAACCGGAAAAACTGCGCCTCCCTATGGCCACCAGAATCATATGAGCCTCATCACCCTGCAAGACGTCAGCCTGAGCTTCGGCGGCGCACCCATTCTCGACCAGGTCAACCTGCAAATCGAGCCTGGCGAACGCCTCTGCCTGGTCGGCCGCAACGGCGAGGGCAAATCGACCCTGCTGCAGCTCCTGGCCGGCGCCCTGCCGCATGACAGCGGCCGGATCATCCGCACGCCGGGCCTGAAAACCGCCCAGTTGGCCCAGGAAGTCCCGGCCGCCATGGCCGGCACGGTCTACGAGGTGGTGGCCGGTGGCCTGGGGGAACTGTTCAGTCTCCTCGCCCGCCACCATGCCTTGGGCGCCCGCCTGGCTGCCGGCGAAGGTGGCCAGATAATGACCGAGCTCGAGGAGGTCACCCATCTGCTGGAAACTGCCGGCGGCTGGCAGGCCGAGCAGCGGGTCGACACCGTGCTTACCCGCCTGGCAATCGCTGCCGACCAACGTTTCGCTGACCTCTCCGGCGGCATGAAGCGGCGGGTCATGCTGGCCCGGGCCCTGATTTCGGACCCGGATTTGCTGCTGCTGGACGAACCCACCAACCACCTGGACATCGACTCCATTGCCTGGCTGGAGGAGTTCCTCACCACCACGGCCGGCCGCACCCTGCTCTTCGTCACCCACGACCGGCTGTTCGCCAGAAGACTGGCCACCCGCATCGTTGACCTCGATCGCGGCAAGCTCACCAGTTGGCCAGGGACTTACGCCGACTATCTGCGCCGCAAGGATGAACTGCTGGCCGTGGAGGCGGAGCAGGACAAAAAGTTTGACAAGAAACTCTCCCAGGAAGAGGCCTGGATCAGGCAGGGCGTCAAGGCCCGGCGGACCCGCAACCAGGGACGGGTGCGGGCCTTGCTCAAAATCCGCGAGGAACGGGCCGCCCGGCGCAACCAGATTGGCAAGGCCCGCATGCAGCTCCAGGAGGCCGAGGTCGCCGGCAAGCTCAGGGTGCGGGCGGAGAATATCTCCTATCGCTATGGCGAGCGCAACCTGGTGGATAATTTCTCCATCTCCATCATGCGCGGCGACAAGGTGGGCATCATCGGCCCCAACGGTTGCGGCAAGACCACCCTGCTGCGGATGCTCCTGGGCCGGCTGGAGCCCCAGCAGGGCGCCATCCAGCTCGGCACCAACCTGCAGGTCGCCTACTATGACCAGTTGCGGGCCCAGCTCGACGAGGAACGCTCGGTGGCCGACAACGTCGGCGACGGCAACGACACGGTCATGGTCAACAACCAGCCCCGCCACATCATCGGCTATCTTAAGGACTTTCTCTTCACCCCGGACCGGGCCCGCTCGCCGGTAAAGATCCTCTCCGGCGGCGAGCGCAACCGCCTGCTCCTGGCCAAGCTCTTCAGCCGGCCGGCCAACCTCCTGGTCCTGGACGAACCGACCAACGACCTCGACGTGGAGACCCTGGAACTCTTGGAGGAACTGCTGCTCGACTACCAGGGCACCGTGCTTCTGGTCAGCCACGACCGGGCATTCTTGAACAACGTGGTGACCAGCACTCTGGTCTTCGAGGGCAACGGCCGTATCCAGGAGTACGCCGGCGGCTACGACGACTGGCTGCTGCAGCGCCCGCAAGCAGAGGTAGTGGTCAAGAGGGGCAAGGGTGGCAAAAAAAAGGCGAAGATCGTTGCCAGCCAGCCCACGGTGCGCAAGCTGTCGTTCAAGGAAAAACAGGAACTCGTTGACCTGCCCATGCGGATCGAGGCCATGGAGACGGAACAGCAGACCTTGCTGGACACCCTGGCCGACCCGGCCTTTTACCAGACCAAGGGCGCCGACGCGAAGCCCATCCAGGCCCGGCTGGACGAACTGGAAACCACCCTCATTGCCGCCTTTCAGCGCTGGGAAAAACTCGAAGCCCTGGCTAATAATGAGGCAGAGGGGTAGACATCGGCAGTTGCATTGCCGTTCATCGGACAGATCGGGCGGCAACCATTAGCCTGCGTTCCGCGCCAGAAGGGCAACGGCCCGGCCAGAAAACTCGCATTGCCCGGGAAAGTGATCGGGTCACCGAGGAACTGGCGGTAGAGAACCATTCCGCCATCCTGGTCGTCACCCATGACCGGCGGATGGTGGAGGGCTTTGACCGGATCTTTGCCGTGCGCGACGGCCGGATCATCGGCGAGCGGATGAATAACAACGGGTTGCCACAGTGAAAACACCACTTGTCTTTCCTTGTATCATGGGGGATTTCACGCAAGTAAAGCAACCGCAAACCAAACATCATGAAATTAAGAAGAATTATCAGAAAAAATATGGTAATTAATAGGCATCTCAACCACGCATGCCAAGCGTAATCAGAGGTGCTTACCCATGCAGGAGACCCCATCACTACAGGATAATTATCGGGTTCTTGAGCTGTTGCGATCCATCGACAAGTTCAAGCCCTTTTCCGAAGACGATCTCCAGGCCTTGCTCCGGCTAGGCAGGCTTAGAAAATTCGACGCAGACGAGATCATCATCCGGGAGGGCGAGGACGACTCATGGATCTATTTTCTGCTCACTGGCAGCGCGGCGGTAATGAAGCACCAGAAGAGGGTGAGAACCTTCAACCGCAGCGGTGATATCTTTGGCGAGATGAGCATCCTGGACGGCCAACCGCGCTCCGCCACCATCCGGGCCACCAAGGTCACCTTGCTCCTGGGCGTGGACGGTTCACTGATTAATAGCAAATACAAGGAAAACAACCTCGCCTTCTGCTACACCCTCTACCGGTTGTTTGCCGAGGTGCTGGCCGAACGGCTGCGCCTCACCACCGCGGAAAACGTCGAACTGCACAGGCAGCTCCAGCACCACCAGAGCGGGCGCTGAAACACCTGGCCCGGCAGGCGGCCATCATTGCTCGATCAGGCCAGTGCCATGACAGGTGGGGCACAACAGCTCACGCGCGCACCGACAGTCTTCCCATTCCTCATTGTCGCCCTTGTTGCCACGCCATTCCATGTTACACTCGCACGTGCCCGGGATCACCTTCATGCCCTTGCACTCTGGACACACCTTGCCCCCTGCTTTTACCATGGCCTGCCTCCTTTGCGATTTTGTAAGTCAGCGGTGGCTACGTCAACTTCAGGATAGCACAAAACCAGGGAAAAACTCCAACGTGCAATCAGCCTTCAGCTTTGAGCTTTCAGCCTTGAGCCCTCAACTTTCCCCCTCCTCAAGAGAGCAGGAGTGCATCACCATAATATGCTGGGTGAGGCTGCCGCCCAAGGCCATTCGAGTGCCGGCCACCGCCACGATGAAGGGACCGGCATCACCCTTGCTGACCACCTCGACGCAGGTATTAAGCCCCAGGCCCATGGCGGCCAGCCGGGCCTGCATGCTACGGCCGCCATCAATCCCCACAATCCGCACCCGTTCCCCCTTGCAGGCCATGTGCAGCGGGATGGTGCCTTCGCGCTGGCCCATGCAGTCCGCGCACAGGCCGTAAATTTCCATCTTGTGCTGCAGGGGATGGAACTGAAACTCGCGAGCAACGGCCATCTGCAGGTGTTCCAGATCGCGGTTGACAAACTCCTGAATGTGGCCGCAGCGGGTGCAGATGAAATGGTCGTGATGGGTGCCGAGATGGTGGTGCTCGTAGCGCGGCGCGTGGCTCTCGAAAATAATTTCCCGGGCAAAACCGAAGCGACAGAACATCGCCATGGTTTCCTGCAGAAAGAGGCGGTCCACCTGGTCTGCCTTGCTAGCCTGAAGCAGGCCTTCCAGCTCATCCAGGGTGACATGCTTTTCCGTGGACAAAAAAACCGTGAGAATGGCGAGCCGTTCGTCGATGCGGGTGGCGCCAAAGGACTCAAGAACCGCCTTGAACTGAGCGATCTCCAGGCGGTGCTGGTCCCGCGCCTCGGGGGCAGTGCCGGCCACCGCCCGGGCCGGTCGCTTTTGGCCACGACTTGAAAAAAACGGAAAGCGAATCATACGAATTCATACGACCCCGCGCCAACGGGGTCGCCTCCTGTTTGCATTCTCCCCTTACTTGCGACCATATTTTCTCATGTCACCATGGACAAAGCGCGGCAGGGGTGGAGTCACAAAATTGTTTTGACAATCCCCTCTTTTGCCTTTGTGCCTCGAAATTCAGCCTTTTCCGACCGGGCCTTTCCCGCCAGGAATACCCCTGGCCCTCACCTGTCACCTATCACCATCCTTAAGAAACTGGGCGATCTCGGTATTGGCGATTTTTTCCATCTCCTTGAACGAGATGGTCATGCCAATCTCAAAACTCTTCTCGCCGAAGGCCTCTACCCTGACAATGGTGCCGATGAGCAAAAGCGGGGTTGCGGCGCTGACCGGCACGCTTATCTGGATATGGGCGCCGATCGGCAGGGATGCGTCATTTTCAAAAAGGATGCCACCGATACAGATATCCTTGCTGGTCCCTGCATAGATTCGGGAATCGTCAAAGCCCAGCTCCTTGATGAGCACCGGCTGGCTCAGTTTGACCCGGAGATACCGGCGCTTGTCTTTTTTGTAAAGGGCGATGTTATTTTTCCCTGCCCCTTTTGCCAGATATGTAGCGCTGTCGGCCAGATGCAGAAGGGTCTTGGGATCGCTGGCATTGGTGGGATAAGAGGCCAGTCCGCCACTGATGGTCAGACGGAAACTCTGGCCATGGGCGGAAAACTTTTCATGCTCCACCACTTTGCGAATGCGCTCGCCGAGGATAAAGGCGTTGACACTCTCGGTATGCGGCATCAGCAGGACAAACTCTTCACCGCCGAAACGCGCGGCGATATCGCTTTCCCGCTTGGCCTCGTTGATAATGGCCCCGATCCTTTTCAGGGCGACATCACCGACGACATGACCCAGGGTGTCGTTGATCTCTTTGAAATTATCGACATCCATGAAAAGGACGGCGAGATCGGTATTGTAGCGTTTGGCCAAAGACACCTGCTGTTCATAAGCTTCGTCGAAATAGGGCCGGTTGAAGAGCCCGGTCAGGCCGTCATACATGGTCTCGTGAATGACCCTTTCAAAGGTGCTGACGTCAACCAAGCGGGAATTTACCAGGTAGTTGGTGCTGGTGCGCAGGAAATCGCACATTGCCGTCATCAGATCGACCTTCCTGGCCAGGAGCAGGCCCAGTTCCTGCCGGTGCTGGAGGATCTTCCGCCAGTATTCGACCGCCATGTCTGGCAGGATGTCAAGACTGGCCAGGGTCTGGAAAATGACCTTGCAGACCATTGGCCCATGCTCCTCCCGGAGTTGGTGCATTTCCTCGATAAAAACGTCATCGTCGGCGCAAGAATTCCTGCGGTCAATGATTGCGGCTCGTAACGTATCCATACTCTCCCTTTGGCCTGACTGCAAACCCATGCGACTTTACTCGTAACTATCCAGCTTGTGTCGGCATTGAAGCGTTCCCGGGTTGCGGTGCCGCTTGTGATAGTTAGCTTTACTCAATTTAACAGACTAACGGAAGTAAGATAAGGCGGGCAAGGATGTTGGCCACCAGTTTTGCAAAAAAAAAATGTAACTGTCCAGTGGAACCGCAACCCAGGTGAGTTCCCGGACTGGCAATGCTTTTCGCGGGTTCGTCCGCGACCGGGCGCAGGATGCGCGGGAGGTCGCGGAC
>MNYK01000074.1 GCA_001873115.1 Desulfobacterales bacterium CG2_30_60_27 | reverse complement strand
GAAAAAATTAATATACCTGGATCGCGCCCGAATTTGGGTCGGATTTGGTTGCGCCGATTGAGCACCCCAAGAGTATTTGCTGCGCTGCACAAAACCGCAGGCGTAGCAGGGCTACGGTGAGGATTTCGGAGTCTCGGTTTCACCTCGCTTACCTGCGATTGAGGCGCGGCCAAAGATGGCCCGAAGAAGGGATGCGTGATGGTATATTAATATTTTCCGTGTCCCTAAGTAGAAAAGCGCGCGGCATTCAACGCAGATATGATTTTTAAATCAATAACAACATCGATCATTTTATTGGCCCTTGTCCTTTTCGGGACGGTCGGATGCACATCGATTGCCAGGAGGTTGCTCTTCCATCCTACTCATCGGCCGCATAATAACAGCCTGACGCCATGGATGTGGAACGGCAAAATCATTGGCTATGCGCGCCAGATAGTATCGCCCAGGAACGTATGGCTGCTGCTGCACGGCAACGCTGGCCAGGCATCCGACCGCTTGTACGCCGTACCAAGTTTTTCCAGTGATGATTCGGTCTTTATTCTTGAATATCCAGGGTACGGGAGTCGGGCAGGGGTGCCATCGCAAGAGACCTTTAATCGCGCCGGCCGGGAAGCCTATCTCTTGCTTCGAAAGACTTACCCTCACAACCCGGTATGTGTAGCCGCGGAATCGATCGGCTCAGGCCCTGCCTCATATCTTGCCAGTCTTAGCCAACCTCCGGACAAGTTGATACTCATCGTTCCTTTTGATATAATTTCCTTGGTAGCCAAGGATTACTTCCCCGCCTTTCTTGTCGATCGGATGTTGAAGGACAACTGGGACAACGTCGAGGCGCTGGCAAATTACCAAGGCCCGGTCGAGATCTTCGGTGCCGAGGCCGACAGTATTATCCCTGTGAGGCACGCCAAGGCTCTTGCCGCCGCCCTTCCCAGGGCCAAAATGACAGTAATTGGCGGTGGCCATAATGATTGGTCCCATCAGGGACGGGTGACCATAAGAAATCCATAGTGACACGCGCCGGCAGTCAACTCTGACAAGGCAACCGGCCAGGCTTCCGTCGCGACCAATGACAAACCAAAGGAAAAAAATCATGGACGCCATGGCATGCATTAGCAGCAGGAAAAGCATCCGGGGTTTCCGGCCGGAACCAGTGCCCCGGGAACTTCTGCAAGAGATCTTCGCCACCGCCCGCTGGAGCCCGTCCTACAAAAACACCCAACCCTGGGAGGTGATGGTGCTGTCGGGCGAAAAAAAGGCGGCCCTCACCCGCGAGGTGCAGCGCCTCTTCCAGGATGGCGCCCCGCCCACCCCGGACCTTGCCGAGCCGCAAGGCTGGCCGCCGGCCGAGGCGGCGCGGATCGCCCATCTCTACCAGAGCCGCGCCCAGGCCACCGGCATCGACCTGGCCGACCCCAAGGTCATCAACAAGGCCAAAATGGCCAACTTCGCCTTCTACGGCGCGCCGCACGCTGTCTACCTCTTTCAGGACGCCTCGCTCAGCCTGTGGTCCCTCTTTGACTTGGGCCTCTTCGCCCAGAGTCTGATGCTGGCCGCCCACGCTAAGGGCGTCGGCACCGTACCCCAGGCCTTTGCCACGGATTACGCCGCCCAGATCAAGCAGTTCCTCGGCATCCCGACCGGCAAACGGCTGGTGCTCGGTATGTCGCTAGGCTATGCTGACCCGGCGGCGCCGGTTAATGCCCTGCGCACCGAGCGCATGCCGGTGGAGAAATTCGTGCGCTGGTTGTCCTGAAAACACACCTGACCGAGATGGGCGCGGTCATACTCACCGCGCCTGGTCGCTTTGCCTTAATCCGTGATAAGCATGCACCATCCAGACCGTGGCGAAAATCGGCATGAAAAGATTGAGCACCGGCGCCAGGGTCAGCAGCGTGATGACCAAACCGCCCCCATATACCGTTTTTCGGTGCTTCCTTGCCAGCAGGGCGGCCTCGGGCTTGCCCAGATGGTAACCCGCTGCCCCGATGAAGAATTCCCGTCCCAGCAGGTAGCTGTTCAGGACAATCGACACGACAAAACCGATGCCAAGAAAATAAAGTGGCATGACCAGCAAATTAAGCATAAGGGCCCGCAGGGTGAAGAGGAGATCATGCCCCGCATCGGCCCAGAAATGCGACGCACCGCTACCAGCCACCTCTGGATAATCAACCTGTTCCACGCGTCGGATGACCACCTCCTGGAAGATGCCGGCGATCAAAACCACCAACACCGGCAGCATGAACCAGCCGCCGATGCCGGCCACCGCGCCCACCACCCAGTTGACCAGGGTATCAAGCCAGCCCCTTTCCAGATGGACAATACGGGCGGTAAGCCAGGTGATACCGAAAGCGGCCATCAAGACCAGGCTGATCGCCAGAACGGCACAGGCCAACAGCAGGCCGAAGAGTTTGGCCCGACGGATGGAGGCGAAAGTTTTGGCAAATGGGGACATGCATTGTCAACCCACGGTGGTCATCAAGACCAGGTGGGACACTGTTCCTAAAATATAAATTTGGGCCGTTTCAACAAAAAGGGGCCATCCCAAGCGGGACAGCCCCTGTCGTCATCCGGCCAACGGGCCAGCCGGCCAGGTCATTATTTCCCCGGTTCCAGGGCCTTGAAGCGGCCTTCCAGGAATTTCCAGGCCCTTTCCACGTCCTTCTGGGACATGGCCATGAGCTCCTCGGCATGGGCGGGATTCATCATCTTCAGCATGCGGTAGCGGTTCTCGTTCATGGCATAGTCCGCGAAGGGAATGGCCGGCGCCTTGCTGTCGAGATGGAGCGGGTTCTTGCCCTCGGCCTCCAGTTCCGGGTTGTAGCGATACAGCGGCCAGTGCCCGCACTCCACCGCCTTCTTCTGCTGCTCGAGCCCCTTGGCCAGGTTGAGGCCGTGGTTGATGCAGTGGGCATAGGCGATGATCAGCGAGGGCCCGTCGTAGGCCTCGGCCTCGGCAAAGGCCTTGGCCACCTGGCCGGGGTTGGCGCCTACGGCCACCTTGGCCACGTAGACGTTGCCGTAGGTGGAGAAAATCATGCCGATGTCCTTCTTGGGCATCTTCTTGCCGCCGGCCGCGAACTGGGCCGTGGCCGCCCGCGGGGTGGACTTGGACATCTGGCCGCCGGTGTTGGAGTACACCTCGGTATCCAGGATAAGGACGTTGACGTTCTCACCCGAGGCCAACACATGGTCCAGGCCGCCGTAACCGATATCGTAGGCCCAGCCGTCGCCGCCGATGATCCACACCGACTTCTTCACCAGATGGTCGGCCACTGGCAACAACCTTTTGGCGATGACCGAGGTACTCTTGGCCAGGGCCTTCTTGAGTTTTTCCACCCGGCCGCGCTGGGCCTCGATCTCATCCTGGGTCTTCTGGGCGGCCTTGAGCAATTCGTCGGCCATCTTCTTGGTGATGAGCTTCTCGGCCACGGCCTTTCCCAGGAGTTCGCGGGCCTGGGCGGTCAGCTTGTTAACCGAGTAGCGCATGCCCAGACCAAACTCGGCGTTGTCCTCGAACAACGAGTTGGACCAGGCCGGCCCGCGGCCGTCGGCCCGCTTGGCGTAAGGCGTGGTGGGCAGGTTGCCGCCGTAGATCGAGGAACAGCCGGTGGCGTTGGCAACCATCATGCGATCGCCGAACATCTGGGTGGCCAGCTTGATGTATGGCGTCTCGCCGCAGCCGGCGCAGGCGCCGGAGAACTCGAAGAGCGGCCTTTTAAGCTGGCTGCCCCTGACGGTGGACGGGTCGATGTCGCAGTCCGGCACCTCGGGCAGGGCCAGAAAGTACTTGACGTTGACCGCCTCCTGCACGCGGAGCGCCTCGGTGTTGGTGATCATCTTCAGGGCCTTGGTCTTGGCCGGGCAGGCATCAACGCACAGGGTGCAGCCGCAGCAGTCCTCGGTGAAGACCTGAATGGTCGTCTTGCGGCCCTTGAACTGGCCACCCACCGCGTCCACGTTTTTGAAGCTCTTGGGCATCTTCTTGAGGTCGGTCGGCTTGGTTATTTTCAGACGGATGGCGGCGTGCGGGCAGACCAGGGAGCAGCGGCCGCACTGAATGCAGTTGGCCGGGATCCACTCGGGCACATGCACGGCGATGTTGCGTTTCTCATACTGGGTGGTGGCGGTGGGCCAGGTGCCGTCAACCGGCATCTGCGAGACCTTGATCTCGGTGCCCTTGCCCTCGATCATCTTGGCGGTGACCTGCTTTACAAAGTCCGGGGCATCGGCCGGCACCGTCGGCGGCAACTCGTGACCGCCAGCCTTCTTGGGCACCTTGACCTCGACGATGTTGTTGACTGCCGCATCCACGGCGCCATAGTTCATATTAACGACCTTGTCGCCCTTCTTGCCGTAAGTCTTTTTGATGGCGCCCTTGATGGCCTTGATCGCCTCGGCTTTGGTGAGGATGCCGGAGATCAGGAAGAAGGCGGTCTGCATGATCATATTGATCCTGCCGCCCAGCCCGAGGGCCTCGGCCAGCTTGATGGCGTCGATGATGTAGAACCTGGCCTTCTTGTTAAGCAGGTCTTGCTGAACGGTGGCGGGCAGCTCTTTCCAGATCTGGTCCTTGGTGAAGGTGGTGGTCAGCAGGAAGGTGCCGCCCTCCTCCAGGTTGGCGAGCATGTCGTACTTGTCCAGGAAGGTGAAGTTATGGCAGGCGATGAAGTTCGCCTTGCTGATCAGATAGGGGGCGACAATCTTGTTCTTGCCGAAGCGCAGGTGGCTGGTGGTGATGGAGCCGGATTTTTTGGAGTCGTAGACGAAGTAGCCCTGGGCCGCGTTGTCGGTCTCGGTGCCGATGATCTTGATGGTGTTCTTGTTGGCGCCCACGGTGCCGTCCGCGCCCAGGCCGTAGAACAGGGCCCGGACCACGTCCTTGCCCTCGATGTTGAAGGCGGGGTTATACTTGAGGCTGGTGCGGGCCACGTCATCATTGGGACCAACGCAGAAATGGTTTTTGGCCTTCTTGGCCGCCATGTTGTCGAAGACCGCCATGACCATGGCCGGGGTAAACTCGGCGGAACCCAGGCCGAAGCGGCCGCCCAGAATGCTCGGGGCCTTCTTGAGGGCGCCGGCCTCCACCGCCTCGCCGACCGCGGTACGGATGTCGAGGTAGAGCGGCTCGCCGGGGCCGCCCGGCTCCTTGGTGCGGTCAAGCACGGTGATGCGCTTGACCTTTTTGGGCAAGGCCTTGATCAGGGCGGCGGCGTCAAAGGGCCGGTAGAGGCGGACGATGAGCAGGCCGACCTTCTTGCGTTTCTTGATCAGGTGCTCGACGGTGGCGGCCACGGTCTCGGCGCCGGAACCCATCATGATGATGATGTCCTCGGCATCCGGGGCGCCCATATAGTCGAACAGGTGGTATTTGCGGCCGGTGAGTTTGGCGAACTTGTCCATGGTCTTCTGGACGATGCCCGGCACGGCGTTGTAGTACTTGTTGACCGTTTCGCGGCCGGTGAAATAGACATCCGGGTTCTGGGCCGTGCCGCGCATCATCGGTCGGTCCGGCGACAGGCCGCGCCGCCGGTGGGCGACGACCAGCTCCTCGTCAACGATCTTGCCTATGTCGTCAAAGGTGAGCTGCTCGATCTTCTGAATCTCGTGGGAGGTCCGGAAGCCGTCGAAGAAGTGCATGAAGGGAATGCGGCTCTGCAAGGCGGCCTGGGTAGAGATCAGAGCCAGGTCCTGGCATTCCTGGACATTCTGGGAGCAGAGCATGGCCCAGCCGGTCTGGCGGGCGGCCATGACGTCGCCGTGGTCGCCGAAGATGGAAAGTCCCTGACAGGCCAACGAACGGGCGGTGACATGAAAGACCGTAGGGGTCAGTTCGCCGGCGATCTTGTACATGTTGGGGAGCATGAGCAGCAACCCCTGGGAGCAGGTGAAGGTGGTGCACAGGGCGCCGGTGGTCAGGCTGCCGTGCAGGGCGCCGGCCACGCCGCCCTCGGACTGCATCTGGGTGACCACGGGCACGGAACCCCAGATGTTCTCCTGGTTGGCGGTGGCCTTGGTGTCGGCCTCCGCCGCCATGGGCGACGACGGGGTGATGGGATAGATGGTGATGACCTCGCTGGTGGCGTATGCCACATGGGTGCAGGCCTGATTACCGTCGATGGTGACCATTTTTCGTGCCATGATGCCTTCTCCTTCCTGGTTTTAACGGTTCAAAAGGTTGGGGAGCCATTGGCGGCATCCCATCGATTCCTTTACACTTTTTCTATCGGACAGGCTGGGCGAGATTGTCCATTGGTACGCAAGAAACAATGAAAGTAAACGAAGTTGCGAAGAATTTCCAGACTAAATTTGTGCGCATGGAGAAAAGCTGGGTTTAGGGGCAGAGGCAGAAGGCAGAAAATACGAAAAGCGAATATCGAACCGTTGAAGTTTCTTCAATTCGTCATTCGACATTCGGTGTTCGATATTCAATATTCCTCTGTGCCTATTCCCTGGCCCTGGTTTTCAAAATCAGCTTGGGCGGCTGGATGAGCACCTTGGTGTCCGGCGGAATGGATTTGGTCAGCCAGATATTGCCGCCGATCACCGAACGGGCGCCGATGACCGTGTCGCCGCCCAGGATGGTGGAGGCGGCGTACACGGTCACGTCGTCCTCCAGGGTGGGGTGGCGTTTGCTGGTGCGGTCCAGTGCCCCGTTCTTGTCGCGCTTGAAGGCAAGGGCTCCCAGGGTGACGCCCTGATACAGTTTTACCCGTTTGCCGAGAACCGCGGTCTGGCCTATAACCACGCCGGTGCCATGGTCGATGAAAAAGGATGCGCCGATGCTGGCGCCCGGATGAATATCGATGCCGGTGATGGAGTGGGCGTGCTCGGTCATGATCCGCGGCAGGATAGGCACCCCGAGTTCATAGAGGCGATGGGCCACCCGGTAGGTGAGGATGGCATAGATGCCCGGATAGCTGAAGATGATTTCGTCGTAGCCGGCCGCGGCCGGGTCGCCCTCGTACGTGGCCCGGACGTCGGTGGCCAGGATGGCGCGCAGCTCGGGCAGTCCCTCCAGGAAGTCGTTGGCCTTGCCCTGGCCCTGCTCCTCGCAGTGCTGGCATGATTGCCCGTGGCGAAGACATTCGTGGCGAATGCTCTTGGTGACTTCGGCGGCCAGCGACCGGAAGAGGCCGGAGATCTCCTGGCCCAGTCGGTATTGCAGGTCAACCCGGTCCACGCCCTGGGTCTCGAAATAACCGGGAAAGAGGATCTCGCGGCACGACTCAAGGATGTCGATGGCCCTCTGCTTCGAGGGCATGGGCGTGGCATCCACATGCTCGAAGCATTCCCGACTGGAGCAACTGTCCACCACCCGGTTGACGATGTCGGGCAGCCGGTGCCGGTAAGACCCGGGCGTGGAAAATTCTTCCGGGCAGGTAATTTGGGGAGGCGGGATGATGCGGGTCTTGCGTGCCACAGTGTTCCCTCGCGCCCGTTGGCGGGCCTATGGATTTTTTGGGTCTGACCCGCCCTCGGGCCTGACGATGCGGGTATTGTACAGCAGAATGGTCGGCAAGGTGATGGAAAAATATATAGTTTCGCGGTAACTATCCAGTGGAACCGCAACCCAGGTGAGTTCCCGGACTGGCAATGCTTTTCGCGGGTTCGTCCGCGACCGGGCGCGGGATGCGCGGGAGGTCGCGAACG
>MNYK01000055.1 GCA_001873115.1 Desulfobacterales bacterium CG2_30_60_27 | reverse complement strand
GGGCGTCCTGCCCGCCTCCGAGGCGTCCGCGCCCTCCCGCGCATCCTGCGCCTGAGGTCGCGGACGAACCCGCGAAAAGCATTTCCAGTCCGGGAACTCACCTGGGTTGCGGTTCCACTGGATAGTTACGATTACATCAATATTACCTCGTTTACCCGAGCCAAAACGGTTTTCAACATACCGGGAAAAACCAACCTTTGCACGTCCCAAGACGAAGCTGCCCGTCGGACGTTCAAATATATAAGCCTGATGCCAGGCAAAAGCAATGTGAAACCAGGAAGATAAAGGTGGGTGAAAATGTCAGGTAATGGCCGCGAGACTACAACAATTTTGCTAAACTCGTAAAAAACCGCAAGACCCGCTATCGCCATCAATGATTTAAACAAGTTACGGTCGGTAACGCGCCCGAAGGAGGCAAGCGATAAAATCCAAGTGCACCCCTCATATAAACCCTTGGGTCCAATCCCGACAATTCCGACAATTATATTTGACAGTAAAACATGATTGTGATGTAATCTATTTAGGAGTATGATTATAAAATCAATTCAAAATCTCCCCCCTCCGGTCGACGATGGAGTTGAGACCATGAAGAGCAATCCAGCAGGCGAAGAACGGCGCGGCCACACCCGTTTCAAGGCAAAAGCGGGCGCCTACACCGTATTCAGCGCCCGTTCCATTATTCCAGGCCGTATCAACGATATCAGCCTGGGGGGGTTGTGTTTTTCCTATGTCGAGGGCGAGGAATGGTACCACGAGTCGTCGGAACTTGACATACTCTTTGGCGATGACGACTTTTATCTCGACAAAATCCCCTTTGAAACCGTATCAGACACCATTATCGAAAACGAGTCGCCATACAGCCAGATCATCATGCGTCGTTGCGGGGTCAAATTCGGCATGATGAGTCATGCACAGCTCGAGCAACTCAAACATTTCATCACCCAGAACACCTTGGACGGCGCTGAACTATCCAACGCCTGACCTCCAACGTCCTCCTTTGGCAGTTCATTTCCGTCGCCCATCGTACCGATGCGCCGTGACAACGCCTCTTATCCAAGCTCGCACCCCTTGCGAACCCGTAATTACTCAGGTGAATAGCGGGGGAAAACCATGACCACGCAGCCACCCGACCCAAAACTCACCATGGTCTACCCGTGCGCCTGGGTATTCAAGGTCATCGGCGCCGACCCGGCGGCCTTGCGTGCCGCCGCCGCAGAGGTGTTTGGCGACACCCCGTGCGCCATCTCCACTTCCAACAGCTCCCGGACCGGCCGATACCACTGCCTCAACCTGCAGGTGGCCGTGGCCGACGAGGCCACCCGCCAGACCTTCCACCACCAGCTCAAGCAACACGCGGCCGTCAAGCTCGTCCTCTGAGCCGGCCACTCACGGACCTTGCCGAAAAAAATCCGCCACGGTCGGATGGCGGAACCGGAACCCATGGCGCATCAGGACCGCGGGCACCACGTTCTGGCCCCTGGTAATTGTCGAAGCCGCCTCACCCAGCAGAAGGCGGAGCAGCCAGGCCGGCACCCCGGGCAGAAAAACAGGGCGATGCAATGATCGTCCCAGCAGCCTGACAAATTCCCGGTTACGCGGCGTATGAGGGGCGGTACAATTCACCGGCCCGGCGATATCCTGGTGTTGCAACAAGAACCAGAACGCCTCCAGCAGATCGACCCTGCTGATCCAGGGAAACCATTGCCGGCCGGAGCCCAGGGGGCTGCCAAGACCGAGCCGGAAGGCAGGCAGCATCGTCCGCAAGGCGCCGCCGGCCGGATCGAGCACCACCCCAAAACGGCAGAGCACCACGCGCACCCCGCTCCCCTCGGCGCCCCGGGCGGCCGCCTCCCAGTCCCTGGCCAGCCTGGCCAGAAAATCATGGCCAGCCGGCGCCGTTTCATGCCGTTCCGGATAATCTTCCAGGCCATAATAACCCACCGCCGAGGCGTTCAGCAGGGTGACCTCCTGCCCGGCGTTTCTCGCCAACGCAGCTACCAGATTGTGGGTGGTAGTGATGCGGCTGGCCCGGAGCATGGCCTTGTTGGCCTCGGTCCACCGGCAGAAGATCGGAGCACCGGCCAGGTTGACCACCGCCGCATGGCCCGCCACCTCGTCCATCCACGGCCCCAGTTGAAGCGGGTCGCCGGCTACATAGCGGACCCCATCCGTCGCCGGCCTGGCTTGCCGCGTCAAAACCGTAACCGCGCAACCACGGCTGACCAGCAACTCAACCAGACCCCTACCGACAAAACCGGTGCCACCGGTGATAAACACCTTCATGGTCCCTCCGTGGTCTGTGGGCTGCGCGACGTGCGGTTCCAGTCTAGCCGAGTGATTCTGCACGTCAGGTTGATGCGCTTGTTTGCTTGCGACCGTCAGCCCGCCGCCGCAAGCCGCTCGACCGGTTCAGAGGGCCGGCTCCTGGCCAAATCGTAGGCGGCCTGCAGGTTGACCCAGAACTCCGGCGTGGTGTTGAGAGCGGCCGCGAGCAGCCATGCGGTCTCAGGGGTGATGCCGCGCTTGCCGCGAATGAGCTCATTGATGCGCTGCACCGGAACGCCGAGATGCGCCGCGAAGGCCACCTGTGAGATGCCGAGCGGGGCGAGGAACTCCTGGCCCAGGATGACGCCGGGATGGGTGGGAATGCGATTCTCCGGGATCATGGCCTAACCTCCTACCTGTGATAGTCCATCAGCCGAACGTCGTGGGCGTTGTTGCCCTCCCAGCGGAACACGAGCCGCCACTGGTCGTTGACCCGAATCGCATGAGAACCCTTCAGGTCACCTTTGAGCGCCTCAAGGCGGTTGCCGGGCGGCGAGCGCAGGTCGAGTACCTCCGCGGCGCCGTTGAGCATATCGAACTTGACCAGCGCCAGACCGACGACGTCTTGCGGAAACCGGCGCACCCGGCTCGTTGGCCGGTTGTGGTACAGATCCTCCGTCGCGCGGTCACCGAACGAGACGATCATCGGGCCTCCCTGGTCACAACCTGACTATACTTCTATCACGGATACCGTGCAAGCAGGAAACGGATGTGTTGATGAAGATAACGCATAGCTATGGCCTAAAAGCTCCTGGACAGTTCGAATGTCGTAGCCGCCTTCGAGTAAGTGGGTGGCGAATGGCAGTTTCGGCGGATTAGAGGATGTCGCGGCGACAACTGGAGCATGTGCGCCAGAGGCACTTTGCGAGGCAAAAGGTGTTGCTTTCCTGGACACTTCCATTTTATGATTTTGCCCATCGGTTGCCCGCCAAGGCCTCGTTGTTCATTTAACATTAGCAACGATCTAACATTTTCATACTACAGCGCCTATGTTCTGTCAACACTATGGATGGCCAATACCTTGAACATAATGCAAGGCGGCATCATGCATGCCGGAGTGCATATTCCACACCAAGCCGGCCAGAATATGCGGGAATTTTTGCCAGCAATGGGGTATGAAAGAATCAGGTTTTCACCGATTGCGGCGCACGCCGCCCAAGGAGCATGCGGATGGATGAGAAACGACTACAGGCCGAACTTAAGCAGCGGGTGACGAAAAAACTTGCCCCCCTGTTCGCCAGCTACCTCTTCGAGCCAGAGGACATCGAAAATGTCCTCAAATGGAAGCCCCTGGTCCTCATGCTGGGCAATTACTCGTCAGGCAAGTCCACCCTGATCAACGAGCTGGTTGGACAAAATATCCAGCGCACCGGCCAGGCGCCTACCGATGACTCATTCACGGTAATCACCGCAACGGACGACCAGGAAGGAGCCCGGAGCGTGCCCGGCGCCACGGTTATCGGCGACGAAAAACTGCCCTTTGTCTCCCTGAAGGACTTCGGCGAACGGCTCATTGCCCACTTTGAGATGAAGCTCATCGACAATGCGCCAGCCCTGCAAAACCTTGCCATCATCGACAGCCCGGGCATGCTCGATTCGGTGACCGAAAAAAACCGCGATTACGACTACGAGGGGGTGATCGGCGAACTGGCCAAGCTGGCGGATCTGGTGGTGCTCATGTTCGATCCCCACAAGGCCGGCACCATCAAGGAAACCTACGACGCCATCCGTACGGTGCTGCCCATGAGTGCCATGGAGGACCGCATCATCTTTGTCATGAGCCGCATCGATGAATGCGACAACCCCGGCGACCTGGTGCGCGCTTACGGCACCCTGTGCTGGAACCTTTCCCAGATGACCGGCCGCAAGGACATGCCGCGCATCTTTCTCACCTTTTCTCCCGACTTGGCCAGGGAATCGGAGGCGCATGGGCTGGGAATCGATGAGCGCCAGGAACTGAAGGAGAAGATCATGGCCACGCCGAAGCTCCGGCTCAGCCACATTCTGCAGGACGTGGACCGCCAGGTGCAGGCCCTGCGGCTTACGGTGGAGGCCATGGCGGCCTTCAGCGCTCAGGGCAGACAGTTAGTCCGGCAAGGCCTGACCGTTGCGGCCGGCCTGGGCCTGTTCCTCTTTTTCTTTCTGGACATGTTCGTCCGCCGGTTCGCCGGCTTCCCGGAAACCTCTTTCCTGGCCAGCCTGCTGGGCGGCAAGGTGCCGGTGCGGCTCCTGCTGATACCGGTGGCAGGGCTCATCCTCCCCTTGCTAGGCGTTGTCCTCGTTCTCAGCCAATGGCGAATTCCCCGCCTGGCGAAACGCCATGCCGCGGCATCGGAAAAGCTCATGGAACTGGACACGCCCTACCGCAAGAACGCCTGGTTGAACATCCAGGGCCAAGTGCGAGAGCTGATCGCCGCCACGCGGCTGCGCGACATTATCTTCGCCAGGCACCGCGGGCATCTGGCCCGGATCGACCGCTTCCTGGCCAGGGACATGCAGGATTATTACGGCAAGATCCGCTGACCTCCCGCCACGCCTCAGCGGAATAACTTCGGATTGTCGGCCACCTTGCGCACCAGTTCGCGGTAATCCTGGGCGCCGTTGCTGCCGGGCGCGAACTCGTAAATCGTCTGGCCCAGGGCCGGAGCCTCGGACAGCCGCACGTTATAACGGATCGCCTCGCAAACCATGTCCCCGTAAACCTCATGCAGCTTCTCGAGAATGACGTCGGCATTCTTCACCCGCCGGTCCCGGAAGGTCGGCAGGATATACTTGAGTTCCAGTTCCTTCCGATATTTCTGAATGGAGGCAAGACTCTTCAGAAACTCCACCAGTCCCTGCACGCTCATGACCTCGAGGGAGACCGGCACCAGCACCTCACGCACCATGAACAGCACGTTGATCGTCAAAGGGTCCCAGCCTGGTGAGGTGTCAACAATGATGTAATCATAACGGCCTTCCAGGGGCCGAATGCTTTCGGCCAGGGTCAACTCACCGCCGAAATCCTTGCGGTCGATGATCCGTTTCAGACCGGCCAGGGATTTACCGCCGGCCAGCAGATCGAGACGCTCCCGGGCCTTGACCACGGCCTCGGCGGCCGACAACTCCTCGGTCACCAGTTCAGTGAGGCCGGCCTTGGGATGCACGCCCAGACAGAAACTCGCCTGTCCCTGGGTGTCGGTATCGATAAGCAGCACCTCGAAACCAGCCAGGGCCAGCCCTGTGGCAAGATTCACCGCCGTGGTCGTCTTGCCGACGCCGCCCTTGCTCAAGGTGACGCCGATAATCCGGGCCCGGCGCTCCTGGCCGCCGCCGGCCGACGGCGCCGGGCTGGCCGGTTTTTCGATGGCCTCCTGCAGGGGGAAGCGGTTGCCGCACCCCTTGCAGCGGGCCATGGTCACGTTGGCGGGAATCCTCTTTTCATCGATATCGTGCTTTTTCCTGCAATGGGGGCAGACAATAATCATCAACCAGCCTCCTGTTCGCTCCGCGCCAGACCTACCGCGCCGTTCAGCTAAATCTTCGGTTTGCCGCTGGCGATGATCCGCCGGACAAGCTCACTATTGCGCCCATTGGCCTCAAACTCTTCAAGCACCTTCAGCAAGGCCTGGTTGATGATGCCGGATTTGGACACCAGGCCGCGCACCGCCTCGGGCACCAGATCCCTGATCCGCTCCTTGGCATCACCCAGCTCTTCGAACATCTCCTGGGGCAGGTAATGCGTAGTCTTTTTCTTTGGAACTCCGTGGGGTTTCCGTCCGGCCGCCCCAGTGGCGCCATGCCTGACAACAGGGTCATGGCGCTCCTTGACGCCGCGACCAAAAGACTGGATAAGCAGATTCAGTTCCGCCACGCCGTGAAACGCATCATTCGTTGGCGCGTTCAGAATATCACCCAGGCGGTCCTGCTGTTTGCTTGCTGTCATCCTGCGTAATCCTTTAGTCTAACACGATGGTAGCAAGGCTCACCCCTGCTGGTCGGCGAACCAGTCCAGCCGGCGGGCCTCAAGAAAGGTGGTCAGGGTTTCCAGAAACTTGGCCTTAAGGTCAACAAACTGAATGCCGCACAGATACTGATCTGAAAAATCAGGCGACACATGGATAATTCTTCCGGAGGCATCATAGGCCGTCCCGGCCAGCGACACGGTCAGTCTCACCTTCTCGCCGGCCACGGGGAAGGGGGCATCCTTGGCAATGCGGAGCCCCACGCCGTCCCGGCAGATATCCACAACCTCATACGCCTTGCCGTTCACCTCCACCACCACATTCGCCGTGGCCACGCTGGGCAGACGAAAGGCACGCCGCACGCCGGCCTCATCGGCATCAACGGCCATGGCCTTGCCTGGAACACGACCATGGGTGCCAGTCTTGAATTCAAGGTCGGATTTGTTGGATCGATTCATAACAACACCTCCTGTCCTCGGTTCAGCGGATGCCTCGCCCTGCAAAGGTCACACAATTGTTCAGCCGCCCGCATGGCAAGCAAAAGAGAATTGTTTCAAGGGGGAACCGCAAAGGTCTCTGCCGAAAACAAATCCAGACATACGGCGGGTTCCTTGGCGGAAAAATGATCGCGGGCGTCATAACAGTATAAAATGTGTAACTATCCAGCTTGTGTCGGCATTTAAGCGTTGCCGGGCTGGCCATGCCTTCGTTCATGCTCGGCGGGCGTCCTGCCCGCCTCCGAGGCGTCCGGGAAGTCACCCGGGTGGCGGGGCTGGATAGTTACAAAAAATGTTACCTTTTTCCAAATGGGTTGACAATGGAAAAGGCAGGCTATGCATGCAGACATGGACCACTAAACGGGACGGGTCCATGCGGCGGCCAGTTGGTTTTAGAAGGGAAATATGCTAAAAGAGATCATGCCTGGCCAGGGCCGCGGCCCTGGCCACTAGTGAAAATCTTGCTGGGGGACATGCCGATGAAGGTCAGAATTACATACTGTACCAAGTGAAATTATCTGCCACGCGCCTCCAGGCTTGGAGACGAATTGCGGAAGAAATTCAACGCCGAGATCGAATACGTGCCCGGCGACGGCGGCGTCTATGAGATCGTGGCGGACGGCCGGGAGGTCTTTGTCAAGGCCAAGGAAAAACGCTTCCCGGACGAGGGCGAGATCGTCACCCGACTGGAGGGCCTGAGTTAGGGACGCGGAAAATACCAATCTACCATCACGCATCCCGGCTTAGGGCCATCTTTGCCCGCGCCTCAATCGCAGGTAAGCGAGGTGAAACCGAGACTCCGAAATCCTCGACGTAGCCCTGCTACGCCTGCGGTTTTGTGCAGCGCAGCAAATACTCTTGGG
>MNYK01000001.1 GCA_001873115.1 Desulfobacterales bacterium CG2_30_60_27 | reverse complement strand
CCGCGCATCCTGCGCCCGGTCGCGGACGAACCCGCGAAAAGCATTGCCAGTCCGGGAACTCACCTGGGTTGCGATTCCGCTGGATAGTTACGAATATTTAACCATTTTAAAAAGTATACTGCCGGGAGAAAAAAATAACCAGCCATTGAAAAAAGTAACACTGCCTCCGTGGTCCTGGTATTGTTCCCTAAACTTTTTAAACCTTCCCGCACCGAGCGGCAAACTGTCACGTCCTATGCATCTTTTTTATCACACCAGAGATAACCGCGGATCAGACCCCGCCCCCCCGCTGGTCTTCCTGCCCGGCTGGGGCTTTGATGCCACCATCCTTGAACTGGCGCCGGATTACGGTAAGCTGCCGCTTAACTGGCTCTTGCCGGTGGGTCCCATTGATCCAGCCACCGTGGGGCAGGATCTGAAAATTTTTCTGGATCAGCACCGGATCCCACGGGTGACCCTGGTTGGCTGGTCCATGGGGGCGTATGCGGCCCTGGAATTCGCCCGTCGCTTCCCCGACCGGACCCATAGGCTGCTGCTGCTTGCCACCCGCGATCACTGGCCAGCCGAAGAAATCCACCAGATGCGCGAAACCCTGGCAACCCAGCCAATTGATGGTCTTCGTGCCTTTTACCGGCGTTGCTTCCTGGGCAACCGGGAGGCGTACCGGAAATTTTGCGACCGCTTTGAACCGCGCTACCTGGCAACCATGAACCCCGCCCGCCTGCAACAGGGGCTGGACTTCCTTGCCGTGGCCGCGGCGCCCCACCCTGTCCACCCCGGGAAAGTCCTTATAATCCACGGTAGCCGGGATATCATCGCGCCGGCCCTGGAGATGATGCGACTGGCCGGGGCCCGACGGATGGTCGTAGACCAGGCCGGCCATACGCTTTTCCTGGCGCCGGCATTCTGGCAGGCGGCCAGGCAAAGAAAAAAAATCACCATCCAGGACCGTTTTTCAGCCGCCGCCACGACCTATGACCAACACGCCACCGTCCAGAAGACCACGGCACGGATGCTGGCCCGGACAATCCCGGCGGCTCTCAAGCCCATGAACATCCTGGAGATCGGCTGCGGTACCGGCCACTACACCCGCCAATTGGCGGAGCGCTGGCCCGCCGCCCGCCTCCTGGCCCTGGATTTCTCCCCGGGCATGCTGGCGCTGGCAAAAAGGCAACTAACCGGCCTGGACCGGGTGTCCCTGGTCTGCGCCGATGGCGAGCAGTTCCTGGCCGACAGCGCCAGCAGCTTCGATCTCATCACCTCCAACGCCTGCCTGCAGTGGTTCGACGACCCATCGGCGGCCTTTGGCCACATCGCCCGACGGCTGGCGCCCGACGGGCTTATGGCCTGCTCGCTGTTCGGCCCGCGCAGCCTGGAGGAACTCAAGATGGCACTGGCAACGATCATTGGCCACCGTTTCCCCTTGGCCGCTGGCGCCTTCCCGGACTTGGAGATCATCCGTGGCTGGCTGGCCCGGCATTTTGCCACATGGGAATGCACCGAGACCATCGTGCCCCGGCAATATGCCTCCTGCCTGGAACTCCTCACCCACCTGAAACGCACCGGGACTACAGGCGTGCAGACCCCGCCCGTCTTTACCCGCGCCCGTCTCCGTCGGCTCGATGACTGGTTTACCGAAAATCGCGGCGGTTGCCGTCTCTCATATCAAATTTTTCTGATCCGCGCCCGGCAAGGCTGAACATGGCGCGGGAAAAAATCCCCCTCCTCCCCGGCGTCAGGTATAATACTCCGCAAACCAGGATGCCCTTACCCACCACCAGCCGGGAGCCAGCCACAAATTATGCCTTTGCACTCAATCCGCCACGCGCTACCGCCCGCCACCACACTGTTTGTCACCGGCACCGACACCGGGGTTGGGAAGACCACGGTCTGCGGCCTGCTGCTGAATTATTGCCTGACAAAAGGATTGCGGACCAACTACCAGAAATGGGTCAGCACCGGTGCCGCCTCGCCCACTGATCTGGAACGCTGCCTCGGTCTCTGCACCAGGCCCCCGACCGCGCTGCCCTTGGAGCTCCAAGTCCCTTTTTGTTTTAAGAAAGCCGCCGCCCCGCATCTGGCCGCGGAACTACAGCAGGCGCCACCCCTGGATCCGAAGGTGCTTGAGACGCGCTGCCGGCAGGTGGCCGCGGCCCACGACCTCCTCATCGTCGAGGGGCTCGGCGGCCTGCTCGTACCCCTGCGCCGCGATCTGCTGCTGGCCGACCTGGTGGCCAGGATGGGCCTGCCGATCCTCATCGTGGCGCGGAGCGGCCTGGGCACCCTCAACCACACCCTGCTCAGCATCGAGGCGGCCCGTTGCCGCCACATCCCAGTGCTGGGGGTGCTCTTTTGCGATTCCCGGCCGGACGAAGACGACCTGCTGGCGCAAGACAATCTGGAGACCATCGGCAAGATTGCCCGCGTCCCCATTTTCGGCCGACTCACCTGGCATGAAGACCCCGGGGCAGCCCGCGCCGCCTTTGCCACCATTGGCGGTGCAATACTTCAGTCGCTGTGCAGGGGTTGAGGCAGACCACGCGGCAGGCCGCCGACAATCACCGGCCAAAATTAATGGAATCGCCCCCCGCACGGGAGCGCCTACCTGGGAAAGGCCTCGGGAATGCCACCATCCACCGGCAGGGTGGCACCGGTGGTGGGGGTCTGGTTGCTGGCGAAGAAGACCACGGCGTGGCCCACATGGTCGGCCAGTACTTCAGTCTTCAAGAGATTTCGCTGGCGGTAATAGTCCTTGAGGCCGGCCGGGTCAAGGTGGCGGGCTCGCATGCGGTCCGGTCCCACCACGGCCCAGAGGCCGGAGTCCACCGCCTCGTCGCCGAACACGGCGTCGGCGTTGATCATGTTTACCCGCACGCCAATCTCGGCCAGTTCCAGGGCGGCGATCTTGCCGAGTTGGTGGGCGGCGGCCTTGGAGGCGCTGTAGGCGCCAAAGGCCGGGCTGGGCGCAAAGACATTCTTGGAGGAGTTGATGATGATGTGGCCGCCGGTCCCCTGCCGCCGGAAGATGGGTACCGCGGCCTTGATCATGGTGAAGGTGCCGGTACAGTTCACCGCCATGACCCGGACAAAGGCGGCGGCGTCCAGATCCTCCAGGCGGGCGACGTGGGCGACCCCGGCGTTGGGCACCAGAATGTCCAGACCGCCGCAGGTAAGCACCAGGCGGTTAAGGCCACCGGTTACCGAATCCAGGTCCGTGACATCCATGACCAGCCCGTCCACCCGGCCAGGCCCGAATTCTCCGGCCAGCCGCCCGGTCACCCGGCCCAGCCGGACCGGATCAATGTCGCTTAAAAAAAGCCGGGCCCCGGCGGCCAGCAGTTGGCGGCCAATGCCCAGGGCCATGGCCCCGCCGCCGCCGGTGACCAGGGCCACCTTGCCGGAGAGCGATTGTGGGCGGGTCCGGCCGAGCTTGGCCTGTTCCAGACGCCAGTACTCCATGGCAAAGATGCTGGCCTCGTCCAGTTCGCGGTAAGGCCCGAGGGCCGCGCCCTGAATCTTGGCGCGCAGGGTGTGGCTGGCGATGTCCGCCGCGATCCCCGCGTCCTTGGCAGTAGCGCCGGCGGTGACCAGGCCCAGCCCCGGCACCAGGATGACCCGCGGCATGGGGTCGAGACGGGTGGGGGTCACCCTCTGGGCCGTGGCCTGGGCCGTAACGTAGCGGTCGTAACGTTCCCGGTAGGCGGTGAGACGAAGGCCGATGCGGGCTTGGATGTCCTCGTGGCCCTGCGTGCCTTGCAGGTCGAGAAAGAGGGGGTAGTTCTTGGTGCGAATGACGTGATCCGGGGTGAGCACGCCGGTGGTAAATAGTGGCTCGGCATCCTCCCGGTCCAGGGCGGCCAGGATATCCGCGTCATGGCGCACCGCCAGCAGCATGGTGCGGGGCTGGCCCGTCGGGTCGGGCAGGGCCAGGGCGCCGCGCAGCATGGGCAGAAGCACGGCCGGATCTGGCTTTGCGGCCGACCGGGCAGCGGGGCGCGGTTTTTTCCCCACAGCCTCGGCAATGAAGTTTTCGGCCCGGGTTACGTAATCGATCATCTTGGCATAGGCGCTCTCGGCGTCGTCGGCAAAGGTGAAGATCCCGTGGTGCATGAGGATGATGCAGTCCATGCTCACCCGGCTTTCGTAGAGGCGGGCCACCTCCTTGGCCAGGGGAAAGCCCGGCATGATGAAGGGCAGGATACCGATCTCCGGCCCCAGGGCCTCACGCAGCAGGGCCTCGCCGTCGACCAGGTTGGTGAGGGTGACGATGGCGTCGGCGTGGGTGTGGTCGATAAAGGCATGCGGCAGGAAGGCATGCACCAGGGTCTCGATGGAGGGGTCGGGCGCGGCGGCGCTCCGCAGGTGGGTGCGGAACTGATTGACCATCTCCTCGTCGGTGAGCGCCTCCAGGCGCCGCAGTTTGCGGAGATAACCCAGATCCAGGGCCGGGAAGCCGGCCGGCTCGATGGTGGCCAGGTCCCAGCCGCTGCCCTTGATGAACAGCACCTCCATCTCCTCGCCCAGCAAGGTGGTGACCCGGGCCTTGGCCGAGGTGTTGCCGCCGCCGTGCAGGACAAGGCCCGGTTCGGCACCGATGAGCCGTGAGGTATAGACCCGCAGGGCAAGTGCGGCCGGCTGCTCGGGGACGGCGGAGATCAGGGCCTGGGCCTGGCTGCTATTGTAACGGTTCTGCATGGCGATTCCTGGTTGAGGTGAACATGCCTGGGGCTTGCTTCTCCTGCTTACCGCGTGGCCGGCCGGCCGTCAAGCCATGAACGCCGGAGGGGCGGCAGCCGCGGGTGGATGGCCTTTGTCTTTATTGGTAGTTTTTTTTCCGACGGTCCCATGGTAGGATGAATAACATTTACAGATCGGTGTTTATCCAGCGTAACGCTCATAGCATGGAACACATATTCTTTCGCATCTAACCCCCCCAGACCTCCCCTTATCAAGGGAGGCTTCAAGACTTCCCCCCTGACAAGGGGGGATCGAGGGGGGTTGGACTTAAATGTTACAGGGTACGAGCATGCCTTTTTTCAAAACGGATCGGATGCCATGACCACCTCTCCCCAACGCGCCGAAACCGCCCGACTGGTGAAGGAGGCCGCGGATATCGTCACGGTCATCGGCGAGCACGTCCAACTGAAGCGGAGCGGCGCCAACCTCAAGGGGGTCTGCCCCTTTCACGCGGAAAAGACGCCGTCTTTCATGGTGCAGCCCGAACGCCAGACCTTCCACTGCTTCGGCTGTGGCGAGGGCGGCGATGTCTTCACCTTTGTGATGAAGTATCACAACCTGACCTTTCCCGAGGCCTTGCAGGAGTTGGCCCAACGTTTCAATGTCACCCTGCCCGAGCGGGCCGGGGGCGGCGGCCAGGATCAGGAGCAGGCCCAAAAACGCCAGGCCCTGCTGGACGCCAACGAGCAGGCGGCGATTCTCTATCACCGGCTGCTGCTGGAGGCCCCGGAGGCGGCCGACGCCCGAGCGTATCTGGCGAAACGCGGGGTCCCGGCCGAACTGGCCGAGCGCTTCCGGCTGGGCTATGCCCCGAACCGCTGGGATTTTCTGGTGAAGGCCCTGCCGACGGCCGGACTGGACCTGGAGATGGCCCTGGCGGCCGGGCTCATCGTCAAGAAGGAGCACGGCGGCTTTTACGACCGCTTCCGCGACCGCGTCCAGTTCCCCATCCTCAATCTGAGCGGCCAGATCGTCGGCTTCGGGGGCCGCATCCTGGGCGACGGTCAGCCCAAATACCTTAATTCGCCGGAATCGCCGGTCTTTGAAAAGGGCCGGGTCCTCTTTGGCCTCTACCAGAACCGCGAGGCGGTCCGCCAGGCGCGGCGCTGCCTTCTGGTGGAAGGCAATTTTGACCTGCTGGCCCTGCTGGCGCACGGATTTGCGAATGCGGCGGCGCCGCTTGGCACGGCGCTCACCCCGGCCCACATCCGCACCCTGAAAGGCTACTGCGACGAGACGATACTGCTCTTCGACGGCGATACGGCCGGCGAAAAGGCGGCGACCCGGGCCGTGCCCCTCTTCTTGAGCGAGCAGGTGACCGCCCGGGTGGTGCTGTTGCCGGGCAGCCACGACCCGGACACCTTTCTGGCCGAATACGGCGCGGAGGAGCTCACCAAGATGCTGGCCGAGGCCCAGTCCCTGCCGGAGTTCTTCTTCGCCAGCCTGGTGCGCCGCCACGGCCTGACCGTGGAGGGCAAAAGCCGGATCGTCTCGGAACTGGGGCCGGTCATTGCCGCCATCGGCGACAACCAGATGCAGCGCACCGTCTTTGTCGCCCACTTCAGTGAGAAACTGGGCATCGCGCCGGCGCAGATGCTGGGCGGGGTGAGCCGGCTGGCCGTGCTGCCCAGGGCGGCGAGCAGCGTCAGGGCGGCGGACCAGGCCTTGACGCTGTCACTCCAGGAGCGGCAGTTGCTGGAGTTTCTAATCGCCTACCCCGAGTATGTGGAGCGTTTTCTGGCGGCCGGACTGGCGGACCTGGTGACCTCCAGCGGGGCCACGGAGATCCTGGCCCGGTTGCAGGCCTTGGGCGGCGAGGAACAGGCGGCCGGTTCCGAGTACCTGCTGGACAGCCTGGTCGGGCCGGAGCGGGCCTTTGTGTCGCGGGTGCTGTTGAATACCCCTGCCTATTCGGTTGAGCAGCGGGAGGCCATCGCCGGCGATCAGCTCGCCTGGCTGGCCCGGGAGGGTGGCAGGGTGCGGCGGGAGCGCTTGACCCGGCTGCTCGGCGAGGCCCAGCAGGCCAACAACGAGGCCTTGTGCCTGGAGCTGATGGCCAGGTTGCGGGACATGGATCAGGGGCAGGGTGTAAGTGTTTAGTGTATTAGACTGTAGCGGCTCATGCGGCCCGGGGCGATTTATCATAAGGTAACTTTTCGCCAATTGCTGCCAAAGACAAAAGCGAATATTGAATATCGAACCAGGCATGGCGAATCATGAAGTTTGGTCTTTACCAAGGGCAAGGCGGTTCGGAGCTTATTATGAACATTTGGCAAAATCGCACTCCCTGTTTTCCTTATTCTATTCAAAATCCAAAGTAACTATCCAGCGGAACCGCAACCCGGGAACGCTTCAATGCCGACACAAGCTGGATAGTTACAGAATATGTTGACCTGACTACGGAAAATCGGTATACACCCCGTTCTGTTTGGGGTATAGGATGTATGCATCCGGAAACGTAACTATCCAGCTTGATGCCGGAATGGAACAAAAATCACAGCATGTAACTGTTCAACATTGCCGCAACTGCCAGGAATAGGTCTGCGAAGTGTGCTATCGCACATGAGCAGGCCGATGACGACACAGATGTGATACTGCTGGACAGTTACCAGGAAACTATGTTTCCATCTGGATGCTGTCAGCCATCATCGGTCAGCGGTCAGCAAAAAAAATCAATCAAGTAAGCACGTTAAACTGAATGCTGAGAGCTGACCGCCGCACCATGGCATCTGCTGGGCGCCGCCATGGCCCTCCAAGGAACTTCGCGAATCGAGGTCGGGTGTGAAGGAGAAGGTACTGATTGCCAACCGGGGCGAGATCGCGCTCCGGATCATGAACGCCTGCACCGATCTCGGCCTGGACTATGTGGTGGTCTATACCGAGGAGGATGCCGATTCCGAGCACGTCCGCCGCAGTCTCGACCACCAGCCGCATGGTAAGCGGGCCTTCCGCGTGGCGAGCTACACGGATCCCAACGATATCCTGGCCGTGGCCGATCATGCCGAGTGTACGGCTATCCATCCGGGCTACGGCTTCTTTTCCGAGGACTTCCGCTTTGCCAGACGGGTGACGGTCCGTGACCGGCCGCTCACCTTCATCGGCCCCAACTGGGAGGTGATCAAGGATCTCGGTGACAAAATCAACACCAAGCGGGTGGCCAACAGCTTAAGCATACCGACCATTCCCGGCACCGACGGCCCCATTTACAACGAGATGGAGGCCGAGGAGTATGCCGAACAGCTCATGGCCGACCAGAAGGCCCAGAAGATCAAGAATCCTTCCATCCTGGTGAAGGCGGCGGCCGGCGGCGGCGGCATGGGCATCGAGGAGGTCCGCGAGGTGGAGCAGTTCCGCCGCGTTTACCGGCAGGTACAGAACTATGCCAAACGCCAGTTCGGCGATGGTGGGGTGCTCATTGAGCAATGCCTGCGGGACTATAACCATCTGGAGGTGCAACTGGTCTGTTCCCGGCACGGTGAGCGCATCCATTTCGGCACCCGCAACTGCACCATCCAGTCCACCGGCCGGCAGAAGCGGCTGGAGGCGGCGCCGGGCTTTGACGAGAGCTGTTTCGCATACGTCTTCAACGCCCAGGAGGTGTTGGACCGGATCGTTGACTATTCCCTGAAACTGGCCGCCCACGTGCGCTACGACAACGTCGGCACCTGGGAGTGGATCATCACCCGCGACGGCCAGCCCTATCTTCTGGAGGTCAATACCCGCATTCAGGTGGAGAACGACGTATCGGCCCGTATCAGCCACATCGACGGGCAGCACCCCAATCTGATCCGGGAGCAGATTCGCCTGGCCCTGGGCGACCGGATCGGTTACAGCCAGTCGGGCATCGAATTCAAGGGGTCGAGCATCGAGTTTCGGATCATCGCCGAGGATACCCACCGGGGCTTCGCCCCCTGGATCGGCACCATCAACCAGTTTGATTTTCCTAAACATGACTGGCTGGCGGTCTACACCCATGTGCCCTTTGACCGGCCCTACGTCATCCCCAGTGAATACGACCCCAACCTGGCCCTGGCCATCGTCTGGGGTGACTCCATGGCCGAGGCCAAGGCCCGGGGCCGCCAGTTGCTGCGGGAGATCACCATCGCCGGCGAGAACGTGGCCGGCGCGCCGATTTCCACCAATATTCCTTACCTTGAAGCCCATCTGGATAAGCTGCTCACGTTTTAAGGGGCAGGGACAGATTTATGGAAGATCAGAGAAAGCGGCTGCTGAAACTCGAGGAACGCATCACCTATCTTGTCCATATCAAGGAGGGCAGTGAGTGGGGTAACCTCGCCGCCCTGGCCGAGAAACTGGCGCATTTCAAGCACAGTTTTTATGATTTTGCCGAGGAGGAGCTGAGCGAGGAGATCCGCAAGGTTGAAGATGCGGTGGCCTTTCTGGAGGAGCGTTTCGAGGAGCACCTGACCGCCATGGAACGGGTGCGCATCGTCCGTTGCCCCCAGCGTTTCACCCTGCGGGACATTTTGGAGAACGTCTACGAAGACTTCACCGAACTGGGCGGCGAGGAGGATGTCAACGTCGATCCATCCATGGTGGTGGCCAAGGCCAACATCATGCGGCGCGTCAAGAACAAGGTCATCACCCAGCAGGTCATGGTCATCGGCCATGAGAAGGGGCACGGCGAGGAGTTTCGCAACGGCGGCTCCAGCAAGCCCTGGGGCAATGAAAAGGCCCTGCGCTATATGGCGGTAGCCGAGACCGAAGGCATCCCGATCCATTTTTACAATTTTACTCCCGGCGCCTTTCCCATCGAGGATTATCCCGGCGCGGCCCAGCAGATTGCCAGGAACCTCTATGCCCTGACCAAGCTCAGGGTGCCGATCATTTCGGTGATCTCCGAGGGTGGCTCGGGCGGGGCCGAGGCCCTGGGACTTTCCGATTTTCGGCTCATGTTTTCCCACGGTTATTACTCGGTGATCTCGCCCGAGGGCGGTGCGGCCATCGAGGGCAAGATCCGCGAGGGCGAAAAGTTGCCCAAGGAACTGGTGGCGGCCTGCGCGGAGAATCTGCGGATCACCGCCGAGGATAACCTGAGCCAGGGCACCATCGACCGCATCATCCAGGAACCCATCCTGGGGGCACGGCGCGACGATTTCGGTTTTTTCAGGCAGTTGCGGTACGAAGTGATCCGGGCCACCGACGAGGTGGTGCTGAAGACCAAAAGCCTGCGGGCCTTCCGGGCCTATGAAGTGAAGCGGCGCATGGCGGCCGCCGAGGCGGCCGAGGAACCCCATATCGACATCTCCTGGGATCTGCACCGTGACGAGATCAAGCGGCTGCTGTCCTTGCGCTCCAGAAAGTACCGCGACATGGCCACCAACAGCTTCGGCGGCAAAGCCAGCCCAGCCATGGCCTTGTGGCACCGGCTGGAGAAGGCTGTCTCCCATGTCTACTACAGCTTCCGCTATGATCTGCTGAAGGGTCAGCAGAAGCAGATGCAGAAGATGTTCCAGGACGTCTCCGGGGAGGGCTCGGTGTTCCTGCAGCGTCTTTCCCGGCCGATTACCGAGGCCTACGATTTTATCTCCAGGAAACCCGAGGCCAAGGCCGGCAAGGCCACGGCGGTGCGGGTGGGCGCGAACCCCGAGGAAAGGCTGGAACGCGGTGATACCTACATGAGCCCCCTGGCCAACGAGGATCGCACCGTTACCTGCCCCAATGCCGAGAAATTCGGCTGCCGGGATCTCTGGGTACCGGACCTCTACGGTGAATTCTGCGGGGTATGCCAGACCTGCGGCCATCATTTTCCCCTGGAGTACGAGTGGTATCTCAAGCACCTCTTTGATCCGGATTCCATCCGGGAGTTCAACAGCGAGATCCGCTCGGTTAATCCTCTCCAGTACAAGGGGTTCGACAGTCGGCTGAAGGCCGACCGCGCCAAGACCGGCCGCAATTCCGCCATGATCACCTTCGATGCCCGGGTCATGGGCGTGGATTTGGTGGTGGCCATGCTCTACAGTGATTTCAGGAACGGCACGGTGGGTTCGGCCGAGGGCGAGAAGTTCGTGCGGGCCTGCGACCGGGCCCGGCTCAGGCGCCGGCCTCTGTTGTGTTACGTCCACACCACCGGCGGCATCCGCATTCACGAGGGCACCCTGGGCGTCATCCAGATGCCCAAGTGCACCTTGGCGGTGCGGGAATATCTCGATTCCGGCGGCCTTTACATGGTGGTCTATGACAATAATTCCTACGCCGGGCCGGTGGCCTCCTTTTTGGGCTGCTCGCCATACCAGTTCGCCATTCGCTCCTGCCGCATCGGCTTTGCCGGGCAGCGGGTCATCCGGGAGACCACGGGCCAGGACATCCCGCCCGACTATCACAGCGCCAAGAGCGCGCTCAGGCGCGGCCATATTCAGGGCATCTGGGACCGCCGTGAGTTCCGGCAGAATCTATACAAGGCCCTGATGACCATGGGCGGCAGGAATCTTTACTACCGGTAGCGCACTTCCATGAACGAGCCAGTCATGAACCAGGACATCGATTTTGACGCCATCCTGAGCAAGTATCGTTCCGATCCGTTCGACTACGTGCATATCCACACCAGGCACACAGGCAGGGTGCGCTTCAAGGTCACGGAGGGGGCCCAGGTCAAGGGGGCCGGCGGCGAGTGGCATCACCTCCCCGGTTCCCTGCTCTTTGTCCTGTACCGGGAGCGCAACCCCAAGCCCATCTATTCCAGCACCTTCGGGGAGGTCTCGGCCCTGCGCCGGGAGTTGGAGGGGAATTTCGTCGAGGCCAACGAAAAGGTGATGACCATCAAGCACCCGCTCACCAAAAGGGAGATCATCGAGTCCATTCTGCGCAAGGTGCTCTCTAACTTCAACGCCCCGGAGCGGGCCAAGTATTTCTTTGCCATGGACATTCAGGCCAGGATTGACAAGTTCGGCCCCCGGGCCGTCACCATCCAGCCCGGGGACGAGGTCTTCACCATGTCCCTCATGAAGCGTGACATCCCGGTTTACTATAGCGGCGAGCCGGGCATCATTCATTCCATCTATTTTAAGCCAGGTATTTCCGTGGGACACGGCGAGCCGCTCATCGGCGTCTGCCCCCCCGGCCGCCTGCCGTTTATCCAGAAGATCATCTCCCGGGTGAAGGCGGAATGGGAGTAGTAAGGTCGTCGCTCTCGCCCGGGCTTGTCCAGGAACTCATCCGGCAGGAGGAAAATCCGGCCCGCTCTGGCCTCGGCCTGGACCGGCTGGCGGTGGACACCATCTTCCGCCACGGTGCGGTGGTGGGGTCCTGCATCGAACGGTTCGCGCGCTTGCCGCGGGGCATGGATCTGGCCCGGCAGCGGATCGCGACCTGCGAGGCGGCGGGTCGTGCCTTTGCCAGCGGCCTGGTGATTCTGGCCAATGAACTGGACGGCGGTTGCGGTCGTTTCCGGCGGGCATGGCACGCCCCGGCCGGCGGTCTCTGGATGACCCTGGTGTTGGTTAACACCCTGTTGCCCGAGGCCTCCCGGCTCTATTCGCTGGCCGCCGGGATCGCCTGCTGCGAGGCGGTGGGTGGCCTGCTGCCTTCGGCGCGGCTGAAATGGGTGAACGACGTGCATATAGACCGCCGGAAGGTTGCGGGCATCCTGATCGAGACCATGATCGGGCCGCGCTACGGCGAGGAGTACATACTTGTCGGCATGGGGGTGAATGTAAATAACTCCGGCTTTCCCGCGGCACTGGAGGGCCGGGCGGCCTCCCTGCGGGAGATGCTTGGCCAGGAGATCGACCTGGACCTCTTTGCCGCCCGCCTGCTGGCCAAGTTGGCCTGGAATATCGGCCTGCTCCATTATGAGGAGGCCAGACGGTTGCGTCTGGGTTCGGAAACCCTGCCAGGCGACCACCCGCTGGTTCGTCGTTTCCGGGAACTTTCCGACACGGTGGGTCGTCGGGTGCGTTTTGGTTTTAACGTCCAGGAAAAACCACAGTTCGAGGCCCGGGTGCTGGGTATTGACCCCACCGGCGGCCTCCTTCTGCAACTGGCCGACAGTCCAGCGCCGCTCTTGGAGTACGCCGGTGAGATCGTCTATCTGGATTGAGGCGAAGGCTGAAGGTGAATTGCAGGGTGCGTCGTGCGCACCATCAAGCTACCATGGAACACATATTTTTTCGCATCTAACCCCTCCAAACCTCCCCTTATCAGGGGAGGCTTAAAGGCTTCCCTCCTGATAAGGGGGGATGGAGGGGGGTTGGACTTAAATGTTACATGGTACTTCCAAGTAAGTTCACGGTAAATGTTTGAAATTGCGCAGCCAAGAGTTTTATGCGAATATCGAATATCGAACACTGAATGTCGAATCATGAAGTTTTGTTTCGGGCCGTGGTTGCTGATTTTTGTCTTTGGCGGTTCACATGTTACGAACGTCAAAATCAAGCAACCGCTTCCCAAGATTGATTTCCTTATTCGCTTTTGTCTTTGGCAATAATTGGTGAAAAGTTACTTTATGATAAATCGCCCCGGGCGGCGTGAGCCGCTCCAGGCTGAACAACCTGAGCAGTTACGTTTTTTAAACCAACCGAAGGGGGACTAAAGCTGATGAAACGACACATCCTGATTATCGCCCTGGCCATGCTTTTGCCGGCCAGCGCCTGCCTGGCCATTGAGTTTGAAATTCCCTTGAGCAAGCCGTTTACGGGGGCGGGCAAGGTGGTGGCGCCCAAGGAAAAGATGATCGGCTACGATCTTGGCGAGTCGCGCAAGGCGGCCTTCCTGTTGAGTCTGGTGGAAGGGCGTCTGTATTCCGTGGTCTCCCGGCCATCGCCTGACTACTCTCTTGAAATAATCGGCTTTGGGGCCACCGATAAGCCGGTAGAAATGTATACAACCGGCAAACAGGGGGCCTGTAAGCTGGGTGAAGGCGCGACCGCGTCGTTTGCCACTTCTTTTGCTTCGGTCATGAAGGATGTCCAGACCTGTCAGGATAAATGCTGCGGCACGGATGCAATCGATGGCAATTGCCGGGGCAATGCCATGGCGGCCTGGAAGGATGGGGGCTGCACGCTTTTTTGCAGTTGCAATGAAGGGGCGCCGGTGCCGGCGACCGATCTGCCCGGGGTAAGCCCGGGCAAGAAGAAATAGCCGACGTTGTTACGCCGTCGCGAAAAAGGCCTTGAGCTGCCGCACCAGTACCTCGAAGGAATGGGGGTCCAGCACGATGTAGATGCTGCCGGCGATTTTTTCTTCCCGAAAGTCAAGTTCGGTGTTGATCAAGATGGCCTTGGCCTCCCCGCTGATCGCCCCCCTGTCTTCCAGTTCCCCGAAGGCGATCCCCTCCCTGGGTAGGAATTCCACCGAGGGCATGGTGAACACCGAGGTCAGGCCGAGCTGTTCGTTCAGTTTTTTCAGGCAGGCGGCGGACAGGATGTTGCCCACCTCCAAGACCGGGTCGAGGATCTGGTCCCGGCCCAGTTTACCCGGATCCTCCGATCCGCCCAGGTATCTGGCGACGTTCAGGGCCGAGCCCTCGTCAAGGACAAATACGGTCTCGCCGTCGAGATCGCCGAAGAACAACTGGCTGGTGCAGATGAGTTGCGTGGCGGACAGCCTGATCTTTTCGTTTAGGAGCATCCGCATCTCGTTGACGCTGAACACCTCTACCTGCGGGATATGCAAGGTGGCGAAGGTCTCCAGCATGTCGGAGAGCACCGCGGTGGCGGCCCCGAAAGAGATGTTGATCAGTTCCGTGAGTACTTCCTTGTCTTCTTCGGTCATCATGCGAGGTATCCTTGCCATGGCAGGCTGGAAAGCAGATTGTCCCGGGTTAGGCCAGCGAGGTAATGAAGTCGTCCAGAGCCTGGCGCAGCCATTCTGCTGAGCTGGTCAGGATCAGCATCTGCCCTTGGATCTGCTCCTGCTCAAAGTGTATGACGCTCTCGATCAGAATGATCCGGTTGAATTTCCTGAACTGCGGCGCACCGACCATCTCCGCCCCGAGCGTTATGGCCAGGCCGGGCTGGGTAAGCTCGGCCTGGAAATTAAGGTGCGCGGCAAAATTTTGCATGCAGGAGGAGACTACGATATCGGCCACCTTGAGCACGGCCTCCCGGACCGCGCTGTCGGAGGTGGCGCCTGCCAGGCCAGGCATGTAATGGGCCAGGTTAACGGCTGAAACCTTGTCGATAATGAAGAGCACCTCGCCCTCTATGGGGCCGATGAATGCCTGGGTGGCGATGAGATAGTCCAGATTGCCCTGGACGGTGCGGCCGATGAAACGCTGGAGCTTCGGCGGGTCCATGAGTTCGATGTATGGCACCCTGAGGTCGGCAAAGGAGTGCATGATATCGGCAATCACCGAGGTGGCCGTCCCAAAGGCAATGTTGATCATTTCACGCAAGGCATCCAGTTGCTCGCCGTTGAACCCCTCTTGTTCCTCCACGGGCTGGCCATCCGCCGCAATGGCAGCCCCTGGCTTGCCCAGCAGATACCCTTGTGAGTAGGTCACCCCCAATTTTTTGACCAGCCTCAGCAGTTCCGCCGATTCGACATACTCGCCCACCGTCTCCATGCCCAGTTTCCTGGCAAAATCGACAATAGTTTCCACCACCACCCGGGAGTTCAGGTTCACGTCGAGATTCTTGATGAGCGAGCCGTCGATCTTGATGTAGTCGATATCCAGTCTGAGCAGGTAATCGAAATTGGAATAGCCGGTCCCGAAGTCGTCGATAGCGATCTTGGCGCCGAGCTGCTTGACCTGGCGAATAAAATTGGAAACCTCGGAAAAATTTTCGATCCCCTCCGATTCAATGATCTCGAAGACGATCCGCTTGCTGGACCGGGGGTGCTCCGCCAGTTTTCTAGTGATCAGGGCCGTGGTGTCATGATCCAGGATGTCCTCCACCGAAAGGTTGATGGAAAAATCGTAGGTGTTGTCATCGCAGATTGCAAAGGCCTTTTCCACCATGATCCGGGTGATATGGTGGTAGAGTTTGGCCTTCTTGGCGACCTCGAGGAAAAAGAACGGCGAGATAACCTTGCCGTCCGGGGCGATGAGCCGGACCAGCAACTCATATTTGACGATCCGGTTGTCGCGGTTACGGACGATGGGTTGGAAAAAGGCCACTACTCGTCCGTCCAGGAGGGCCGCCTGCAGAATCTTGAGCCAGCCGAGGTTGTCCTCGAACTGCTTCTGGTTGTCCATGGATTCGTCAAAAACCATCAAGGCCTTCTGCCGTTGATTGGCCGCCTGCAGGGCCAGGTCGGCCTGCCGCAACAGATTGTCCTTCTGTTGCGAGATGCCGGCCGTCAAGCTCACCGGGAATTCGTTGTCGTTGAAAACGAACTTTACCCGGGCAATGTATTGCAGAAAATCCTCCGTGGCCTCAGCCACTTCCTCGATGCTCTGCCCGCCCTTGGCCAGCACCCCGAACTCCGCATCGGCAAGCTTGTACACCCCGAACATCTCGTCATGGAAAAAGGCGGCAAGGTGTTCGGCAACCGTCTTCAGCAGCCAATCGCCGATAGAGAAGCCGTAAAACTTGTGAACCTCCGGGAGGATGTCAAGATTGAGGATGGTGAGAATCGGCTTGTCCAGCCCCGCCGCTTCCGTAATCATGAAGGTCCGATTGTGCAGGTTGGTGAGGCTGTCGAAAATCAGCCGTTTGTGTTCTTCCTCGAGTTGCGCGTAATGCTGGATCTTGTGAAGCGCCTCCCTGAGGGCGGTCTGGTCCTGGATAAAGAGGATGGCGAGCCGCCGCTCCCGGTCCAGGGGGTAGATGGTGACATTCTGCTGCATGTATTCGAAGGTGGAACCGGACAGGCGACGGAAGGGGACCTTGATGAACCAGCCGGTCTCCATGTTGAAATAAAAGGTCGGGGCGGCAACGGCCAGGGCGGCCGTGATTTTGCGGGACAAGGTCTTGCGGTCGACTTCCGGGAATTGCTCGTCCAGGTGGGTGCCGATCACGAGCTCGCGGGGCTTCTTGGTGTAGATGGCCAGCCACTTGTTCCAGAAATGCACCACGCCATGGGCGTCGAGCACCATGATGCCATGCTCGATACTGTCGAGCAGTTGGAACTCCGTGGTGTCAACCATCGTGTTTTTCCAAGGGATAATGGTTTGGCCGGCGGGCCAGGACAAGTAACTATCCAGCTTGTGTCGGCATTTAAGCGTTCCCGGACTGGCAATGCCTTTCGCTCATGCGGGGGCGGGCGTCCTGCCCGCCTCCGAGGCGTCCGCGACCTCCCGCGCATCCCGCGCCCGGTCGCGGACGAACCCGCGAAAGGCATTGCCAGCCCGGGAACTCACCCGGGTTGCGGTTCCGTGGATAGTTACCCAGGCAAAGCCCAGGCCGTCTAACCGTGGCAGGGGGGCAGGGAAGTGTGCGCCTCACGATGTGGATGCTTCCAAGCGCTGGAAAAGGGCTTCTATCTTCTGGGCATCGATAGGCTTGTTGATATGGGTGAGGGCGCCAAGCTGCATAACCCTCTGCACGGCACTTTGCTGGATATCCGCCGACACGATGACCACCCGGGCGCCGGGGTCAAAGGCCTTGAGGGCCTCAAGCACCTCGTAGCCGGTCATGCCGGGCATGGTGAGGTCGAGCAGGACCAGGCCGGGATGCCACTCCTTGTAAGTGGCAATCGCCTGCTCGCCATTTTCCGCTTCCCGGAACTCGGCCGTGTTCTTGATCCGCTCGGGCAGGGCTTTGCGCACGAACATGCGGGAGACCCGTGAGTCATCAACAATGAGAATTTTCATAGATGTTTTTTCCCCTCCACCGGCCTTGTCATGTCACAAAATCTTGCCGCCTCCACAAGGCTAGATCAAGATACCATATTCATTCGGTGGAAAAAACAATCTTTTCAAGGCGTTGACAGGAAGGCTCCGGGGCAAAAAAAGAGGCGGCCCCCAAGGGGACCGCCTCCGTGCTCGTGTCTGGCGACAATAACTAATCAGGCCCAGTTACTTGACCTCTTCGTAGTCGGCATCCACCACGTCATCGTCCTTTTTGCCGGCCTCGGTCCCGCCGGCCTCGGGGCCTGCCGTCCCGCCGCCCGGCTGGTCCTTGGCAGCCTGGGAGTACATCATCTCAGCCAGCTTGTGGGAGGCCTGGGTGAGTTCCTCGGTGGCCTTTTTGAGGGCCGCCGCATCGTCGCCTTCCAAGGCCTTCTTCACTTTGGCGATCTCTGCTTCGACCTTGCCCTTGGTCTCGGCGTCGACCTTGTCGCCCATGTCCTTCATACTCTTTTCCGTCATATAGATCATCGAGTCGGCCTGGTTTTTGGCCTCCACCAATTCCTTGCGTTTACGATCCTCTTCCTTGTGGGCATCGCCGTCCTTCTTCATCCGTTCGATTTCCGCCTCGGACAGTCCGGAAGAGGCGGTGATGCGGATCGACTGCTGTTTGCCGGTGCCCAGGTCCTTGGCCGACACGTGCAGAATGCCGTTGGCGTCGAGGTCAAAGGTCACCTCGATCTGGGGCACGCCGCGCGGCGCCGGCGGGATTTCGGAGAGCTCGAAGCGGCCGATGGACTTGTTGTTGGCCGCCATCTCCCGTTCGCCCTGCAGCACGTGGATGGACACCGCCGGCTGGTTTTCCGCCGCCGTGGAGAAGATCTGGCTCTTTTTGGTGGGGATGGTGGTGTTCTTTTCGATGAGCTTGGTGGTCACGCCGCCCAGGGTCTCGATGCCCAGGGAAAGCGGGGTGACGTCCAGCAGCAGTACGTCCTTCACGTCGCCCATGAGCACGCCGCCCTGGATGGCGGCGCCTACCGCCACCACCTCGTCCGGGTTGACGCCCTTGTGGGGTTCCATGCCAAAGATCTCTTTTACCTTGGCCTGCACCATGGGCATGCGGGTCATGCCGCCCACCAGGATGACCTCGTTGATGTCCGTAAAGGCCAGGCCGGCATCCTTCATGGCGATGCGGCAGGGTTCGACGGTGCGTTCAACAAGGTCGGCCACCAGGGATTCGAGCTTGGCCCGGGAGAACTTGATGTTAAGGTGCTTGGGCCCGGAGGCGTCGGCCGTGATAAAGGGCAGATTGATGTCCGTTTCCATGGTGGTGGAGAGTTCCATCTTGGCCTTTTCCGCCTCTTCCTTCAGGCGCTGCAGGGCCATCTTGTCGCTGCGCAAATCAATGCCCTGATCGCGCTTGAACTCGTCGGCCAGCCAGTTGACGATCCTCATGTCGAAGTCCTCGCCGCCCAGGAAGGTGTCGCCGTTGGTGGACTTCACCTCGAAGACGCCGTCGCCCAGTTCGAGGACGGAGACATCAAAGGTGCCGCCGCCCAGATCGAAGACCGCGATCTTCTCCTCCTTCTTCTTGTCCAGACCATAGGCCAGCGCCGCGGCGGTAGGCTCGTTGATGATGCGCTGCACGTTCAGGCCGGCGATGCGGCCGGCGTCCTTGGTGGCCTGGCGCTGGGCATCGTTGAAGTAGGCGGGGACCGTGATCACCGCCTCGGTTACCGGTTCACCAAGATATTGCTCGGCGGTGGCCTTCATCTTGGTGAGGACCATGGCCGAGATCTCGGCCGGCGTGTAGACCTTACCCTCCACCTCGATGGCGGCGTGGCCGTCCTTGCCAGTCACGATCTTGAAGGGGCTCAGTTCAATGGATTTCTTCACCTCGGCGTCGGTGAAGTTCCGGCCGATCAGGCGCTTCATGGCAAACAGCGTGCGGGTCGGGTTGGTGACCGCCTGCCGTTTGGCCACCTGGCCGACCAGCCGCTCGCCGCTGTCGGAGAAAGCCACCACCGAAGGGGTCGTGCGGTTGCCCTCGACGTTGGCGATAACCTTGGGAGCCCCACCCTCCATGATGGCAACGCACGAGTTGGTGGTTCCCAGATCGATTCCTATGATTTTTGCCATGATGTTCTCCCGCTCCTTTATGGTATCTAATCCTGTAATAAACGGAGGTGACCGCTCTTTCCCAAGTCTGACTCGTTTCAGTTCCCGTCCTGCTTGGCCACCACCACCTTGGCCGCCCGCAGGAGCCGGTCTTTATAGAGGTAGCCCTTCTCGTATTCCTGGATTATGTGATTCACGGGCACCGTGTCGCTTACTCCAGTAGCCAGGGCCTCGTGGATGTTGGGGTCAAATGGCTGTCCTGCCCCGGCCAGGGCCTTGAGACCAAATTTTTCCAGGGTGGCCAACAGCCCCTTACGGGTCATCTCCACGCCCTCCAGCAGGGTAGCGCAGTCCATGGTCGTTTTACCCTGTTCAATGGCGCGCTCCAGGTTGTCGATGGTGGGCAGCAGCTCCCGGATTATGCATTCTTCGGCAAACATCAAGGAGTTGCAGCGCTCGCGTTCCAGCCGCTTTTTAAAATTATCGCATTCCGCGGCATAGCGGAGCATCTGGTCCTTGGCCTGGGCGGCTTCCTGGCAGGCCACCTCCAGTTGCGCCGCCAAGTCAGTCACGGCGACGGGAGCGCCCTCCACGGCGGCAAAACCCTCCTGTTCCAGTTGGGCTTCGAACCCCTTGCTTTCGTCTCCGGTGCCGGGTTCGGGCTGGTTGCTTCCGGTCATCCTTTTCCTCTTCCTCATGTATTCCGCTCGTAAGCAATTGGAGTTCCGTAACCCGAAGTCGTTGTTCGGCTCTGTTACGAGTCCAGCAAAATTGTTGCTACGATAAGTATCGGATTTTTCTTTGTCAAGGCAGTCATCCCCATTTGCTTGCCAGATTTCCTGCTGATATGCTTACCTGATAGTAAGCACGGAACTTGCTGAAAACAATCTGGAAATTTATCCGTGCTGGCGCACGGCCATGCCAGGACGCCAGGGCGGCATCCATGCCGTCCGTCTCATTCCGCCCCTCCCGTGGCACGGCAAAACCGGACAGATCATGTGCCACAAACCCGGACAGTTTACTTGCTCTTTACAGGCGTCTACGTATTTCTTGCTAAAAAGAGGCTATTTTCTTATGATATGCAGGGGTGAGGCGCCCTCTTGCTGTTTCTGTCTCGGGTGCGGTGCTGTATTGACGTTTGCCAAGGCGGGGGATCGAATGAGCAGTTATTCTGAAAACAGGCGCTATGAGCGGATATTCTTTACCAGGGAGCAACGGATCGAGGGATATTTTCCCATGCCCGACGAGGATGGCGGTCTCAAGGTGCAGGTGCTGAATCTGAGCGAGGGCGGTCTGCATTTCACTCAGAAAAGGGAGTATAAGACCGAAATAAAGTTGGGCGCGCACCTCATCCTCACGGGTTTGCAAGGGCCCGACCCCTTGAAATTTTTTCAGAACGTCGAGGTTGAAATCAAGTGGATCCTGGATCATGACTACCTGGAGCATGTCAGCTATGGTTGCCAGTTTCTTGACTTGCCCCCGGAGATGCGGGAGGTCATCCGGGACGTGGTGGACAACGGGGTTCTGGGCACCAAGGATCAGTGAACCGGGTGGCGGGTCGGCTGAATCGCGTTCTAGGGAGACTATGCCGGGCAGGCGGGGCAAGGGGAGGAGCGATGATGCGATACTGGTTTAACAGTCTTTTGGTTCTGGTATTCTGCCTGGTTGGGCCGGCATACGGCGCGGAGCAGGCCCCCAAGGTAATCCTGGAGACCAGCCTGGGGGCCATTACCGTGGAGTTGAATCCACAGGCCGCCCCGAGGACCGTGGAAAATTTTCTTAACTATGTGGACACCTGCTTCTATGACAACACCATTTTCCATCGGGTGATCAAGGGGTTCATGATTCAGGGAGGTGGTTTCACCCCGGATCTGGCCCAGAAGAAAACCGGCCCGGCCATTGGCAACGAGGCGAGCAACGGCCTCGGTAACCGGCGCGGCGCCATTGCCATGGCCCGTACCGGGGAACCCCATTCCGCCACCAGTCAATTCTTCATCAACACGGTGGACAACGTCAGCCTGGATCACTCCGCTAAAACCCCGCGGGGTTGGGGGTACTGCGTGTTCGGCAAGGTGACCGCCGGCATGGAGGTGGTGGACGCCATCGCCGCCCAGCCAACCACGACGCGCAATTCGCAGAACGATGTTCCTGTCAAGGCGGTGGTGATTAAGCGGGCCAGTCGCGTGGCCGTCACGCCAAAGTCATGAACGAAATGGCGCGCCGTTTTGGCGCCCGGCCAGGATGTTTTTTGTAACTATCCAGCTTGTGTCGGCATTTAAGCGTTCCCGGGCTGGCAATGCCTTTCGCTCATTCTCGGCGGGCGTCCTGCCCGCCTCCGAGGCGTCCGCGACCTCCTGCGCATCCTACGCCCGGTCGCGGACGAACCCGCGAAAAACATGGCCAGTCCGGGAACTGACCTGGGTTGCGCTTCCGCTGGATAGTTACCGTTTTTTTCTTAGAGGCGCCCCATGCCCTTTGCCCGCGATGTCAGTTTTCTGAAAGCCAAGGCCACGCGGCAGTCGATGGTCGGCGTGGGTATCGCCGTGGTCGCCATCGTGGTGGCGACCACGATGGTCGCCTATTTTCAGACGGGTGGCCTGACGCTTGCCGGGGTTGCCAGTGCCCAGCGCACGAATTCCGCACTCTGGTTTTTGGATTTGCTGCCCTTTGCCTTTGCCGTCTGGGGGCAGCATGTGGGTTCGGTCATGGCCTACGAGGCCGGGGCCATGATCACGGATCAGACCCAGGAACTGCGTACCCAGGCCTTGGCCATGGAGTTCAAGGCCCAGCACGAGATGACCCACGACGCACTCACCGATCTGCCCAACCGGATCCTGCTGCATGACCGGGTAGCGCAGGCCATCCACCGGGCCAAACGGGATGGTGGCAGTCTGGCGCTGCTGGTGCTGGACGTGGATCGTTTCAAGGAGATCAACGAAAGCCTTGGTCACTTCAATGGCGACCGGTTGCTCCGGCAGTTGGCGGTGCGCCTGAAAGGGGTTATCCGGGAATCCGACACCCTGGCCCGGCTGGGCGGCGACGAGTTCGCCTTCCTGATTCAGAAGGTGGCCTCGGACGCCGACGTGCATAAGGTGGCCCGGACCATCCAGAAGGCCATGGATGCGCCGTTTTCCCTGGAGAAATTGACCCTGGACGTGCGGGCCAGCATCGGCGCCGCCATCTTCCCGGAACACGGGCAGGATGTGGACACCCTCATGCAACTGGCCGACGTGGCCATGTATGCCGCCAAGCAGGACAACCAGGGGTTCGTGATCTACAGTTCAAGGCTCAGCATGGCCAGCCCGCAGCGCCTGACCCTGATGGGCGAGCTGCGGCAGGCCCTTGATCGTGATGAACTGCGGATGTATTACCAGCCCAAGTTCGACAACCACTTAAGCCGGGTGACCGAGGTGGAGGCCCTGGTGCGCTGGCAACATCCCCGGCACGGGCTCATGCAGCCCGCCGAGTTCATTCCCCTGGCCGAGCGCACCGGGCTTATCAAACAGCTCTCCCTCTGGGTGCTCAAAACCGTGCTGCGGCAATCCAGCCTCTGGCGTGAGCATGGCCTGGAAATCGCCGTCTCGGTCAACCTGTCGACCCAGGACCTGCTCGACCCGGAACTGCCGGACATCATTGCCGGCCTGCTGGCCCAGCATAGCGTGCCAGCCAAACAATTGGTGCTGGAGATCACCGAAACCTCCATCATGGCGGACCCGGATCGTTCCCTGGAGATTTTGAACCGGATCGCCGGGCTGGGGGTGCGGATCTCCATCGACGATTTCGGCACCGGCTATTCTTCCCTTGCCTATCTTAGGAAGCTGCCGGTGACCGAGATCAAAATCGACCGTTCCTTTGTCATGGAAATGCTCGACAACCCCGGCGACGAGGCCATTGTTCAGGCCACCATCGGCCTGGCCCGGAGCCTCGGCCTCGCCGTAGTGGCCGAGGGCGTGGAGAACGACGCCACCATGGTCAGGCTCCAATCCTTGGGCTGCAACATCCTGCAGGGCTATCATATCTCCCGGCCCATGGCGGCTAATGATTTTCCGCGGTGGCACAGCGACAGAGAGGCAAAGTGACAGAGGGGCAAAGGGGCAGAGATGCTGTCAGTCTTTAACCCTTTGCCCCTCTGCCACTTTGTCACTTCTTTTCCGCTCTAGCCATGCCTGACCTTCAGCCCCAGGACCACCAGGGCCAGCGTCAGGCTTACAGCGTTAGTCAGGATAAGCGGCATATCTCCGAGCAACAGGCCATACACCAGCCACAGGCAGAGTCCCAGGGAAAGGGTGGCATACATCCCTATCGAGATATCGCGGGTCTGATGGCTGCGGAAGGCCTTGATGACCTGGGGCAGGAAGGAGCAGGTGGTGCAAACGCCGGCTATGAGGCCCAGGCCGGTGAGCAGATGCGCATCCATTCAGAGCTTGTCCTGGCAAGGGTTATTTGAGGACAAGCTTGTCTTGGTCGTCCCGAGCGGCAGACGCACCGTGAAGGTGGTGCCCCGGCCCAACTCACTGGTCACCGTGATTTCGCCGTGGTGGGCCTTGGTGATGATGTCGTGGGTGATGGAGAGCCCCAGCCCGGTGCCCTGGCCGACCTCCTTGGTGGTGAAGAACGGGTCGAAGATTTTCAGGAGGTTTTCCTCGGCAATGCCACTGCCCGTGTCGGCGATGGCCACCAGAATGGCCTCGTTCTCCTGCCAGGTGCGGACGATGATTTCGCCGTGGCTTTCAATGGCCTGGGCCGCATTGACCAGCAGGTTGGTAAAGGCCTGTCCCAGCTTCCGCGGGAAGCAGAGGAGGTCGGGCAGTTCGCTGAACTCCCTTTTGACCGTGGCCTTATATTTCAGCTCGTTGCGGACCATGGCAAGGGTATTATCCAGACAGGTGTTGATGTCGGCCGGCACGGGTTCTTTTTCATCCGCGCGGGCGAAATTTTTCAGATCCTGGACAATTTCCTTAACCTTGTTGGCGCCGTCCAGGGATTCCATAATCAGTTCCTGGATATCGCCGGTAATGTAGTCTATTTTACCGTTCTTGCGGGCCACGGCCAGTGGCGCGGTGATTGCCGTGTCGTGCAGTTGGTCAAGGGCGGTGGCCTGGGCCTGGATGAAGTCGACCAGGCGTTGGGTGTATTTTTGCAGACTAACAAGGTTGCTGGAGATAAAGCCGATCGGCGTGTTGATTTCATGGGCGACGCCTGCCGCCAACTGGCCGATGGCGGCGAGCTTTTCCGACTGGAGGAGCTTGGCGTGCATGGCGGCCCTTTCCCTTTCCAGGTGCTGCCGTTCCAGGGAATTGACGAAGATGTTGCCCATCAGTTGCAGCAGGCTGATAATTTCCTCGGGCCAGACGCTTGCCTGGTGGATTGCCTCGAAACCGATCAGGCCGGTCAGATGATCCTGCCGGAGCATGGGAACCACCACCAGCGACTGCATGGTCGGCAAGGAAAAATAGTCCATCTCCGGCCGGGCCTCTGGCGGCGCCTGGGCGATATTGGGCAGGTGGACGACCTGGCCGGCCCTGATCTGCCTGGCTAGCCAGGGTAGCTTGTCGTCCAGCATGGCCTCTCGCGGCATGGCGGGATGCGGGGGAATGCCGGGCCCGTGCCATTCATGGGTAATGGCGGCGCCTTGGTCGTCCGGGCTGAATTCGATCAGATAGCCACGATCCGCGCCCAGGAAAGCGCCGATATTGGCCAGGGCCTGGACAACGCCGGCGGCCCAATCATGGGGCATGAGGCCGATGAAGCGAATGGAGATGTCGATGGCCTGCCGCTGTAACGAGGCCAGGCGGGAGAGCGCGGCGGTACGTTCGCGCACCTTGCTTTCCAGCAGGGCCTTGTTGTCCCGGCTGGTCCGGTTCAGCCGACGGCGTTCCAGGGCGGCCATGACGTTGATGATGATTTCGTTGCGTTGGAACGGTTTGGTCACATAGCCGTAAGCCCCGTCCTGCAAGGCCTGCTCCGCGACCTTGCGGTCGTCCTCCACCGTGGCCATGATTACCGCCAGGTCGTGGAAGCGTTCGGACAAAAGCGGCAGCAGTTGCAGGCCGGACTGGCCCGGCATCTGGATGTCGAGCAGCACGAGCGAAAATTCCTCGGCCTCAAGCAGCTCCAAGGCGCGGTGGGCGCTGTCGGCCTCCCGGCAGACGAAGCCCTCGCTTTCCAGGATGCGTTTAAGAACCCGGCGCACCGGGGCCTCGTCGTCAACGAGGAGGATCTTGTGGCGCTTGGCGGCGTTCGACCAGGTTGGTTCGGACATGATTGGCAATACTTCTCCTCCTGGGGCGGTGGATGAGCGGGACGCCAGGGTAAGCTCTCAGTCATCCGCCGGCGGCGGGCTGAGCAGGATACGGCAATCGGCCACCGAACAGCCGGCGCCGTCTTCATGCACCAGCAGGGGGTTGATATCCAGTTCGGCGATCTCGGGGTGATCGGCGGCCAGCATGGAGAGCCGCATGAGGCAGCGCTCCAGTTCCGTGACATCGGCCAGGGCCGCGCCGCGGGCGCCGTTCAGGATGGGGAAGGCCCGGATGGAGCGCACCATGTGATGGGCGCCGTTGCGGCGGATGGGCGCCAGGCGGAAACTGACGTCCTTGAAGATCTCCACGAAGATGCCGCCCAGGCCGAACATGAGCAGCGGGCCGAAGGTGGCATAGCGTTTGATGCCCAGGATGACCTCCACGCCGCTGGCCGCCATCTTCTGCATCAGCACGCCGCGGATGACGGCGCCCTGCACCTGCCGACCGGCCGCCATGATCTCCCGGAAGGCGGCGCGGGCCGCCTCTTCGGTGCCGATGCCGACCCGGACGCCGCCTACGTCGGATTTATGGACGATCTGCGGGGAGACGATCTTCATGGCGCAACGGCCCAGCAGGGCCACGGCCGCGGCCGCCTCGTCCTCGCTGGTGGCCAGGGAGCCGGGCATCACCGGGAAGCCATAGGCGGCCAGAATCTCGTTGCCCTCTATCTCGCCCAGGTAGTGACTGCCCGTCTCCATGGCCTGGTCGATGAGCTTGGTGACCCGCGGGCCGTCGACGGTCAGGTCAAACTCTTTCAAATGTTGGCGGCGCAGCCAGCATGAATACTGGTAGAGGGCGCTCATGGTCCGGGCGGCGGCCTCGGGGAACTGGTAATGGGGAATGCCGTTCTGCTCCAGGATTTCCACGCCCTTGGAGACATCGAGCAGGCCCATGAAGGAGGCCACCACCGGTTTACCGGAGCGGCGCGCCAGGGCCGGGATGACGTTCGCGGTCGCCTCGATCTCGGTCATGGACTGGGGGGTGAGGATGAAGATGACGCCGTCCACCCCTTCATCGCTCAGTACCGCGTCCAGGGCGGCCTGGTAACGGTCGGAACGGGCGTCGCCGATGACGTCGATGGGGTTCTTGATGCTGGCCGTGGCCGGCAGATGGCTCTTCAGTACCTCGTTGGTTTCTTCAGAGAGCTTGGCCAGGCGCAGGCCGGAATTGATGGTCACGTCGGTGGCGATGATGCCCGGCCCGCCGGCGTTGGTGATGATGGCCATGCGGTTGGAGCGGGGCAGGGGCTGGGTGGCAAAGGCCATGGCGGTGTCGAACAGATCCTCGATGGTTTGGGCCCGGAAGACGCCCGATTGTTCGAAGAGCGCGGTGTAGACCGCCTCGGAACCGGCCAGTGAGCCGGTATGGGAACTTACCGCCGCCGCCCCTTCGCTGGTCCGGCCGGACTTGATGGCCAGGATCGGGGTCGGGTTGTCGCCGCCGGTGATCTCGCGCACCGTTTCAATGAATTCCCGGCCGTAACGCAGATCCTCGACATAGAGCATGATGACCTTGGTCTTGGGGTCGTCGTGCAGAAAGCGGATCAGGTCGAGCTCGCCGATATCGGCCTTGTTGCCCACGGAGATGAATTTGGAAAAGCCGATGTTCTTCTTGGCGGCAAAATCGAGCACCGCCGTGCACAGGGCGCCGGACTGGCTGATAAAGGCGATATGGCCGGCCGAGGGCGATCGCCGGGCGAAGCTGGCGTTCATACTGACCGCCGGGTCGGTGTTGATGAGGCCCAGGCAGTTAGGACCGACGAGGCGGATGCCATGCTGGCGGCAGGCGACGAGCAACTCTTGCTCAAGCAGGGCGCCGGCCGGGCCCGACTCGCGGAAGCCGGCGGAAATGACGATCACGCCCTTGGCCCCCTTGGCGGCCGCCTGAGGAATCAACGCCAGTACCTGGGCGGCCGGCACGATGATCACCACCAGGTCGATCTGCTCCTGGATGTCGGCGAGCGTGGCGTAGGCCCTCACGCTGCAAACCGATCTGGCCTTGAGGTTAACGGGATACAGGGTGCCGCGGAAACCGTTTTGCAGCATATTTTTGAACACCGCCTGGCCAACGCTGTCCGGCCGGTCGGAGGCGCCCACCACCGCCACGGTGGCTGGTGCGAAAATCGGCGCCAGGTCGGTTGGGTCGAGTTGATTGTACGGACCTGTTATGCATTGCATGCTGGTATCCTCCCGCAGCGGCCGAAATAGGAAAAGTCTTAAAAAGTGCCGGCCAATTGGCTAGCTACTGTTTATCATAAAGAAGCCCATGAGCTAAGAAAAAAATGGCGCCTTAGCGTAACTACTTTCAGCCTTGCCCGGTCACAAAGTCCTTGCCTGCGGCGAGACGGTCGTGTTAGGGATTATTCCTGACCATGGTCACCATGTTAAGGGACACGGAAAAAATTAATATACCTGGATCGCGCCCGAATTTGGGTCGGATTTGGTTGCGCCGATTGAGCACCCCAAGAGTATTTGCTGCGCTGCACAAAACCGCAGGCGTAGCAGGGCTACGGTGAGGATTTCGGAGTCTCGGTTTCACCTCGCTTACCTGCGATTGAGGCGCGGCCAAAGAT